>RGQD01000037.1 GCA_010030205.1 Betaproteobacteria bacterium
TGACGAAGACGAAGTCGCCCTTGACGGCGGCCGCAGTGACCGTCATCAGCAGGTAGCCGCGGCGGATGCTGTCGCTGTAGTTCAGGTCGTCGATCAGGCTCCGGCCCGGTCCGCAGAACGATTCAATACGTCGCGCCGTTCAGCCTAGCCGAGCGCGAGGAAGACTACCGCACTGCCTGGGCGCACTTCGCCAGCCGAGCCGCGCCGCCTACAATATGACCAGTCTGGTCAGATTTGGAGAATCCCCCATGGAACACTGGCAACTGCAGGAAGCCAAGGCCCGCATGTCCGAGCTCGTCAAGCGCGCGCAAGCGGCGCCGCAGGGCATCACCTTGCACGGCAAGCCGGTGGCGGTGCTGGTGTCGCAAGCCACCTTCGACACGCTGTCGCAGGCCAAGGGCTCGTTGTTGGACTTCATGCAGGCCTCGCCACTGGCGGGCAGCGATGAGCCGGCCTTCGAGCGCGAGCGCAGCCGCACGCGCCGGGTGCCTAGGCTGTGAGCTATCTGGTCGATACCAACGTGCTGTCGGAGCTTCGGCGCAAGGCGCCGAATAAGGCGGTGCAGGGCTGGTTTGCTGCGCGACCGGTGAGCACCCTCTATCTCAGCGTGCTCACCTTGGGCGAAATCCGCAAAGGCATCGAAGCCGTGGCCGACGCGCAGCGGCGAATGCGCCTGAACGACTGGCTTGAAGCCGACCTGCCGGCCTTCTTCACTGGCCGCATTCTGGGCATCGACATGGCCGTGGCCGACCGCTGGGGCCGAATGGTGGCGGCAGCCGGCCGGCCGCTGCCGGCCATCGACAGCCTGCTGGCCGCCACGGCTGCGCAGCATGGCCTGGTGCTGGTGACGCGCAATATGCGCGACTTCGCAGGTCTGCCGGTGCAACTGCTGGACCCGTGGGCCGTGGCCCCGACATGAGCTGATGTGATCTGATGTAAGGCGTATGCAGCCGCTGATCGCCGGGGGCGCTCTCAAGCAAATGTGGCTTTGCAGCTTGACCCCACGGGGGGCGGCCGGCTTCAGCCGGCCTTGGGGCGCTCAGACGTAACTGACCGCGCCCGAAGCCGTGACAGTGACCGACTTGCCCACGGCCGTGGTGTAAGTGGTCGACTTGACTGTGCTGACGAAGACGAAGTCGCCCTTGACGGCGGCCGCAGTGACCGTCATCAGCAGGTAGCCGCGGCGGATGCTGTCGCTGTAGTTCAGGTCGTCGATCCTGGCCAGGCCGCCCAGGCCGGCGCTCTCGAAGCCCGGCGCGGTGACCGATGAGCCGGCAAACTCAACGCCGACTTTCTCGCCGGCCAGTGTGGTCAGGTTGGCGAACCAGGCGTTGTGCGAATCGCCCGACAGCGCGACCAGTTTCTTGCCCTGGGCCTTGACCGCTTGCAGCACGGCTTCGCGGTTGCTGGGGTAACCGTCCCAGGAATCCAGGTTGTAAGGCAGTCTGGGGTTGACCGCTGGGTTCAGCAGCGCGGTCTGGGTGGGCGTCAGCGCGCCCGCGCCCGCAGCGGCCCGGGTGGCTTTGGCGGTCAGGTAATCGCCTATGGCCACGCTCGGATCGCCACCGGTGGCCGCAACCTGTAGCACCGAGGCCGGGAACCACATCTTGGCCATGATGTCCTGGTTGCCCAGAAACTGCCAGACAGCGCCCGACTTCTTCAGACCTTCGGTCAGCCAGGTCTGCTGGGCGCTGCTGATCATCCGGTGGCTCGCGTCGGTGCCCGAGGCCAGCGCGGTGCCGTAGCGCGCCAAGCCACCGTCGGCGTCGCCATAGCTGTCGTATTGGCGGTCGCGGCCCTCGATCCGGGTGTCGAGCATGTGCAGGCTGAACAGGCTGCCGAAGTCGAAGCTGCGGTAGATCTTGAGCAGATTGGCCGCGTCGGGCGTTCGGATCGGCATCCACTCGTGGTAAGCCCGGGCGGCGATGTTCTTGCGCGTGATCCAGTCACCTTGGGTGGCTGGGTTGTGGTTCTCGGCGCCGCCGACATAGGCGTTGTTGGCGAACTCATGGTCGTCCCAGACCGTGATCCAGGGCATCTTGGCATGCAGCGCCTGCAGGCTGGCGTCGGACCGGTAGAGCGCATAGCGCGTGCGGTAGTCGCTCAGGCTGACCATATCATTGGCTGGCACGGTGACACGTCCGAGCTTGACCGCGTCGGTGTTGCCGAACTGCTTGGGATCGGCGCCGTATTCATAGAGGTAGTCGCCCAGGTGGACGGCGAACTGCGCATCGGACTTCGAGGCTGCGTCGTAGGTGTTGAAAAAGCCTTCCGAGTACAGGCTGCAGGAGAACACTGCAAAGCTCACCGATGAGGTATTGGCCGCCGGCAGCGTGCGGGTGGTGCCGACTGGCGAGACCACGCCGGCGTCGTCGATGAAGCGGTAGAAATACGTCGTGCCTGCGCTCAAGCCGGACGCATCGACCTTGGCCGTGAAACCAGTGGCCTCGCTGGTACCGACCCGGCCCGAACCGACGATACTGGAAAACGCGCTGTCGCCCGCCACCTGCCAGCTCATGCCGACCGGGTCGGTGCTGTCGGCGATCTTGGCGTGGGTCCAGAGGATCACCCGGTCGGCCAGCGGGTCGCCGCTCGCCACGCCGTATTTGAATTCGGCCGGCCTGGCGCTGGCGTCGCTGCAGCCGGCGAGCGTGCTGCCCAGAACCGCCGCGCCGGTGGACGCGGTGACCATGAAATTGCGGCGATTGATTGATGTTGACATGTCTTGACCACTCCCTTGGATGAGCGGATTTCACAGCGGCGATGTGACACGCGTGTGAAGAACCGGCGATCCAGAGGCCAAGACGTTCTAAAGCACTTTCCGGCGCTGGGCCGGCGATCGGATGGTCTGGCGAGTGGGTCGGCCTTTGGCGCGGCGCTGGAGCGAGGCTTGGACCGCACTCGGCGGCAGCCTGATGACCCTATGCCCAGGCGAGATT
The DNA here is from genome assembly GCA_010030205.1 of Betaproteobacteria bacterium. Taxonomy (GTDB): domain Bacteria; phylum Pseudomonadota; class Gammaproteobacteria; order Burkholderiales; family Burkholderiaceae_C; genus Pseudaquabacterium. The sequence continues at coordinate 2,940 of RGQD01000037.1, forward strand.
GATTTTCTTTTTCGATGCCGCGCAATCGCGAAGGTAGAGATTGATCAGGCTTTGGTAGGGAATGCCTGTCTCGTCCGCGAGTGACTTGAAGTAGGTCACCGCTTCTTGGTCCAGGCGTATGGTCACCGGCTTTTTCAACTGCGCGGCGTATGGGTTCTTGCGTGCCGCGGTGAAGTCATATTCCTTGCGCATAGATCACCTTCATGGGTAGGCGTTTCGCTCGCGGCCTTCGGCCTTGCGGGCCGAGATGATGCGCACCAGCTTACCTGCAGATCGGTAGCAGTGGCAGACCACCAGCAATCTCAGGCTGCTGCTAAAGCCAAGCAGCACAAATCGGTCCTCTTCTTCGGAGTGGTCTGGGTCGTCAATCAGTTTGGCGTTTTCATCTGCAAACACTGTCTGAGCGTCCTCGAAGCTCACCCCATGTTTGCGCAGGTTGGCTTGCGCTTTCTTGGGATCCCACTCGAATCTGAGCATGCTGATAGTGTACGCACTCTGTACATACACTGCAATACTTGCTGACCGTCTGCCTGAGCCAGTCGTAGACGTTTCCAACGAGGCATGTGCCTGGTGCCAGGCGGCAGATCGCCCTGAGAAATCAGTTGAGCAGGCTGTCGCAAGCCGGATGCTCCCACCGTGCGCGGTGCCTCGCACCGTTCAGGGTCCGCAGTGCAAGCGCTGGCCCTCGATATCGCAGCGTCTCAGGGCTTGGCCATCCACGCTCCAGGCCGTCAAGGACCAGCCGGTCGGGCGGCGGTCCAGGCTGGCAAAGCCGAAGCCCGAATGGGTTGCGAAGGACTGCACGACGGCGCCGGGCGCGGGCTGCGCGCGCAGCGCTGCGGCCTCGGCGATGAAGCCCTCCATCGCCGAGCCCGAATTGCCCAGCACCACGGTCGCCGGGTGGCTGGTCGCGAAGCCTAGCGCTTCGAACAAATGCACATGGCCGTTGAGCACCAGGTCTATGCCCTGGGCGTACAGGCGCGTCGGCGCAGCGGCCTGCATCACCGACATCAGCCCCGCGTTGCCGGGTTTGGGCGCGCCGCTGTGGCTGCCGGCGAAACCCAACACCGGGTGGTGGTTCAGGAAGATGCTGTGCCGCTTGGCCGCGGCCAGTTGCTCGACGCGCGCCAGTTGCAATAAATAACGTTTGAAAACGGTGTCCTGCTGGCTGTAAGCGCGGCCTGCCGCGAAAGACGAGTCGAAGACGATGATCTGGGTGTCGGCCGAAATCGGCAGCGCGTAGGGCTCGGTGAAATCACCGTCCCGGTCTTGCTTCGGGTCCTCGCAAGACAGGTTTTGCGCCCAGCCCCGACTGTCGAACAAGCGGTGCCAGCCCACGCCGGCGCGGCTGCAGGACTCATGGTTGCCGCGAACAAACAGCCAGGGCGCGGCAGTGAGCAAGGGTGCTGCGGGGCGCAAGAAATCGGCCTCCCAGGTGTCAAGCCCATAACCCCAAGGGCTGCCTGCGCAGCCTGGGCGACCCGGCGGACAAGGGCTCTCGCGGTAATGCAGGTCGCCGACATGGATCACCAGGTCGGGCTTGAGCAATGCCGCGCTGCGGGCGATGGCCGCGAAAGGCCAGCGCGCCGGATCATTGCAATCCTGGAAGGCGTTGTCCGACTGCTTCATGCGGCAACCGGTGTCACCGACGAGCACGATGCGCTCGATTTGCGCCGGAGGCGGCGGCAGATGGACGCTGCCGATGTGCAGGTCACGCGCACCCGCAGGCACGGCGACCTCGCAGCTGCGCTGGGCAAACTCGGCGGGCTTGACATCGGCTTGGACGCCGCCCATCCTGGCCGCGATGACGGCAGGCTGCGATCGCGTGCTCATCGCCACCGAACCGCCGCGCCATCGCAGGCTGGGGCAGCTGTCGGCATCGGTCAGCGCCCGCGCGACCCATTGGCCATCAGACGCGGCCTGTAGCCAGGCCTGGGCCACCTCGGGCTGTTGCGCGATCGATGTGCAGCCAAGCGCAGCGGCGACGAGCAGCAAAGCAGTGCAGCTTCGGTACCCCCTCTGCCATCGCGATCTGTCGGCTTGAGAACAGCGTGACGCCGGCGTGGCGAATCGCGCAACCGGGTGATCGGGCAGGTGCCGACTTGTGCGCATGGTCTTGGCGCACCGGGCTCCCGGTGCGATGTCGTGATCGGACCGAAGAAGCTAGCGGCGCTTCGTGACATCTTGGTGACCTGGGTCGTCTGCCAGCCCGCTGCTGCGGCAAATTGTCACGAAAACGCAACGTCACGGCCTTGCCACAGATAGTCCTCAAGCTACGCGCATTCACTGCAATCCGCAGCAGCGCCCACGAACTGGATCCCCGATGAAAAGAGCCTTCCCGCAACCCAAGTTGGCCACCCTGGCAATTTCCCAGGCGATCATCCTGATGATGATGCCGGCGCATGCTCAAGAGGCCACCACCTCGGTCGTGATCACTGGCCGGGCCGGCCCGACGGCTGTCCAGACCGCGCCGTCACAAGGCTCTTTGACAGCGCGGTCAGCGCAGTCGCTGATCGACGATGCGTTCATCCGCAACTTCACGACACCGCAGGCCGATTACACCCAGCTCATCGTCAACACCCCGGGGGCTTTCAGCTATTCGCCCAACGGCGTCGGGCTGGGTGACGCCAAGATCACGATGCGCGGCATGTCCGACAGCAACATGGTCTACACCTTCGATGGCATTCCGTTCAACGACACCAACGGTGTCAGCCACCATTCCTGGGCTTACTTCCCTGCACCGTCGCTGGGTGGCGTGATCGTCGACCGCGGCCCGGGCACTGCGGCCTCTATCGGCCAGGCCACTTTCGGCGGCACGGTGCATCTGCTGTCGCGCAAGCTCGAAGACGAGCGCCGCACCAGCGTGTCTGCGTCGACCGGTACCTGGAACACCCGGATCCTGGGCCTCGAGCACGAAACCGGCAACTTCGGTGCCGACGGCAAATCCAAGCTGCTGGTCAATGTGCAGGACTTGAAATCCGACGGTTACCAGACCTATAACAAGCAAGACCGCCAGTTCATCTCGGGCAAGTTCCAGACCTCGCTGACAAGCAACACCACGCTGACGCTGTTCGGCGACGTCATGAACTTGAAGAACAACACGCCCAGCATCAAGGGCGTGACGCGTGCCAACCATGTCGCCGGCCTGGACCGGGTGCTGCTCAGCGGCGACCCTGCGCAGCCCAACTTTTACGGCTTCAACTTCTACGACTTGAAGACCAACTTCGCTTACGCCGCGATCAACACCGACCTGGGTGACGGCTGGAAGCTCGAAGACAAGCTCTACCGCTACCAGTACCACAACAAGCAGAACTACAACGGCACGACCATCACCGCCAGCAGCGCGGTCGACAAGCTCAACTCCTACGTGACCGTGGGCAACCTGTTGCGTGTGACGCGTGAGTCGGGCAATGGCACGCTGCGCGCAGGCCTGTGGCTCGACCGCGCCGACAGCTTCCGCTACCAGTTCCCGTCGGACCCGCGCACCTGGGTCAATCAGTCGGCGCCGAACTTCAGTGAGACCTACATCACGACGACGATGCAGCCTTACGTCGAATACGAGTTCAAGTTCGGCGACTCGCTCAAGGTCACGCCGGGGCTGAAGTACGCGTCTTACAAGCAGGACTTCGTCCATCTGCAAGACAACGGCGGTGCGGTCGGCCCGCTGGGCGGCGTCTACAACAAGACCACTGGCGTGATCACCGGCGGCGCTGCCAGCCTTGCCAATTCGGTCACTTACACCGATGTGCTGCCTTCGCTCGATGTGCATTACAAGCTCGCGCCGAACTGGACGGCCTACGCGCAATTCGCCGCCGGCGACCAGATCCCCAGCACCAGCGTGTTCGACGTCAAGGACGCCAAGGTCTCGCCCGCGCCCAAGGCCACCAAGACCAAGACGCTGCAGGTCGGCACGGTGTGGCAGTCTGAGCAGATGTCGCTGGCTGCCGATGTCTACCACACCAAGCTCGACGGCGCGTACACGCCCTTGTCGCCTGACGCCAACGGCAATGTCGGCTATGTGCTCAGTGGCACCCAGGTCACGCAAGGCGTCGAGGCCGAAGCCAACTTCGCCCTCGGCAAGGGTTTCAGCGCCTATGCCAGCGTCACCCTCGGCAGCCTGAAATACACCAGCGGCGCGATCTCAGGCCAGTGGGTCGCTGGCGCGCCCAAGGACACCCAGACGCTGGGCTTGAACTACCAGCAAGGCGCTTGGGCAGCCAACATCTCGGCCAATCGCGTCGGCCGGATGTACAGCGACGACAAGGCCGGCGTGCACCAGGCTTTCGTGATCGACCCGGTGGTTATGACCAATCTGTTCGTCAACTACAGCGTCAAGAGCCCGGTCGCCTTCGCCAAGCAGGCCAGGTTGCAGTTGGGCATCAACAACCTGATGAACCAGCACAGCATCGTCGGCATCGCGTCGGCGGCCACTGGCAGCAGCAGTGCCAAGCCGTCTGCGGCTGACCTGTTGACCGTGCTGCCTGCGCGCAGCCTGACGATGACGGCGACCTTGGACTTCTGATCGCTGCGGGGGGCCATTCCTCGGCTCGGCGAATTCACAATCCGCCGATCCCTCCCGGCACAGGATCCGGCGAAGCTCTGCCCGACGCGCTGACCACGACCCGCCCGCAGCGCAGGCCTTTGCCAGCGCCTGCGGGGTCGCGTCTCGCCAGCTTGGTGCTGCATCGCAGTCGACCTGCTGGGATTCCATGTGCGGCGGCTATGGCGGCGCGGGTTGCTGCGGATGGGGCTTGAGGCAGCGCCAGCAGCGCTTCGAAATCCCGGCGATGGGCCCGGGCCGTTTGCCTCACGCACAATCCGCACCGCATGCCCGCTTCCCCCGACGACCGCCATTCGCTTGCCGCGCTGCGCGAGCGCCATGGGCCGCGGCACCGTTGGTGGGTCTTGCTGACGGTGATGATCGGCCACATGGCCGCGCTGATGGCGGCGACCACGGTCAATGTCGCGGTGCCGGCGATCAGCCGCCAGTTCGGCCTCGGCCAGCAGGACGCGCAGTGGCTGGCCACCAGCTTCATGGGGTCGATGACGGTGTCTATGCTCGCCACACCGTGGCTGCTGCAGCGTTATGGCTACCGGCGCTGCTACGCCGTGCTGCTGACAATGCTGGGCCTGGGTGGCTTGGGCGGCGGCTTGTCGCCCTGGATAGGCGGCGTGCTGGCGATGCGGGTGATCGAGGGCCTGGCCGCTGGTGTGTTGCAGACCATCCCCAGCGTGATCATCATGCACGCCTTCGCCAAGCATGAGCAGGGCCGGGCGATGGGGGTGTTCGGCTTCGGCACTGTGCTGGCGCCGGCACTCGGGCCCAGCGTGGGCGGTCTGCTGCTCGACTGGCTGGGCTGGCGCGCGATTTTCTTCTTCGTGTTGCCTTTTTGCGTCGTCGCCGCGCTGTTGGCCAGGCGCTGGTTGCCCCACAGCGCGCCCGGTGGCGTCGCGGTCGATCCGCAGGCCCGGCCGCCCGACCCCTGGAGCCTGCTGCTGCTGGCGCTGCTGCTGGCCTCGCTGCTCAACGGGCTGGTGACGCTGCACGGCGAGTCACCGCAATGGGCTTGGGTTCAGCTGGCGCTGGCCGCCGCGCTGGGGGCCGGATTCGTCGCGCGCCAGCGCCTGGTGGCGGCGCCGCTGATGCAGCTCTCGCTCTACAGCTTGCCGATGTTCAGGCGCACTGCGCTGGTGGCGGTGATCTACGGTGCGGGCTTGTTCGGCTCGACCTATTTGCTGCCGCTGTTCATGATGGTGGCGCTCGGCCTGCCGGCATCGACCGTCGGCTCGGTGCTGCTGCCCTCGGGCATTGCGCTGGCCTGCACCATCCCGCTGGCCGGGCGACTGGCCGACCGCGCGCCGCTGTACCGCACGCTGACGCTGGGCCTGTTGACGATGACCGCGACTTTCGCGGTGATGACCAGCGTCGGCCTGGCCACCGCGCTGGGCTGGCTCACTTTGTGGGCGGTGCTCGGGCGCATCGGCCTGGGCTTCGTGATCCCTTCGCTGAGCCTGAGCGCGATGCGGGTGCTCGATGCGCCGCGCATCGCCGCCGGTGCCAGCACGATGAATTTCCTGCGCCAGACCGGTGGCGCGGTCGGCGTCAACGTCGTCGGCGTCTTGCTCGAGTGGCGGCTGCAGGCCCATGCCGCGCTGGGGCCAGCGGGCACGCTGCGGGCATTCCACGAGGTCTTCGTGCTGATGGCGCTGCTGACCTTTGCCGCAGCGCTGGCGGCTTGGCAGATGCGCCCGCCCAGGACGCCGCCGTCGCAGCCGTCCCCGGCATGACAAAGCGCCGGCCGGCGCTGGTGCACACTTTGCGGCTGGATGCACCCCCCTCAACAGACTTTTGGAGACTTGCCCCATGGGACCCCTGACCGGATTGCGCGTTGTCGAATTGGCCAGCATCGGCCCCGGGCCGCTGTGCGCCATGTTGCTGGCCGACCTGGGCGCCGAGGTGCTGCGGATCGACCGCACCGAGCCTTCTGACCTGGGTATTCCGACCACCACCCGCTTCGATGTCTCCGGACGCAACCGCCGCTCGATCGCGCTCGACATCAAGCAGCCGGCTGGGCGTGACGCCGCGTTGCGGCTGATCGACCGTGCCGACGTGATGATCGAGGGCTGGCGCCCCGGCGTTGCCGAGCGCCTGGGCATGGGCCCCGAGGTCTGCATGGCGCGCAACCCTGGCCTGGTGTTCGGCCGGATGACCGGTTTCGGCCAAAGCGGTCCGCTGTCGCAGGCCGCCGGCCATGACTTGAACTACATCGCGCTGACCGGCGCGCTGCACGCGATCGGCGGCAAGGACAAGCCGGTGCCGCCGCTCAACCTGATCGGCGACTACGGTGGCGGCGCGCTCTACCTGGCTTTCGGCCTGCTGGCGGCGATCTTCGAGCGCAACCGTTCTGGCCAGGGCCAAGTGGTGGACGCGGCGATGGTCGACGGCGTTTCGTCGCTGATGACGATTTTCCACGGCATGGCGGCGTCGGGCCGTTGGGACGTTGAGAAGCGCAATGCCAACGTGCTCGACGGCGGCGCGCCTTATTACGACACCTATGCCACCGCCGATGGCAAGTGGGTGTCGATCGGCGCGATCGAACCCAAGTTCTTTGCCGAGATGGTGCAGCGCACCGGGCTCGACCCCAAGTTCATTGCGTTGCAGAACGACCGCCGCAGCTGGCCCGAGCTGCGTGCGGCGATGGTCGCAGCGTTTGCTGGCAAGACCCGCGACGAGTGGTGCACGCTGCTCGAAGCGACCGACGCCTGTTTCGCGCCAGTGCTCACACTGGCTGAAGCGCCGCACCACCGCCACGCGCTCGACCGCGGTGGCTTCATCCAGATCGACGGCGTGACGCAAGCCGCACCCGCGCCGCGCTTTTCGCGCAGCCAGCCTGCGGTGCCGACCCCGGCGGTCAGGCCAGGGACCCACACCGACGCGGTCCTGGCCGATGCCGGTTTCAACGCCGCCGAGATCGCTGCGCTTCGCGCAGCTGGCGCGGCTTCAGGAGCCTGAGATGAGCGAGCAATCCGACAAGATGGTTCTCCCGCCGGCCACGGCAGTGCCTGCGGTGCCCCGCGCAGCCGCTTCGCTGATCGTGCTGCGCGACGCGCCGCGCGGCATGGAGGTGCTGATGCTGCGCCGCGCTGACCGGCCCGGCGACCAGAACAGCGGTGCCACGGTCTTTCCCGGCGGTCTGCTCGACAAGAGCGACCGCGGCCACTACGAGCGCTGCAGCGGTCTGGACGACGCTGCGGCCAGTGTCAGGCTGGGCTTGCCCAGCGACGGCCTGCACTACTGGGTCGCCGCGGTGCGCGAATGCTTCGAGGAGGCCGGCCTGCTGTTCGCCACCGACGCCAGTGGCGCGGTGGTCGATCTGCACGCGCTGCCAGCCGATGAGGTGGTGGCGATGCGTCATGCGCTGCACACCAACGAGATCGGCATGGCCGAAGTCTGCGAGCGCTTCAACGTGCGGCTGGCCGTCGACCGTTTGGCCTACTACGCCCACTGGATCACGCCGCTGGGCATGCCCAAGATCTTCGACACCCGCTTCTTCGTCACCGAGGCACCCGCCGGCCAGACCGCGGTACACGACGCCAAGGAGACGGTCGAACAGCTGTGGTTGACCCCCGCCGAGGCCGTGTCGCGAGCGCGCGACCTCAGGCTGATGAACGTCACCGAGCGCGAGCTCAAGCACCTGAGCACCTTCCAGCGCGCCGCCGACGTGGTGGCCTGGGCTCGCGCGCAAGCCACCATCCCGCTGAACCGGCCGCGCGTTGGCCAGTCGGCCAAGGGCCGCACACCGGTCAACCTGGGCGACTGGGCTTATGCCGAGTTGGGCCGCATCGACCCCGAGGGCCGCGGCCAGGCCAGTGTCGAGCTGACGCCGGGCAAGCCGGTGTGGTTGTCGCCGCGGGTGTTGCGCGTGACGGCCGACAACGGCAGCATGATGACCGGCCCGGGCACCAACGCTTACTTCATCGGCGCGCCTGGCAGCGACGATTGGGCTTTGCTCGACCCGGGCCCGGGCGACGCCGCCCATGTCCAGGCCTTGCTCGCGGCTGCGCCCGGCCGCATCACCCGCATCCTGGTCACCCACACCCACAAAGACCATTCGCCGGCGGCTGTGGCGATGCGCGAGGCCACTGGCGCACCGACGATGGGCCGTGTCGCCGACTATCCTGAGTGGCAGGACACCGATTTCCAGCCGCAGCAGGTGCTGGCCGACGGCGACCGGTTGCAGCTGGGCGAGGGCGTGACCTTGCGCGTGATCCACACCCCAGGCCATGCCAGCAACCACCTGTGCTATCTGCTCGAGGAAGAAAAACTGCTGTTCACCGGCGACCACCTGATGCAAGGCAGCACCGTGGTGATCAACCCGCCTGACGGCGACATGGCGGTCTACATCGCGTCCTTGCGCCGATTGCTGAGCGAAGACCTGGAGTGGCTGGCGCCAGGCCACGGCTTCTTGATCGACCAGCCGCACGCGGTGGTCAACAAGACCATCGCCCACCGGCTGGGCCGCGAAGCCAAGGTGTTGGCCGCGCTGCAAGCCCAGGCCGGCCCGACCAGCGAAACCGCATTGGTCGCAGCGGTCTACGCCGACACACCCAAGGCGCTGCACGCGATGGCTTTGCGATCGCTGCGGGCCCACCTGCTCAAGCTGCGAACCGACGGCCGCGCCAGCTGCGACGCCAGCGGCGACTGGCGGGCGTGATCGGCCTCGACTTCAGCGCGGCCCATGCCGTGCTGCAGGCCGAGGTCGACCAGCAACGGCTGGCCGGCGTGTCGGCTGCGCTGATGCGAGATGGCGAGCTGATCGACAGCTTTTGCACCGGCCTGGCCGATGTCGAGCGCGGCGAGCCGCTGCGCCCCGACCACATCCACCGCGCTTTCTCCAACACCAAGCTCTTCACCTCGGTGCTGGTGCTGTTGTTGGCCGACGAAGGTAAGTTCGCGATCGACGACCCGATCAAGCAGTGGATCCCGGCGCTGGGTCGGCTGCGCGTGCTGCGCCCGGGCGCTGCGTCGATCGACGACACCGAGCCGCTGCACAGCGACATCACGATACGCCAGCTGCTCAGCCACCAGTCCGGCTTGAGTCACGGCGTGTTCGACCCCGACACGGTGATCTACAAGGCCTACCATGTTGCTGGCGTTCGCCGCGTCGACACCACGCTGGCCGAGCAGATGGACTTGCTCGCCGGGCTGCCGCTGCACTACCAGCCTGGCGAGGGCTGGGATTACGCGCTGGGCTGCGACGTGCTGGCGCGGCTGGTCGAGATCGTCACAGGCCAGCGTTTCAGCGATGCGCTGCAGACCCGGCTGTTCGGCCCGCTGGGCATGCCAGACACCGGCTTCGTGCTGCGCCCCGACCAGTTGCCGCGGCTGACCGCGTTGTACCGCGGTGACCTGACCGACGTGATGAAGCCCGGCCTGACGCGGCTAGACGACACGCCCTGGCCGCAGGCCTACCGCCAGCCGGTGCCGCGCCAGTCGGGTGCTGGCGGCTTGTTCACGACCCAGGCCGACATGCTCGCGCTGCTGCGCCAGCTGATGCCGGGCCGGCCCAGCGTGCTCAAGCCCGAGACGCTGGCCGCGCTGTTCACCGATCAGCTCAGCGCCGATCGCCACGTCCACCTCGCCCACTTGGGCCAGTTTCCCAGCCTGGGCTTTGGCCTTGGCGGCGCCGTCACCCGCGGCGCGTCGGCGCTACAAGGCGCGCTGGGCCATGGCGAGCTGCAATGGGGCGGGCTGGCCGGCACGCATTGGTTTGTCTCGCCGGCCACCGGCCTGGCCGGGGTGGTGATGGCGCAGCGGCACTGGGGTTTCTGGCACCCGTTCTGGTTTCAGTACAAGACGCGCTTGTACCAGGCCGCGGGATGAATACTGCGGCCCGGGCGGCGAGGCCGGCGACTGTTCGCCGCTTCGCCGCCCTGAAGCCCATGGGCTGTGTGTGAATGGTGAATGCCATTCGAACCCAGCTTGGCTGTCAGGGCGTGCTGCGCAGCACAATCGTCTTGATCTTCAGGCGCTGTGCATTGCGGCTCAGGACGTCGTCCAGGCTTGCCATGCGCTTGGTGCCGGCAGCCTCGGCACAGGCCAGGTGCAGGGCGTCGCCGGCGCGCAATCCGCTCGCGGCATCGAGCACCAGCTCGGCCGCGCGCTGAAAGTTGGCGCTGGCGAACTCCGTGATGCACCAAGCCGCGGCGACGAGTTCGCCCTTCTCCCGCGCGTACCAGTCCGCGACTGCCACGCTGTGTGGCTCGTTCAGGAACAAAGCCACGAGCACGCTGGTGTCGACATAGACCATGTCAGTACCGCGCCCCGCTGCGCAGCTCCTCCATCACGGGCTCGCTCATGGGCATGGCGCTGCGGGCCTCGGCCAGTTTGAGCGCGAATGCCTTGCGACTCCACTGCGCTGGCCGAATGGACAGGCTGCCGTCGACGGTGAGCAGGGCCTCGACAGTAGCCCCTTCGCGCAACCCGAGCCGATGCACGACTTCGGAGGGGATGCGCAGCGCAAGACTGTTGCCCCATTTCGCTACCCGTAGATCCACAATGTATATCCTTTTATGTATACACATATTACTTGCTGGGCATCAGATGTCAAGCTGCGGTCGGGCCCACCGCTCAGGGCGCTGCCAAGTCGTTGATCTGACTGCGGAATGGATCAGGGTTGTTGTTGGTTCGCTGGCGTGCTCACGCTGTGGATCGCCAACGCGGCTTCGCCGCACTGCCGCAAGCACTTGCCTAACATGTGGCGATGCCGGTGGTGTTTCGCGACAAGGGTTTCCGATTTTTCTTCTACTCCAACGAGGGCAACCCTCGCGAGCCTCATTCGACGGCCTTCTGGCAGGCCACCAGGCCCGGGCTGGCAGTACCGCGCCGCGCCAGATCGGGCCGCATGGCCTGCCATCAATAAGCCGCGTGCTGTAAAAATTAGATTACGCTGCGATCACTTGGCGCGCATTCTGTTGTTCTTGGCGTTGTGCTCAAGCTCGCAGAGGCCAAGTTCTTCCATCAGCGGCGGGATGTAGACGCCGAAGCGCCCACGGAGGCCCTTCTTCAATCCATACCAGCCGCCTACTGGATTGGCCTCTGAGCGGCCCCAGGCTTCAACGCTGCCGTCCTTTGCTGACTTCTGCTCGTCGGCGCCACCGAGTTCGACCCAGTCACTGGCCTTCTTGAGCATGGAATGCAAATCATCGATGCATCTGGCGTCGTAGTGCAGGAGCGTGCTGCCGACAGTGCAGACAAGTATCTTCTTCCCGTCCTTCTCGTCTGTGTGCATCGTGTACTCAGACGTTCCGGGCGGGGTCTTCAGCTTCCACGGATTGTCCTTCGGTCGGTCGGGCTGGGTAGCCATGGCTTTCCTTTCAGCGGAGCAAGTAGAACAGTGGCCATTGCGAAGACCAAGGTCCAAGATAACCGTCCAGGAACAGTGTGACCGCTGGAAGGCTCAGCACCAGATGCAAACCCTAGTAGAACTTGGCGGCTTCGTAATGGGCGCCATGTGATATCCGAAGCCCGCGTCTCCACTGATCAATCAGGGCGTCAGGCGTCAGGCGTCAGGCGTCAGGCGTCAGGCGTCATATAGTCGCCAGGTATATGTGGTTGCATGACCCAAGGTCTAAAGCAAGTGTTCTACGACACCATGACGCTCACCAGTGGTCACAGAAAATGTACAGCGTGGCTGTGCTCAGGGCCTGGTGGCATGTCGTTGCTGGTCCCCCTTGACCGAGGGGTTGGCGTCGCTGGCGGCGAGTGTTTGCAGTACAAATTCACACCTCTCTCAAGCAAAGGTGGCTTTGCCACTTTGTTTGACCCCCATGGGGGGCGGCCGACTTCGGCCGGCCTCGGGGCGCTCTCACGCAAATGTGGCTTTGCCACTTTGTTTGACCCCCATGGGGGGCGGCCGGCTTCGGCCGGCCTCGGGGCGCTCAGGAACAGAGGCGGTCGGAACGGCGATCAGTTCGATGCCACAGCATGGGTACCAGCCGCCGATAGCGGCATCGACGGCTTGAGCGTGCTCGAAGGAGTGGTCGCGCGCGCCGTCATTGACGTGGATCCCTTCCCGGGCCGTCAGCACGTAGGCCGCAGACGCGTATTGCTACTGCGAGAGCCAATCGTTGAATTCGTCTCCGCCCAGTCGGGAGATTCCATGAAGCACACCCAGAGCATCCGCGACGCCTCGCTCGATCGAGACGAGACCTGTTGTTTCAACAAGCCCGTTCGCCGGTACCGGCACTTGGCCAGTTTCAGTCGATCACTCCAGCGCTGGAAAACTGTTGGGCGAAAGCGAAGATCGTGACGCTCCCCCTCGAACCGAACATCAAATTTCTGTTGCTCGCCGGCCCCCCATGAACCGCGTCAATAGTCGTCACGATCCAAGCGGCGGATGGCGTTGACCAAAGCATGAACGGAATTTGTGAACGCGCATTAGATGCCAGCCCCGCGATTTGCTGGCGAGAACAGACCCTCGCGAACCCGTCTCGCAAGCACAGAAGCTGGTGCAATCGATATTGGTACGGCCTGCGGTGCGTTTGTCGGTGAGGGTGCCGCCCACCTGCCGCCGGAACTGCGTCACCACCTCAGTAGCCGCGGACCTAGCGCCGCGCCGATTACCGCCATCGCCGCGGTTCCCGCGACATACCAGATGGCCAAGAACGGCAATGCCGTCTCCGGGCAATGAAACGCATAGATGGCCGCGCCTGCAGCCCCGCTGAGCACGCCGGCACAGGCGCCGGCCTGTGCCAGTCGCGTGGGTGCCAGTCGGCGCAACGCGACGAATGCTGCCACGAAGATCGGCACCGAAATCATCAGGACGCTGACGCTGCAAATCCGCCAGCTCTGACCCCACACCATTGCCGCGCGCTCCGAAGGTGGCGCACCGGCATAGGCCGCGATCGCCATCAGCCACAACACCAGGACCGGCAGCACGATGACCCACAGGCCGGCCCGTGCGCTGACGCCCGGACGTGCAAGTCGAGCCAGGGTCGCGAAGCCCACGCACGCCACCGCGCTTAGAAACAACACCTTCATCCAGAACATCGGTAACCGCATCGCCTGCGCCAAGTCGGGTCGAGTCCCCATCGTCACAAGCATCGTCAGGATCGCCAGCGGGATGCCCACTGCCATCGCGGTCGCGATCTGTCTCGATGCCGCGCCACGGGCCACCACCGCAGTGTCGGCAGCCAGCAAGAAAATCAGGTCATCGGTCTTCATGATGGGTTGCCTACGCGCTTGCCGAGCGCCTTCAGACCGCGATGGATGCCGACCTTCACGGCAGACTCCGACATGCCCAGAAGGGCTGCCGCTTCCGTCACCGTCAGGTCCTTGAGCTTGACCTGCTCGATCGGCAGGCGTTGCCGATCCGGCAGGGTGGCGAGCAAGCCAGTCAAGTCACGGCTTGCGTCGCTGGCATCGGTGCTGGATTCGGCAAAGACCGCCAGCTCATCGTCGAGCGGATCGTGCAAAGCCTCGCGCGCGGACTTCGACCGCAGCAGATCGATCAGCTTGTAGCGGGCGATCGCGTGCACCCAGGCCGTCAGCGGCTGGTCGCTCTGGTAAGTGTGGCGTTTGTTGTGCATCGCGAGCAGGCATTCCTGAACAAGGTCTTCAACTTCATCGGGCCAGCCGAACAGGCGTCTGCGCAAAAAGGCGCGCAAGTGCGCACTGAGCTTTTGCAGGAAGGCCTTGTACGCGGCATGTTCTCCGTCCAGTCCTCGCAGGAACAGGGTGCGGAGTTCGGTCTCGACGTCGCCTAGACGGGATGAAGCTGCTTCTGTAGTTCGCGTCATCAGGTAGGACGGTTACAGTCGATAAAAAAAACTTGCGAAGTGTGCGGCTCGCTGTAACCGACAGACTGCGGCTCACGAAATACCTTCGACCGCGCCATTTGGCGGGTTCGTTCCTCAACCACCGGAGTCATCTCATTATGAACCGTTCCATCGCAATCACCGCATTCACCCTCTCCGCCCTCGCTGCAGGCGCTGCCATGGCGCAGGACACCAAGCCCATGGCCGACAAGATGGCAAGTATGGAGAAATGCTACGGCGTCGCATTGGCTGGCAAGAACGACTGCAAAGCGGGCGCCGGAACAACTTGCGCCGGCACCTCCAAGGTCGACTTTCAGGGCAACGCGTTCAAGGCCGTGCCCGCCGGAACCTGCGTGACGATCAAGACGCCCAAGGGCACGGGTTCGCTGACGGAAATGAAGTCCTGATTCGACCCCTACGGCAATGACCACTCACATGCTTTGCGGGCTCGGGCTCAAGCCCGAGCATCACGACGCGGCGCTGGCTTGCAGGTCGGAAGGCATGTGGTTCGAGGTGCATGCCGAGAACTATCTCGTCGCCGGTGGCCCGCGGCTGCGCCTGCTTGAGGCTGTTCGCGCGCTGCACCCGCTGTCCTTGCATGGTGTGTCGCTCTCGCTCGCGGGTGACGCACCGCTGGCCCCGGCACAGCTCGAGCGGCTGTCCACGCTGGTTCGGCGGGTCGAACCAGCACTGGTGTCAGAGCATCTGGCCTGGTCGGCGTGGCGCGGGATCAGCGTTCCCGACCTGCTACCGTTCCCACGCAGCAAAGACGCGTTGCGGCGCATCGCGTCGAATATCGATCAGATGCAATCGGCGCTGGGCTGCAGGGTGGCGATCGAAAACCCATCTCACTACCTGCCCATTGACGGCCATGAGTGGGACGAGATCGGGTTCCTGAGGGAACTCGTTCATCGCACCGGTTGCGGCTTGCTGCTCGACGTGAACAACGTGTATGTCTCGTCGCGCAACCTCTGCTTCGATGCCTTCAGCTACCTGGATCGTTTTCCAGCCGAGAGCGTCATTGAAATTCATCTCGCCGGTCACACCGTCGATCCGGCGTTGGGCGAGACACTGCTGATCGACTCACACAATGCGCCGATCGCACCGGCGGTGTGGGATCTGTATCGACACCTCATCGAGCGCATCGGTGCCCGACCGACGCTGATCGAGCGCGACGGCAATGTCCCTGCTTTCGGTGCATTGCTCGATGAGTGCCACATCGCAGCTACCGAGTTGCGGCGCGTCGCCGAGCTTTCCGGGCGGCCGTCATGAGCGACTCGTTCGCCGGCTTCCAGGCAAGCTTTGTCGCGTCACTGTTTGACCAGCATGCCACATCGAAATGGACGGCGCAAGCTGCGTTTGCGGTGTACCGCAACACGGTGATGAGCGGCTGCGTCGATGCGCTGCAGGCCAACTTTCCGAGCGTTGCTCGGCTCGTCGGTGCCGACTGGTTTCGTGCGGCCGCCGCGACCTTCGTGCGGGCTCAAGCGCCGCGTGACGGACGACTGCTGATGTATGGCGAGACCTTCGCCGACTTCATCGATTGCTTCGAGCCTGCGCACGATCTCCCGTACCTGGCTGGTGTTGCCCGGCTGGACCGGCTCTGGATCGAAGCCCATACCGCCGCGGACGCGATGGCGGTCGACAGCGCGTGGTTGGCAAGCCTGTTGCCGCAGCAACTCGGCGCCTTGCGCTTGCGACCTCATCCTGCCGCGCGCTGGCGCCTGTTTGACGACCTGCCGATCTATTCGATCTGGACATCCAATCGACTGGGCACGGAAACCCATGACGAGATCGTCTGGCGCGGCGAGGGCGCGTTGCTGACCCGGCCGATCGACGCGGTGGAGTGGCAGGCCCTCGACTTTTCCGGCGCCGCCTTTCTCGACGCCTGTGCGCAGGGCTGCTTGCTCGCTGAGGCTGCAGGTGCTGCGCTGGATATTCAGCCCGATGTCGACATTGCGGCGCTGCTGTCGCGCTTGTTGTCTGCCGGTGCATTGATCTGTCCCACCTCGAACCAAGAGAGACCTCTATGAACCACTCCGCCACCATGTCGACGGCCGCCGTGAGCGGCAATAGCCTGCGGGCTCGTTGGAATCTCGTCGCTAGCAACTTGTCACGTTGGATCGGCCACGATGTGCTGGCGCTCGCCAGCCGAATCTCGATCGCCGCGATCTTTTTTCTGTCCGGGCGCACCAAGGTCGATGGCCTTCTGACCATCACGGACGGAACCTATGAACTGTTCCGAAGCGAATACAAGCTGCCGCTCATGCCGCCAGAGATTGCGGCGCACTTGGCGACCTATGCGGAGCATCTGTTGCCCGTGCTCCTCGTGCTCGGCCTGTTCACGCGGCTTTCTGCGCTGGCACTGTTGGCCATGACCGTGACGATTCAGGTGTTTGTCTACCCAGACGCCTGGCCTACCCACCTGTCATGGGCGGCGCTGTTGCTCTACCTCATCGGCCGCGGCGCAGGCGTACTGTCGTTCGACAAGTTCCTCAAGCTGGCCTGACTGCTTGTTCGAGACCGGCATTCATCACAACCGCCGGCTGGTGATGCGGACCGGGCTCAGGCGCTCAGTGTCGGGCGGGCTGCCGAGCTTCCGACAGCCTGAACGACGCCACCAGTTGCACCAGTTCCCGCGCCTGGTCGCGCAGGCTTTCGGCGGCCGCAGCGCTTTGCTCGACCAGCGCCGCGTTCTGCTGCGTGGTCTGATCCATCTGGGTGACGGCCTGGCCGACCTGCGCCACGCCGGCGCTTTGCTCGCGGCTGGCGGTGCTGATCTCGGCCATGATCACCGTTACCCGGGCGATTGAGGCGACCACCTCGCTCATCGTCGCGCCGGCTTCGTCGACCTGCGCCGTGCCTTGCTCGACCCGTTCGACGCTGGTGGCGATCAGGCCCTTGATCTCGCGGGCAGCCTCGGCCGAGCGTTGGGCCAGGCTGCGCACCTCGGCGGCCACCACGGCAAAACCGCGGCCCTGTTCACCGGCGCGGGCCGCCTCCACCGCGGCGTTGAGCGCCAGGATATTGGTCTGGAAGGCAATGCCGTCGATCGTGCCGATGATGTCGCCGATGCGGCGCGAGCTTTCGTTGATGCCGCGCATGGTCTGCACCACCCGCGTCACTGCGTCGCCGCCGCGCCCAGCCACCGCGCTGGCGCTCTTGGCCAGTTGGTCGGCCTGCGCGGCATTGCTGGCGTTCTGGCGCAGGGTGGCACCGAGTTGCTCCATCGCGGCCGCCGTCTGCTCCAGCGCACCGGCCTGCTGCTCGGTGCGGCTCGACAGGTCGGCGTTGCCCTGCGCAATCTCGCCGCTGGCATGGGCCACACGTTGCGACCCTTGCCGCACGCTGAGCACCACCTGCGCCAGGCTCTGCTGCATGTCCTGCAGCCGCGCCATCAGGCTGGACTGGTCACCCGGGCGCACAGCGATGGCCGCGCTCAGGTCGCCAGCGGCCACCGAGCGGGCCACGTCGGCGGCGGCCTGCGGCTCACCACCGATCAGCGAGCGCAGACTGCGCGTGATCATCAGCGACATCGCCACGCCCACCACCAGTGCCAGCACCACCAGCGCCAGCGTGGCCTTGAAGGTCAGCTGGTAGACCTCGTCGGCCAAGTGGGCCGACTGTTTGCCTGCAGCGAAGTTGAGGGCCAACAACTTGTCGAGTGCGCCGATGCTCTCGTCAGCTGCCAACTTGGCCGCGCCATCACCCAAGTCGCGCGCGTCATCGGCCTTGTCGGCACGACCGAGTGCAAGCACTTTCTGGTGGAAACCCAGGTATTCCTGCCACTTGGCGGCAAACGCGTTGGCCAGCTTGACGCCGTCGGCGTCATGGGGAATCTGGCCGTAATCCGCCAGGCTGGTCGAGACCTTGGCCAAGGCCTCCTTGATCTTGTCCTCGTACTCGGCCCGGTAGCTGGCATCGGCCGCGCGCGAATGTTTCACCTCGAACTCGCGCACATCCAGGATGGCCACTCGCGCCGCAGCCAGCGCGCCCACTGAGGGCAGCCACTTGTCGGACAGATCGACCGACGCCCGCTGCACCCGCGACAGGTTGAAGATCGACGCCGCGCCGAGCGCAGCGGTCAAGGTCAGCACCACGGCAAAAGCCAGCGCCAGCCGTTGGCCAAAGCCCAGTCGGGCCAATGGGCCCGTCAACACAGACAGTAGTTTCATGGTTCAGGCCTGCGGCAGGTTGATCGTTGCTCGGCACACCGTGCGGCATGGCCGCCAGCGGTTCATTTCTTGTAGCCGACGTAGGTCACGCCGATGACCTTGCCGCCACCGTCCTTGACCGGGTTGTAACAAGAGTCGAGCGCGGTGCCGAGCACGTCGACCACGCCGCAGTACGGCTCGCCCTTGCTCACCGCCTCGTAGGCCTTTGCGCGCGCCAGCGTGGTGCCAACGCCGCGCTTGCCCTCGGGCGTCAACACATTGGTGCTGACCCGCACGAACTCGTCGCCTTCTTTGACGAACACCGTGGCAACCGCGCCGGTGCCTTTCTTGATCTCATCGACCACGTCGTAGTTGTTGTTGATCTTGCGGGCACCGAAAAACAGGCCCGGCACATTTTTTTCGCCGGCCTTGTCGGTGCCATCGAGCTTGGGGGCGCCGATCTTGGCCAGGCGCGCGTCGAGCGCGACGATGGCCACCTTGGGATCATTGGCATGGGCTGGGGCGGCCAGTGTCATCAGCAGGATGGCGGCAGCGGCGACGGCAAACAAGGACTTGATCATGGGTTCTCCGTGCGCCGGTCAAAACCGGCAAGGTGTTGTGAATGAAAGTTTCATACGTTGAAGGCTTAGCCAGCTACGGCGGCCCCGAGTCATGCGTGTACAT
>RGQD01000361.1 GCA_010030205.1 Betaproteobacteria bacterium
GCGTCGGCTTCGGCCAGGTCCATCGCCTGGTTGATCTCCAGCAGCGCGGCCTTGTCGAGCGCATTGAGCCGTGCCGGGCGATTGAGCGTGAGCTGCGCGACATGGTCGGCCAGCTCGTAGCGGATGGATTGAAAGTTCGTCATGTGGGTGCCGAGTCTAGGTGGCCTGTGCCGGTGGGCGCTTTGTCCAACCGGCCAGCAGCGACATGGCGCCTGATGGCAGCAGGGATTGCAGCTGACCGCGGTCGAGTTTGCCCGTGCGGCCAGTCGGCAACTCGCTGCCGACATAGCAGACATCGGGATGTTTGAACTTCTCCAGCGCGCTGGCCAGGCCTGCCCGTATCGCGTCGGCCGCCAAGGCTTGGCCGGCTTTGGGAACCAACAGCGCGTGGATGCGCTGGCCGAGCACCGGGTCGGGCATGCCCACGGCCATCGCCGCAGCGACGCCGGGGCAGGCGCACAGCGCGCGTTCAACCTCCAGCGGCGTGATCTTGTTGCCGCCGCGAACGATCAGCTCTTTCAAGCGCCCGACAATGGTGACGAAGCCGTCGCCATTTCGGCTGGCCAGGTCGCCGGTGCGCAACCACCCGTCGACGAACGCAGCTTGTGTGATTTCCGCATCGCCCAGGTAGCCGGCCATGATGTAAGCCGTTTGCAGCTGCAGCTCTCCGGCAACATCGACAGCGCATTCGGCGCCGCTGTCGCCCGTGATCCGGTAGCGTACGCCGGGCGCTGGCAGCCCTATCGTCGCGGGATGCGCCGGGTAGGCCTGCGGTGTCAGCACGAAGTCGCTGGTCGAGGTCTCGGTCAGCCCATAGACGTCGTAGAGCGAGGCTGGCGCGATGAACGCTCGCAGCTTGACCGACAGGTCCAGGCCCAGCGGTTCGCCGCCGATCACCAGGTCGCGGACGCGGCCTTCGGCGCGCAGCCTTTGCTGCGCCAGCGCGACCTCGTCCGACGTGAGCGACCCGTAGGTCGCGCGGATCATCGTCGGCACGACGCCGGCCAGGGTGACGCGCTCGGCGATCAAGGTGTCGACGAACTCGTGCGGACTGAACTTCGCGCGGGTCACCACGGTGCCGCCGTGGTTCAAGGCCAGCAAGGCCATCCAGATGCCGAAGCTGAAGCTGTTGTTGAGCACCAGCAGCGTCACGTCGTCGGGCGTCAGGCCCAGCAGCTTCTGGTTTTGCGCCAGCTTGCCCGCGAAGGCTTGGTGCGTCAGCACCACGCCCTTGGGCAGCCCGGTCGAGCCGGACGTGAAGATCACCAAGGCCGCGCCGCGCAGCATCTCGCTGCGATCGGCGCTGGCTGCGGGGGCCTGGAGCGCGCTGAGCTCGGCCCCCGAACCCTGACCGGCCAACAGGTCGACGCTGTAGCGGCAATGCGCCTTGGCCTGGATGCCGTCGACGACGCCGGGCGGCGAGCTTCGATGGACTGGCACCACGACACTCCCGGCCATCCAGCAGGCCAGGAAGGCGACGAAATCCAGTGGATGGTTGGAGACCTTGACCATCACTGCATCGTCATCGGTGACGCCCGCTTCGCTGAGCCGGGCTGCCAAGGCGTGCGCGCGGCCCAGCAGTTCGCGGTAGCGCAGGTCCAGGTCGTCGCCGCGCAGCGCCAGCCGCTCAGCGTGGGCTATCGCTGAGCGCTCCAGGGTGAGTCCGAGCCTGTCTGTCATGGGTCCGCCGTCGTCAGTGCCGCAAAGATGGGCCGCGAAGTGGGGCCGCAGCGCATTCTCGCAATGCGCCAGCCAAGCCCCAAGCAGAATGCGGACTCGCCGCCGGGTTTGCCCGCGTGCAATTCACCGATGATCAAGGGTTGAACCTGCGATCAAGAAAGACGATGTGCCCATGACCGAAGCAAGCCCCCTGCTGCCCGACCGGCTGTCCACCGACCCGCGCAGCCCGCACCATGTCGCGGCTGCGTTCGAGCGCGACATCGCGATACGCTTCAACGACAAGGAGCGTTTCGACGTCGCGGAATACTGCATCAGCGAGGGCTGGATCAAGGTTCCTGCAGGCAAGGCGGTCGACCGCAAAGGCCAATCGCTGATGATCAAGCTCAAAGGCCGGGTCGAGGCCTTCTACCGCTGAACCAACTGAACCGGCAGGCGGCTGAAGCCGTGGACGAAGTTCGACTTCACGCGCTCCGGCTCGCCCACGACCTCGATCGCCTCAAAGCGCGTGCCGATCTCCTGCCAGAGGATCTTGAGCTGCATCTCGGCCAGCCGGTTGCCGACGCAGCGGTGGATGCCGAAGCCGAAGGACAGGTGCTGGCGAGGTCTGGCGCGGTCGATGATGAATTGCCCGGCCCGCTCGATCGCGGTTTCGTCGCGGTTGCCCGAGAGGTACCACATCGCCAGTTTGTCGCCCTTCTTGATGGACTTGCCGCCGAGCTCGGTGTCGGCCAGCGCGGTGCGGCGCATATAGGCCAGCGGGGTCTGCCAGCGGATGATCTCGGGCACCAGGCTGTCGACCAGCGCCGGGTTGGCGCGCAGCTTGGCCCATTCGG
Organism: Betaproteobacteria bacterium; assembly: GCA_010030205.1. GTDB lineage: Bacteria > Pseudomonadota > Gammaproteobacteria > Burkholderiales > Burkholderiaceae_C > Pseudaquabacterium. The sequence continues at coordinate 2,514 of RGQD01000361.1, forward strand.
CTGGATGCTGGTGCATGGCCAGCACGCTGCCGGACATCGAGTTGCGCGTGGTGTCGTTGCCGCCGACGATCAGCAGCAACAGATTGCCCAGGTATTCGCGCGGCGACATGTTGCGGGTGGCCGGTGAGTGGGCCAGCATGGAGATCAGGTCGCCTTGGGGCGGCGCGTTGACGCGCTCGTTCCACAGCCGGGTGAAGTAGGCCAGGCATTTGCCCAGTTCAGCCAGCCTGGCTTCGGGCGACTCGATCCGGTGGTCGGTGCCGGGCACCGAGGTCGTCACGTCGGACCACCAGGTCAGCAGGTGGCGGTCTTCGAATGGAAAGTCGAACAAGGTCGCCAGCATCTGCGTCGTCAGCTCGATCGACACCCGCTCGACCCAGTCGAAGGGTTCGTCGCGCGGCAGGCTGTCGAGCACAAGGGCTGTGCGTTCGCGGATCGTCGCCTCCATGGCCGCCAGATTGGCCGGCGCGACGATAGGCGCGACCGCCTTGCGCTGCTCGTCGTGCTTGGGCGGGTCCATCGCGATGAACATCTGCAGCCGCTCGTCCATCGGCCCGTCGAACAGCGCGATCCCGCCCTGGCTCCAGTCTGACGAATACAGGCCGTGGCTCGAGTCGACATGCAGGATGTCCTGGTATTTGGTCACCGACCAGAACGGCCCGTAGAACTCGTTGGTCTGCCAGTGCACCGGGTCGTCGCGGCGCAGGCGCTCGAAGTAGTGGCCGATGGTGTCGTCCTGGAACAGCCTCGGCTTGGTGACGTCGATCTGGTCCAGCGGCAGCGCGAAGGCCTCATCCCTGGCCAGGCGTGAGAGTTCGGTCAGGGGCAGGTCTTGGTTCATCGCGGTTGTCCTTGGAACTGATGCAGTCGTGAGCTGACACCCGTAGTTTCGCCGATAGCCTGCGCCAAGTCAGCCCCGAAATACCCGAAACAGCTTGCCGATGCCGGACCGCCGTCCGCCGTCCTGGCCTCGCCGCATAAGATTCCCATCAGCCCCGCGCGCAGGGTACCCGTGACAGGAGATCTCGCATGCCCTCGAACTGCCCCGTTCTGCTGATCACCGGCGCTGGCCGTGGCATCGGCGCTGCCACCGCTTTGCTGGCGGCCCGGCGCGGCTGGGATGTGGCGGTGAACTACGCCCGCGACGCCGACGCTGCACAAGGTGTCGCCGACCAGGTGCGGGCCATCGGCCAGCGCGCGATCACCGTGGCGGCTGACGTCGCCGACGAGGCGGCGGTGCTGGCGATGTATGGCCGCATCGACGCCGAGCTCGGACCTTTGGGCGGCCTGGTCAACAACGCCGGCATCGTCGACCGGCAGGCCAGGCTCGACGAGATGAGCATCGCGCGCTGGCAGCGCATGTGGGCGGTCAACATCAGCGGCAGTTTGCTGTGCGCGCGCGAAGCGGTGCGCCGCATGAGCACGCGACATGGCGGCGCCGGCGGCGTGATCGTCAATCTCAGCAGCGCTGCCGCGCGGCTGGGCTCGCCCGAGCTCTACGTCGACTACGCCGCCAGCAAGGGTGCGATCGACACCTTCACCCACGGCCTGGCGCTGGAAGTGGCCGGCGAAGGCATACGCGTCAACGCGGTGCGTCCCGGCCTGATCGACACCGACATCCACGCCGCCAGCGGCGACCGTGGCCGGCCGCAGAGCGCGTCAGCGCTGATCCCGATGAAGCGGCCCGGCCGCGCCGACGAGGTGGCGGCGGCGATCGTCTGGTTGCTGTCGGCCGAGGCCAGCTACACCACCGGTGCGATCCTCGATGTGGGTGGTGGGCGCTGATGCTTGGTGGCTGGCCTGCGCTGCAGCGCAGG
>RGQD01000362.1 GCA_010030205.1 Betaproteobacteria bacterium
GATGCGCCAGGCCAGCAAGGTGACGATGGACGCCGGCGCCACGATCGACGCAAGCGCGACCGACAAAGGCGATGGCGGCAAGGTGGTGTTGTGGAGTGATGTGAACAACGCGGCCAGCCAGACGCTGGTACATGGCGGCATCAAGGCCGAGGCTGGGCTCGCAGACGGAGACGGCGGCAGAGTCGAAACCTCAGGGCATTTCTTGAACGCCGACGGTTTTCAGGTCTCGACCCGCGCAAACAAGGGCCGCCCGGGGCTCTGGCTGATCGACCCCTACAACATCACGATTGGCGGGGTCGACGACGCGGCCACGTACGACGCGAGCTCAGGCACCTATCAGTCTAAGGCCAACAGCAGCAACATACCGGCCAGCACCATCGCCGCCGCCTTGGGCAACGGCAACGTCACGATTCAGACAGGCTCCGCCGGGTCGCAGGCGGGGACCATCACCGTCAGTTCTGACATCACCAAATCCAGCGGCGGCGACGCCACGTTGACGCTCAAGGCTGCAGACAACATCACGATCGGCGCCGCGATCAGCAGCACCAGCAACAAGCTTCATGTTGTGTTGACTGCTGACAACGACCTAGGTGTCCACAACGGTCTGGGCATCGTGCTGCTCAACAACAACATTGCGACGAATGGCGGCAATCTCAGTTTTGGCGATGGCGCCAACCTCACGATCAACGGTGTGAGCACCAAAGTCGGTGGCGACGTCTATGTCGGAGGCACAGCTCAAATCAATCTGGACACACGTGTCGGCACGGCCACCACGGGCGGCGGCAACTTCGCGATCAACGGCGAAATGATGCTGGGCAATACCAGCGGCATGAATGTTTCGACCGGCGGCGGCAATGTGTTGTTCAGCGGACTGGTCAATTCAGCAAGCAGCTACAGCTATACCGCCGTGCCATCGAACAACACCTGGACCAGCGCGGTTGCAGCGGCCAAGTCCGGCACAGGGGCATCGGTCGGCGACACCTACCTGGCCACCATCACCTCCCGTCTGGAGAACGGCATCGCTGGAGGTGCCGCGGGCTATGCGACCTCTTGGCTTGGCGGCGCGCGAGGCGGCAATGGCTACGCGGCCAACAGCGGCCGAACCGCCCTCCAGCAGGACTGGTACTGGGTGACGGGGCCAGAGGGCCTGCTCAACAACGGCCGCGGACAGGTGTTCTTCAACTCTGCCACGTCGACCGGTTCGGCAGTCAACGGTAGCTACATCAACTGGAACCCAGGCGAGCCTAACAACTCCAACGGTGAGTGGCTTCTGCAGTTCACAGGCGCCTTGGGCCAGTGGAATGACCTGCCCCCTACCTCAACGACACCGTCCGGCTATGTGAAGGAAACCAACCTCGCAGCGTCGCCGCTGACGATCAATGCGGGCGCTGGCTCGGTCACTTTCGGTGCGTCAGTCGGTGGCCAAAAACCCGTCAAGTCGGTCAGCATCATCGCAGGGACGGTGTCGATCGCGAATTCCATCACCACTGAACTCTCGCAGGTCTACGACTTCAACATCGCCAGCAACGCCAGCGTGAGCCTGATTTCGACGACCGGCGATGTCACCTTGAGCCGAGGCATCAGCTTGAGTGGCGCGGGCAACAGCTTGTTGGTCAAGTCTGTGGGCAACATCGTGATCGCGGGTGGCAGCAGCGGCAACCCGCAGACCATCCAGACCAACAACGGCAACATCACTTTCTGGAGCGACTCAGACGCCGGTGGTGTGGGCAACATCCAGGTGGGACCCTACACCACGCTGAACTCAGCCAATGGCTCGACCACCCAAGCCAGCGGCGGCGGCAAGATCACATTGGCCGGTGGCTTGGACAACGGCGGCAGCACGGTGACATCAGGCAGAACCGCTGGTGATGGCCTGCCCGATGGCTATGCCTCAGGCAATGCCAGTGGGATTGGCAGCGCGCTCAGAGGTGTTCATCTGCAAACTGCCGGCGTCATGGTCTATTCCGGCGGCGGCAACATCTTCATGGCCGGTCAAGGGGCGGCGAGCGTGCCCGCAGGTGGGCAACTCATAGGCTTTCAATTTGAAGGCGGTGTGATCGACTCAGGCACCGGCAAGATCGCGCTGTACGGACGCTCCAATGCGACCAACAACACCAACAATCAAACGTCGTATGGCATGCATCTGAACGGCAACGCCGACAACGCCAGCACCAACATCACCTCGGCCAACACCGGCGCTGACGCCATCACCATGGTGGGCGACGCCAGCACAAGCACCACCACCGGATCCTCAGGCATTCTTGTCTACTACAGCGGTGCAGCGGCCTCTGCCGGGGCGGTGATTACCGCCACCGGCGCGGGCGGCGGCATCACGCTGATCGGCAAGAGCAGCACCAGCATCATCGGCACAGGCCTGACGGGTGATGGCATCGACTTGAATTTCACGCAGGTCCTGGCCAAGTCAGGGCCGATCACGCTGAACGGCAGCGGTGGGCCGTATGGGATTTCAATGGGCGGCCGCACGCTGGCAGGCAATGGCGTGACCATCGGCCAAGCCGCTGGCGTCACAGTCAACGGCGTGGACATGGGCGTGAGCACCAGCGCCATCGTGTTGAACACCGACTCGCTGCGTGTAAATTCCGGCGCATCTTCCGGTTGGGCAGCCAAGTTGGCGAGTGCCGGCGCGCTGACCGTGCAACCCATCGGCACCAGTTTCAGCAGCGCGCTGACCTGGCCTGTGACTGGGCTTGGGCTGGGCACAGGCCTCACCGGGCTGACGCTGGGCAAGGCGGGCAACATCGCCGACATCACGCTTGCCAGTGCCGCCAGCCTGGCCGGACCGATCAACATCATCGGTGGCAACCTGACGCTGAACGCCGGTGCAACGCTGACCAACACCTTGTCGGGCAGTGACGTGGTGATCGCCGCCGCCGGCAACTTTGCCAACAGCGCAGGCAGCGCTGCCATCAGCACCAGCGGCAGCGGCCGCTGGATCGTCTACAGCGCGCGGCCCTCGCTCGACAGCTTTGGCGGCCTGGCGTCCGGCAACCCGGGCTTGTGGGGCCAGAGCTACGACAGCCTGGCGCCAAGCAGCGTTCCCAGCGGCAAACGCTACGTTTTCTCAAACAGCGCTGATGCCGTGATCACGGCCACCGTCACGAACGCCAGCAAGATCTATGGCGAAACGGCGAGTCTGGCAAACAACATCGCCTACACCGGCTTGCCGTTCAGTGCCGGCACCACCTACACGGTGTTTTCCAACATCAGCACCAGCAATGTGTGGAGCTCATTGCCCAGCCTCACGTCGAACGGCACGGCAGCCGCAGCCAGCGTCGGTAGCAGCCCGTATGCGATGAGTTACCTCGCCGGAACGATCGATGCGTCGGCCGGGAACAACTTCAGCTTCGTCACCGTCAACACCGCGGCGCTGACCGTGAGCAAGGCACACCTGGTGTTGACCGCCGACGCCAAGACCCGCGTCTACGGTGACGCCAACCCTGCGCTGAGCGCCACACTGAGTGGCTTTGTCAACAGCGAAACTCTGAGCAATTCGGGTGTGAGCGGCAGCGCGACTTTGTCCACCACGGCCACCACCGCCAGCGCCACCTCAAGTGCCACCATCACCGCAGCAACGGGCACGCTGACGGCGGCGAACTATGATTTTTCGACACCGATCAACGGGGTGTTGAGCATCACGCCCCGTCCTCTCACACTCAGCGGCAGCCACGCCTATGACGGCAGCACGGGCTTTTCTGCCAGCACATTGACGGCGACCAACCTGGTGGGAAGCGACTGCAACGCAGGCCTGGTCGCCTGCGGCCTTGTGGGCATCGCCAGCGTGGCGAGCAAGAACGTCAGCGCAGGCATTCAAGCGCTGAGCCTGGGAAGTTTGAGCCTGAGCAGCACGATCGCCAACAACTACAGCTTGACCGGATTCAGCGGCAGCGGCTCGCTGACCACGCGATCCATCACCTACACAGCACCCGCTGTCAACAAGACTTACGACGGTGTGCTAAGTGCCACCGGTGTGCCCACGGTGACAGCCGGCGCGCTCGTGGCGGGCGACTTGCTGACCGCCAGCACGCTGGCCTACACCGATGCGAATGCTGGCACCGGCAACAAGACGGTGAACGTCTCGGCGGCAGTGATCCAGGACAGCAATGGTGTGGGCAGCAGCATGGCAAGCAATTACGCCATGGCCTACTTGCCCAATGCGACCAGCACGGTCACGCCCAAGGCCTTGACGCCAAACGGGTTGACGGCGCCGACGAGCAAGGTCTATGACGCCAACACCAGCGCGATCGTCAGCGGCGTGGCTGTCTTGCTGGCAACCGAAGCCGCAGGCACTGGCACAGCCAGCGACGGCA
>RGQD01000363.1 GCA_010030205.1 Betaproteobacteria bacterium
CGTGATCGCGTTGCGCGAGAAGTCCAAGAAGCAGTTGCGTGTGACCGATGCGTTCAAGCTTGCCGATTCGATTGGCATGCCGGGCTGGGTTCAGGTCGACGGCACCAAGCTTGAGGGTATTTTTAAGAAAGTACCTGAGCGTGACGAATTCGGCGCCGAGATCAACGAATCACTGATCGTCGAGCTGTACTCACGTTGATGAAATGCCGGCGCGCGACCACCTGGTCATAGCGTCCGCCCCCTCGCACCGGCTTGCCGGGCACGGCGCGAGTTGATTTCTGCCCGGCATGGTCCGCCAGCCTTATCGGTGTAATGAGCCGAGGGTATTGAGAGGAACAGGATTCGATGCAAACCAATCTGCTGAAACCCAAAGCCATACACGTTGAGCCCCTGGGCAACAACCGTGCGAAAGTCACGCTCGAGCCCTTCGAGCGCGGTTATGGGCACACCCTGGGCAACGCGCTGCGGCGCGTGTTGTTGTCATCGATGGTCGGCTATGCGCCGACGGAAGTCACGATCGCCGGGGTGTTGCACGAGTACTCGACCGTCGACGGTGTTGCCGAAGACGTCGTCCACATGATGCTCAACCTGAAGGGCGTCGTCTTTCGCCTGCACAACCGCGACGAAGTCACGCTCGTGGTTCGCAAGGAGGGCGAAGGCCCGGTCACTGCTGCTGACGTGCAGGTGCCGCATGACGTCGAAATCATGAATCCCGACCATGTCATCGCGCACCTGGCGCACGGTGGCAAACTGGACATGCAGATCAAGGTCGAAAAAGGCCGCGGTTATGTGCCCGGCAGCATGCGGCGCTACGGCGACGAGCCGACCAAGTCTATTGGGCGTATCGTGCTCGACGCGTCGTTTTCGCCGGTTCGCCGGGTCAGCTACGCGGTCGAGAACGCCCGGGTCGAGCAACGGACCGACCTCGACAAACTGGTGATGGAGATCGAGACCAACGGCGCTGTGACGCCTGAGGAAGCAATCCGTGCTTCGGCGCAGATTCTTGTCGATCAGCTGGTGGTGTTCACAGGCCTGCAGCCGCATGAGACAGCTGGTGGTGCTTACGGCGGCGTCGAGCGTACCAAAGAGATCCATGACCCGATCCTGTTGCGTCCGGTCGACGAACTCGAACTCACGGTGCGGTCTGCGAATTGCCTGAAGGCAGAGAACATCTACTACATCGGCGACCTGATCCAACGCACCGAGACCGAATTGCTCAAGACGCCGAATTTGGGTCGCAAGTCGCTCAATGAGATCAAGGAAGTGCTGGCGTCGCGTGGGCTTACGCTGGGCGCCCGGCTCGAGAACTGGCCCCCGCAAGGCCTGGACAAACGCTGAGAACAGCGTTTGATCCGCAACCAGGGCTGGCTCGACGAGCCATGCCCTTGTGCAAGCCCCGGTACCTGACACGGCCGGGGTTCTATAACGAAAGGAAAGCACCATGCGTCACCGCCAAGGACTTCGCAAACTCAACCGCACCAGCGCGCACCGCCTGGCGATGCTGCGCAATATGTGCGTGTCGCTACTGCGCCACGAGGCCATCAAGACCACTGTTCCAAAGGCCAAGGAGTTGCGCCGCGTGGTCGAGCCGCTGCTCACGATGGGCAAGACCCCCAGCCTGGCCAACCACCGCCTGGCTTTCGCCCGCCTGCGCGACCGCGAGATCGTCACCAAGCTGTTCAAGGAACTCGGACCGCGTTACCAGACTCGCCCGGGCGGTTACACCCGCATCCTGAAGATGGGCTTCCGTGTTGGTGACAATGCGCCGATGGCGTTCGTCGAGCTGGTCGATCGTCCGGATCCCACTGGCGCTGCGGCCACTGACGTCTCGGAAGATTGATCACCAGGGATCGCGCGAGGCGCGCTCCGCTGCAAGAATGCCAGCCTGCGAGCTGGCATTTTTTTTGCCCTGTCGCCGCCCAACCATGAACCCCACACCCGCCATGTCTGTCTTGCCACGCCGCCTGTACGGCCTGATCTCCCGCTTCCTCCTCGCCGCAGTCCTGGCGTGGGCTTTGCCGGTCTGGGCTGCTGATCAGTTTCTGCCGCCAGAGCAGGCCTTCGCGGTCAGCGCCCGAATGGTGGCGCCGCAGCGCGTTGAGGTGTTGGTTCGCATCACCAGCGGCTATTACGTCTATCGCGAGCCTTTTCGGTTCAGCGCCGAAGGTGCGACGCTCGGACCGGCTGAGTTGCCGGCGGGCCAGGTCAAATTCGACAACAATTTTCAGAAGAACGTCGAAACCTACCGCGGTGAACTGCGCATCGCGCTGCCGCTGGCGCAGTCCGGCGGCCCGTTCAAGCTCAAGGTGGTGACGCAAGGTTGTGCTGATGCTGGGTTGTGCTACCCACCGATGAGCACCGAGTTGCGGCTGGACCCTGCGGGTGTGGCCGGCGACCAGACCTTGGCGCCCCGCCAGCCCGACACTGGGTTGCTAGAAGCCGACGGCGCGATCGTCGACAGGATGCTCCGCGCTGGACGGCTTTTGCCTGTGCTGGGTTTGTTTTTCGGCTTGGGCTTGCTGCTGTCGCTGACGCCTTGCGTCTTGCCCATGCTTCCCATCCTGTCGTCCTTGATCTTGGGCTCGGGCGAGCGGCCATCGCGTTGGCGTGGGCTCGCGTTGGCTTCGGCCTATTCCTTGGGCATGGCCTTGGTCTACACAGCGCTGGGGCTCGCCGCTGGGCTGGCGGGCGAGGGCTTTGCCGCTGCGCTCCAGACGCCCTGGGCGATCGGTGCGTTCTCAGCCTTGCTCGCCTTTTTCGCGCTGTCGATGTTCGATGTCTACGAGCTGCGGCTGCCCGCGCGTTTCACCGGTCACATGAGCGGCCACGCGAACCGGCTGCCCGCGGGTCAGTTCGCAGGCGTGTTCGTGATGGGTGGCGTGTCGGCGTTGATCGTCAGCCCCTGCGTCACCGCGCCGTTGGCGGGTGCCTTGTTGTTCATCAGCCAGACCGGCGATGTGGCGTTGGGCGGTGCGGCGCTGTTTGCGATGGCCGCAGGCATGAGTGTGCCATTGCTCCTGCTGGGCGTGTCCGCAGGGCAATGGCTGCCCAAAGCCGGCGCCTGGATGCAAAGCGTCAAGCAACTGTTCGGCGTGATGATGCTCGGCGTTGCGCTGTGGGTCGCCCGGCCGGTGCTGCCTGCGGCATTGGTCATGCTGCTATGGGGTTTGGTCTTGCTGCTGTCAGGCTTCTTGCTGCAGCCTTTTTCGCCGCTGACACACCACCGGCATGTGTTCCGCGTCGCTTTGCAGCGCAGCCTCGGCGTGGCGGCGCTCACGCTCGGGGTGATGCAGATGGTGGGCGCGGGCTCGGGTGGGCAGGATCCGCTGCGCCCGCTGGGCGAATTCACCGGGTCGGCCGCCGATGCCAGGCCGGCACTGGTGTTCCAGGTCGTTCAGAGCGAGGCGGCACTTGACGCGGCCTTGCAGTCAGCGGCGGGGCGTCCGGTGATGCTGGACTTCTACGCCGATTGGTGTGTCTCCTGCAAGGAGATGGATAGAACCACCTTCAAGGATTCCAAGGTCGTTGCACGGTTGGGCCAGGCCTTGTTGCTCAAGGCCGATGTCACGGCCAACACTGAAAGCCAGCGCGTACTGCTGCGGCGATTCAAGCTGTTTGGCCCGCCGGGCACCTTGTTCTTCGACGCGCAGGGCCGCGAGATCGTCGCTGCGCGGGTGATGGGATTCCAGGATGCACGGCGATTCGAAGGCACGTTGTCCCAAGCCGGTCTTTGACCATTTCGGCAGCGCTTGCAGCAGTCCTTGCGCTGGCCGCACTGCCGCTGTGCTATACTTTTAGCTCCAGTCGCGGGGTGGAGCAGCCTGGTAGCTCGTTGGGCTCATAACCCAAAGGTCGCAAGTTCAAATCTTGCCCCCGCAACCAAAATTCAGATTCGGCCTTGTGTCGAAGTTAGCGCCAACCGAGAGGTTGGCGTTTTGCATTGCGGCTCTGACGGCGCTGCATACGGCCCAGGCCAGATGCGGCCTCAGCACTGACCACCACGGCTGCGCCAGATGCGCGACCGTGGCGCTGGCCAGCCAGGGCGGTATCTTTGCCGCCGCCAGAGTGGAGCTGCCAGGACGTTTTTTATGGCGGGCTTACCGCCAGATGCTCGCGCGCGACGCAGTGCCGGTTGAATCGGCCAGGGACGCGCTGCCCTTGACCTGTCGCTTGATGCGGCACCTGCCCGAGTTGGCGCAGGCACCGGGTTTCGAAGCTTTGGCAGGGCTTGCTGCGCCAAGGTGAGATGGACCGTCGCCTCCAACTTGCCCAGCGCCTGGCCGACCTCTACGGCATCACCAGGGCCCTCGAAGCCTTCAC
>RGQD01000364.1 GCA_010030205.1 Betaproteobacteria bacterium
CGGCACGCTGGGCGGCGTGGCCGAGAAGACACGCGAGGCGATGCTGGTCTGCGAGGCCGCAGGCTACGACATCGTGATCGTCGAGACCGTCGGTGTCGGCCAGAGCGAGATTGCGGTCGCCGGCATGGCCGACATGTTTGTGCTGATGCAGTTGCCCAACGCCGGTGACGACCTGCAAGCCATCAAGAAAGGCGTGATGGAGTTGGCCGACCTGGTGGTGATCAACAAGGCTGACCTGGACGAGGACGCAGCCACCCGCGCACGGGCCCAGATCAGCTCGTCGTTGCGACTGATCGCCAGCACTGGCGCGCAAGGCCATGCCGCGCATCACGACCCCCAAGCTGCCGAAGTCTGGCAGCCCCAGGTGTTGCAACTCAGCGCGCTCAAGGGCTCGGGCCTGCCTGACTTCTGGTCTGCCGTCAGCCGTTTTCGAGCGCTGCAGACTGCCGGTGGCCGCTTGGCCGAGCGCCGCCATGCGCAGGACCAAGCGTGGATGTGGGCCTTGATAGAAACCGGTCTGAAGCGCCGATTCAAGACCCATCCTGCCGTCCAAGCGGCGCTGCTGGTGATCAGCCACGAGGTGCGTGCCGGCCGTGTCGCGGCCTCGGTGGCCGCGCGCCGCTTGCTCGACCTGTTCCATTGAACTGTCATTCCATTCCACCCGACGAAACATCATGACCGAGGACCACCATGCATGACAACCAACAAAAGCTAGAAGCCATGCGCGCCCAGGCCCGCCTGGGCGGCGGCGACAAGCGCATCGCCGCGCAGCACGCCAAGGGCAAGCTGACGGCGCGCGAGCGACTCGAACTGCTGCTCGACGAAGGCACTTTCGAAGAGTGGGACATGTTCGTCGAACACCGCTGCACCGACTTCGGCATGGAAGACAACAAGATTCGCGGCGACGGCGTCGTCACCGGCTACGGCATGATCAACGGCCGGCTGGTGTTTGTCTTCAGCCAGGACTTCACCGTCTTTGGCGGTGCGCTGTCCGAGGCCCATGCCGAGAAGATCTGCAAGGTGATGGACCAGGCGATGAAGGTGGGCGCGCCGGTGATCGGCATCAACGATTCGGGCGGTGCTCGGATCCAGGAGGGTGTCGCGTCTCTCGGTGGTTATGCCGACGTGTTCCAGCGCAACGTGATGGCCAGCGGCGTGATCCCGCAGATCAGCCTGATCATGGGGCCTTGCGCGGGCGGTGCGGTGTACTCGCCGGCGATGACCGACTTCATCTTCATGGTCAAGGACTCGAGCTACATGTTCGTCACCGGCCCCGAAGTCGTCAAGACGGTGACGCACGAGGAGGTCACCGCCGAAGAACTCGGCGGCGCCAGCACCCACACCACCAAGAGCGGCGTCGCCGACCTGGCGTTCGACAACGACGTCGAGGCGATTCTGATGTTGCGCCGGTTCTACAACTACCTGCCGCTGAACAACCGGGAGAAGGCGCCGGTTCGATCGAGCGGTGACCGCGCCGACCGGCTCGACCACTCGCTCGACACGCTCGTCCCTGACAATCCGAACAAGCCCTACGACATCAAGGAGTTGATCTTCAAGGTGGTCGACGACGGCGATTTCTTCGAACTGCAGAGCGATTACGCCAAGAACATCGTGATCGGTCTGGGCCGGATGGAAGGCCAGACCGTGGGGCTGGTGGCCAACAACCCGCAGGTGCTGGCCGGTTGCCTGGACATCAAGAGCAGCATCAAGGCCGCGCGCTTTGTGCGCTTTTGCGATGCCTTCAACATCCCGGTCGTCACCTTCGTCGACGTGCCCGGCTTCATGCCTGGCACCAGCCAGGAGTACGGTGGCATCATCAAACACGGTGCCAAGCTGCTGTATGCCTACGCTGAGTGCACCGTGCCCAAGGTCACGGTGATCACCCGCAAGGCCTATGGCGGCGCATACGACGTGATGAGCTCCAAACACTTGCGGGGCGATGTCAACTTCGCCTGGCCGAACGCCGAGATCGCGGTGATGGGCGCCAAGGGCGCGGTCGAGATCATCTTCCGCGAGGACAAGGGCGATCCGGTCAAGCTCGCCGCCCGCGAGGCCGAGTACAAGGCCCGCTTTGCCAACCCGTTTGTTGCCGGCAGCCGCGGCTTCATCGACGACGTGATCCAGCCGCACGAGACGCGCAAGCGGATCTGTCGCTCGCTGGTGATGTTGCGCGACAAGAAACTGGAAAACCCGTGGCGCAAGCACGGCAACATTCCTTTATGACCCACCCCCGCAGCGCCTTCGGCGCCCGCTTGCGGGCGCCACATCCATGTGACGGCGGCCTTGGCCGCCAGGGACGACTGTTATGTTTAGAAAAATACTGATTGCCAACTGCGGTGACAACGGCCCGCAGGCCGTTGCGGCGCAGCCAAATCGCCTGGTGCGCGCAGCGCACGCAGGTGATCTCACCCCGATGGAGACAAGCCATGTTTGACAAGATATTGATCGCCAATCGGGGTGAGATCGCCTGCCGCGTCATCAAGGCCGCGAAGAAGATGGGCATCGCCACCGTGGCGGTGTACTCCGAGGCCGACCGGGATGCCCGCCATGTGGCGCTGGCTGACGAGGCGGTGTTCATCGGCGCAGCGCCCAGCCGCGAGAGCTATCTGGTGGCCGACAAGATCATCGCCGCTTGCAAAGCCACCGGCGCGCAAGCCGTGCATCCGGGCTACGGCTTTCTGTCCGAGAACGCGGACTTCGCGCGCCGGGTCGAGGAAGCGGGGATTGTCTTCATCGGTCCCAAGCACCACAGCATCGCCGCGATGGGCGACAAGATCGCGTCCAAGAAACTCGCCGACGCGGCCAGTGTCAACACGATTCCGGGCTGGAACGAAGCGATCGAGTTGCCTGAGCGGGCGGTCGAGATCGCCCAGGGCATAGGTTACCCGGTGATGATCAAGGCCAGCGCCGGCGGCGGCGGCAAAGGCCTGCGGGTGGCGTTCAACGACAAAGAGGCTTTCGAGGGTTTCAGCGCTTGCCGCAACGAAGCCCGCAACAGCTTTGGCGACGACCGGGTCTTCATCGAGAAGTTCGTCGAGAGCCCGCGCCACATCGAAATCCAGGTGCTGGGCGATGCCTTCGGCAACATCGTCTACCTGCACGAGCGCGAATGTTCAATCCAGCGCCGGCACCAAAAAGTGATCGAGGAGGCGCCGTCGCCTTTCATCAGCGAAGCCACCCGCCAGGCGATGGGCGAGCAGGCCGTCGCGCTGGCTCGGGCCGTGAGCTACCAGAGTGCGGGCACGGTGGAGTTCGTGGTCGGCCGCGACCAGAGCTTCTTCTTCCTCGAGATGAACACCCGGCTCCAGGTCGAGCACCCGGTGACCGAAGCGATCACCGGCATTGACCTGGTCGAGCAGATGATCCGCGTCGCAGCCGGCGAGAAGCTCGGCTTCACGCAAGACCAGATCCCGCGCCGAGGCTGGGCCATGGAGTGCCGCATCAACGCTGAAGACCCGTTTCGTGGCTTCCTGCCCTCGACCGGCCGGCTGGTGCGCTACCAGCCACCGACCACCACGATGGAGGCGTCTAGCCCGGTGTCGTATCTGAGCGACGCGGCGGGCCGCCTGGTCGGGGGTGGCGGCGTTCGGGTCGACACCGGCGTCGAGGAGGGTGGCGAGATCCCGATGCACTACGACTCGATGATCGCCAAGCTGATCGTCCACGGCGTGGACCGGCTCGACGCAATCGCCAAGATGCGCGAGGCGCTCAACGGTTTCGTGATCCGCGGTGTTGCGAGCAACATCCCGTTCCAGAGCGCGCTGCTGGCGCATCCGCAGTTCGTCTCGGGTGACTTCAACACCGGTTTCATCGCCGAGCATTACCCGCAGGGTTTCCGCGCCGAGGACGTGCCGCACGCCGACCCTGATTTTCTGGCGGTGCTGGCCGCTGCCGCCTACCGGCTCTACCGCGAGCGCGCGGCTGGCATCAGCGGCCAGATGCCCGGGCACGGCGTGCAGATCGGCGAGCAGTTCGTCGTCGTCGTCAAGGGCCTCGCCGGCGCGCACCGCCATGTGCCGGTGCGGGTGCATGCCGGCTCGCCGATGACCGTGACGGTCGACGGCGCCAAGCCTTATGTGATCAGCGCCGACTGGAGCTTCGGTGGCATCCGTGTCGTTGGCCAATGCAATGGCCACGATTTCACCGCCCAGGTCGAGCGCCAGGGTCTGTGGTACCGGGTCTCGCACAACGGCCTGGCGATCGAGGCCCAGGTGATGGGTGTGCGCGCGGCCGAACTGCTGCGCATGATGCCTTTCAAGGCGCCGGCCGACATGAGCAAGTTCCTGCTCTCACCGATGCCTGG
>RGQD01000365.1 GCA_010030205.1 Betaproteobacteria bacterium
TGCGTAGGTGTTCAGAGAGAGCTCGTCTACACGGCCCTGCTGGTCGCCGTAGTCCGACCAGCGCAACAGCCCGGCCCAGCGCAGCGGGGACACGCCCGCCAAGTCGGTGACATCGACACGAACGCAGCCCACCACGGGCGCGGGGGGCGTCATGAGGACGCGCGAGCCTTGACAGGTGAAACGTCATTGGATATCTTTAAGATATGTATTTTCAGGAAGTCCTGTCATGCCCACCCGCAGCACCGTTGATCAGATTGCGTTCCGCTACCGCCAGACCGACAGCACGACAGGCGTCACCCGCGACACCGCTAAACGCCTCGCCGAACACCTCGGTGTTGATGAAACCCAGGCCATTCATCTGGCGCTGCACGACCTGACCATCAAGCTGCTGCCACAGTACGAGGCTGACGACGGGCCGCTGACAGCCGCGCAAGTGCGGCAGATCAAAAAGCACGCGCCGCAAGGCAAGAAGAAATCGGTGCGCTCCAGCCTGTTCGAGGTGGAGCCCGCATGACATCCCAGTGGTGGGCCGAGCCCACCGCTGGCGAGATCGTGTGGTGCCACTTTCCCGACGACATCAACCCGCGCCCGAAGCCAAGGCCGGCCTTGGTCCTGGCCGTCTTTGACGACGACGCGCCGCAGTTCACGGTGCGCGTCGCCTATGGCACCAGCCAGCGCACCAGCCAGCGCACCACCAAGCTGCACCGCGGCGGGTTCTCCATCCTGCGGGACCGCAACCCCGCAGCCTATGAGGCCGCCGGCCTCAGCCACGACACCAAGTTCGACCTGAGACAAGCCCTCGACCTGTCGTACACCACGCAGTGGTTCTCCGTGCCGCCAGCTGCGCCCCACGGACAGACGCCGAAGCTCGGCACCTTGCACCCGTCGCTGGTACTGGCCGTCCAGGCTGCCTTCCGCGCGGCAACGACATGACTCCATGCCAGGTTTGCCGATCAGTAGTGGTATCGGCCTTGCAAGAACTCGATTCTGTCGGGCTTGATCAGGTAGACGCAGCGATGTTCCTGCGTGATGCGCCGCGACCAGACATCTGCGCCAAGATACTTCAGCGGCTCGGGCTTGCCGATGCCGCCAAAAGAGTCCCGCAAAACTGCCTGGACCAAGTCCAGTAGCCTCTTGGCGGTGCGGCGGTCCGTCTCAACCCAATGCTGCAGGTCTTCCAAGAACTCCGGGTGGCAGACAGCGAGGCGATCGCCATCCAAGCCTTTTGGCCCTTGAGGTTTTTCAGGCCCTTCAGGTTTTTTTTGGCCCTTTTGGAGCATCAGGCATCGACTCTCGCCAGTTTGGTCAGGTCAGCCATGGTCATGGGCGCAATGCTTTTTCCGCGTGCGCGGGACAAGGCCGAGAGCAGGCGCTCAGCGTTCTTCTCTGAGCGCAGTAGGTGCGCCGTCTCCACCAGGCCCGCGAGTTCATCGGCAGCAATCATCGCCACATCGCCACCGGTGCGACGGCGCACCACGATGACCTCCCGGTCATTGACGGCGCGATCCATCAGCGACTTCAACTGCTCTCTGGCCTGGCTGTAAGTGGTCTCGATGGTCATCGTGAACATTCTCTTATTGGACAGGAATATTGTACAAAATGGCGACCAAAGATTGCTTGATCGAAAAAAGCGCTCGTAGGAACCAGCCCTGCATGATCACGGGCGGTTCGAGCCGACTCAAGCATCGACGCCGTCGTTGCCAGCCGACACGCAAGTCCAGCTTGGGCAAATGGTTGTTGCAAATGCGAACAAGTCGCATTAATATTCTTATCGCGTCGACTCTCAGAACCGACCGCCCCGAACTTTCAGAAGGAACTGACCATGCTCGCCCAAGGATCCGTATCCCGGATTGCCGTCCTCGCCGCCAGCGTCGCCCTGTTTTGCGGCGCCGCTCGGGCTGCGGAAACAGAAGTGCAGCTTGTCATCAAGAACCACCGCTTCGAGCCGGCCGAGCTGAAAGTGCCCGTGGGCCAGCGCGTCAAGCTGATCGTGCACAACCAGGACAGCACGCCCGAGGAGTTTGAGAGCCATTCGCTGAACCGCGAAAAGGTCATACCTGGGGGCGCGAAGGCGACGATCTTCATCGGTCCGCTCAAGGCCGGTCGCTACAACTTCTTCGGCGAGTACAACGAGGCGACGGCCAAGGGCGTCGTCATCGCCGAGTGATCGAATCGCCATCGCCATGTTCGCTGCCTCCCTGATCGTCTTCCGCGAAACCCTCGAAGCCGCGCTGTTCGTCGGCATCATCGCCGCCGCCACGAAGCAATTGCCCCAGCGCGGGCGCTGGCTGGCCGGCGGTGTCGCCGCCGGTGTGGCCGGTGCGCTGCTGCTGGCGCTGTCGGCCGAGCAGGTCAGTGCCTGGGCGGACGGCATCGGCCAAGACCTGGTCAACATCGGCATCCTGACGATTGCGCTGTCGATGCTGGTGTGGCACTGCGTCTGGGTCTCGACGCACGGCCGGCAGATGGCGATGGAGGCGGGCCAACTCGGCGCGTCGGTCCAGGGCGGGCAGCGCAAGCCGTGGGTGTTGTTTGTCGCAGTGGCGCTTGCGGTGCTGCGTGAGGGCGCCGAGACGGTGCTGTTCGTCGCCGGCTCGCTAACAGGCGGCGGCCAAGTCGGCACCGCATCTGTGCTGCTGGCCTGTGCGCTCGGACTGGTTGCCGGCGCCGTGGTCGGCATTGGCCTCTATGCCGGCCTGTCACGCATCCCGACGCAGAAGCTATTCGCCGCAACCAATGTGCTGATCGCGCTGCTGGCCGCGTCGATCGCCAGCCAGCTGGCCCGCGCACTCGCGCAGGCCGGGCTGGTCGAGCGCGGCACCGCGCCGCTGTGGGACAGCTCTGCCTGGCTGGCGTCCGATTCGGCGCTGGGCGTGCTGCTGCACGCGCTGGTTGGCTACGACGCACGGCCGTCGGCGATGCAGCTCGGTTTCTATGCCACCGTGCTGGCGAGCATCTACATCGGTACGCGCCTGGTGATGCGCCAGCTTGGCGTCACCGCGCCGCATCGCCGCGCCGGCCCGGCCTGACGGCGCGCCAGCCTAACCCCTGTCGACGCGCCCTGCGGGGTCTCGCGCCGAATTTCTTCTACCTGCCACTCCCGAGGCTTTTCCATGCATACCTTCAAGCATGTGGGGGCGCTTGCCGTCCTTGCCCTGTCCTGCTTTGCCTACATCGCTCCCGCGGCGGCTGGACCTTCCGACTATGTCGTCACGCCCATCGTCGAGGAAGGCGAGCGCGAGATCGACTTCAAGGCTGGCACTCGCAAATTGCGCAACGGCACGCGCGAGAGCGCCTGGTCGATCGGCCTCGGCTACGGCGCCACCAGTTGGTGGTTCACCGAGCTGTATGCGAAGTGGCACCACGAGCCGGGCGCGCCAAGTACCTTCGACGCTTGGGAGTGGGAGAACAAGTTCCAGCTCACAGAGACCGGGAAGTATCCGGTCGACGTCGGCTTCCTGCTCGAGATCGAGCGACCGAAGGACCGCAGCGAAGGCTATGAATACAAGTGGGGCCCGCTGCTGCAGTCGGAGTTCGGCCTGTGGCAGGCCAATCTCAATTTACTCATCGAGAAGCACATCCGCATCGCGGAGCCGGAGAAGGCCGAGCTCGGCTACCAGTGGCAGCTGAAGTACCGTTGGAAGCCGTCGCTCGAGGCTGGTGTGCAGGGTTTCGGCGGCATGGGCCCGTGGAATGACTGGGCGCCGTCTAGAGAGCAGTCGCACACCGCAGGACCGGCACTGTTCGGCCGCGTCAAAGTCGGCGATCACCAGACGATCAAGTACAACGCCGGTGTGCTGTTCGGCGTGAACCACACGTCGCCGAAGCACACGCTGCGAGCACAGGCAGAGTTTGAGTTCTGAGCCGGCAACTTGCTGCAATGTGAAAGACGCTGCCCTCAATGGTGGGCCCAGGTCGACGGCGCGTGGACTGGTGTCTCAAGGCGCGAAGTATCTCCATTTCGTCGAGAAGCTTGGGCTCCTGCACTGGGCAACCGCGCACCCGGTAGGTCGAAGCTCGACCCGCAAGGGCTGACCCCCTATTCGCCCGACTGCGCGAGCACTGCCTCGACCAAGCGGTCGCTCAGGAAATAGCCGCCACCGCGCAGCGCCAGCAGCAGCGGCTTGAGCTTGTCGACCGCGCCGGCCTGTTTGGCCAGCACCAGCAAACCCGCCGTGCCGATGATGGCCACTTGGCAGTGCTGCGCTGCCTGCCGCCCGCGGTGCTCGTCGATCAGCAGCAAGGCCGCTGTGTCCTGGGTCGCCAACTGCTGCGCCAACACCAGCGCGCTGGCCTCG
>RGQD01000366.1 GCA_010030205.1 Betaproteobacteria bacterium
CCAGAGCTTCGCGCATGGCGTGTCAACGATGGTGCCGGAGCGTCAGGCCAGCCCGGCCAAGCCTCGCGCGAAGCCGCTCTTGAACGGCAGCGGGCCGCCTCAGGGCGGCCCGCGAGGGCAGGCGCCGGCATGGACCGGCCCTGCGCGCAGTGTTCAGCGCTTCAGCGTATCGCCACCGGGTTGATCATCGACTGCACCGCGCCCTGGTACTTGTTCTGACCCAGCACAAACATGAACTCCCAGGCCTTGTCCTTGGCCAGCTCGGCGGTGTTGATGTTCTCGAGGATGTAGGTGCCACCCATCGGCAGCAGGATCTGGTGCACCTCGAACACACCGGCGCCCTGTTCGAACGGGATGGCCTCGACTGCCCAGGTGTCGGCGCCCACCGCGACGACGTTCTTGCTCACCAGGTAGCGTGCGCCGTCGCGGCCGAGGCCGGGTTCGACCGAACCGAAGCGCTTGGGATCGCTGTCGATGATGCTCAGCCAGCCGGTGTGGAAGATCACCACGTCGCCCTGGCGGATCTCGACGCCCTGCTTCTTGGCCGCAGCTTCGATTTCGGTCGTGTTGAAAGCGGTGCCCTCTTTGACGACGGCTACGCCGTAATACGCTGCCATGTCCAGCAACACGCCGCGCGCGACAAAGGGCGGGATTTTTTCGGTGCCCAGCTTTTTCAGGCCGGCGATGTTGGCAAAGTCCTGCCATTTGTTGCCGTTGTAGTAACGCTCGCCGACGCCAATGTGGCCCAGGCCGTCGAGCTGCGTGCCGATGCCGTTCCAGCAGTTCAAGATGTCGTCGTTGTAAGTGGTCTTGGTCGGCCCCAGACCTTCGGAGGCACCTTGCTGGCCAGGTTGCACGATGTAGATCGAGCAAGTGCGTGGCGGGTAGGCCGGCGTGCTGGTGTTGACGGTGATGCCCAGCGAATAGGTCTTGCCGGTCTTGACCAGCTTGGTGGCTGCCAGCGCCAGCGCAGGGGTCAGGTAGTTGGCGGCGCCGATCTCGTCGGCGGCGCCGAACTTGCTCGGATACCAGGTTTGCTGGGCGGCAGCCGACAGACTCCAGGCGATGGTGACGGCGCCGATCAGGGCGTTGCGGAAGTGTTTCATTCGGTTCTCCTCGTTGATTGACACAGGTTCTCTTTCGACAGTCCATGCGCTGCTTTGGCGCGTGGATCATTTGCCAGGCAGCTGCTCGGCATTCAGCAGGTCAGGGCTGTCAGCCCGCAACTGCGCCGGCGGCGGCACGCCGCTCGTCTCGCGACCCCATTGTGCGGATGGCATGGCCAGAGTGCAAGCGCAT
This sequence comes from Betaproteobacteria bacterium, assembly GCA_010030205.1. Lineage (GTDB taxonomy): Bacteria > Pseudomonadota > Gammaproteobacteria > Burkholderiales > Burkholderiaceae_C > Pseudaquabacterium. The sequence continues at coordinate 1,300 of RGQD01000366.1, forward strand.
TGCATCATGTTCTTTTCATCAACGCTGAGCTTGTGCGCCGCTTGTCCGTGCAGGACACCCGGCCTTGTGCATCGATGGCCGGATGGCACGTCATGGCGTCAAGGCGTCGGGGCTCAAGAATGACGCAGCCGACAAGTACGGCTGCTTGATGGTTTCAGCGACAAAACCAGCGGATTCTGTACGGAATATATTGCTTTGGCTGAGCGCCCGACTGGTTCGGTCGCTGTGGCAAATATGGGCATAATGATGCGACAAAATAATTGCGTTGCAACCTCAAAGGAGCTTGGACATGTCATTGTCTTGGCTGGGTTTGACCGAACTCAGGGCCCTCCTAGATGAGGGCAAGTTGTCTTCACTGGAGTTGACGCAGTATTCGCTGCAGCGCATTGCAAAAGCGGACGGCAGCTTGCATGCATTCACCGAGGTCTATGCCGAACAGGCGCAGGCCATTGCGCGCGGGGCTGATCTGGCGCGCGCCTCTGGGTTGCCGCTAGGGCCTTTGCAAGGCTTGCCGGTGGTGCTGAAAGACCTGCTCGATATCGATGGGCAGATCTGCACGCTGGGTTCTAAACATTTTCTCAATCGCCGCGCCACCCAGACCAGCGCCACGGTCGAGCGCTTGCTGCGGGCCGGCATGGTGCCGCTTGGCAAGCTGCACATGACCGAATTCGCTTTTGGTGGTTGGGGCACCAATCCTTTGATGGGCACCCCCCGCAATCCGTGGGATCTGAACACCCATCGCGTGCCCGGTGGCTCCTCGAGTGGTACCGGGGTGTCGGTCGCCGCGGGCTACGCGCCGGCTGGCATTGGCAGCGACACCGGTGGCTCGGTACGCATCCCTGCGGCCTTCAATGGGCTCACTGGTTTGAAAGTGAGCTTTGGCAGAATCAGCCTGCATGGCACAGGTTTGCTGAGTTGGACACTCGACTCGATCGGGCCGTTAGCGCGCAATGTGCGCGACTGCGCCCTGTTGCTGGATGTCTTGGCCGGGCCTGACCCACGCGACCCCACGACGCTGGGGCAGCCGCTCGAACAGTTCGCCAGGGATCCGCGCACCATCAAAGGGATGCAACTGGCATTGCCTGATGTGAATCAGTTGCCTGACTTTATGGATCCTGATGTCACCAAGTCTTGGCAAAACGCCGCCCGCGTCTTCGAATCGCTGGGCGCAACGATTGTGCCGGTGCGCTTGCCGGCATGGTTTTTCAATCTGTCCTTGAACGCCGGACGCATCATTGCGTCTGAGGCTTACGCCTTGCATCGCGCCTACGTCAACGACGCTTCGGCGCCGCTGGGCTCCGCGGTGCGCCAGCGCATACAGGCCGCCGAGGCGCTTGAACCCGGGGCCTATGCACAAGAGCTTAGGACCATGCGGGAGTTGCGTCAGGCGTTTGCCGATTGGTTCGAACCCTATGATGCGCTGCTGCTGCCCAGCGTTGCGATCCCCGCGCTGCCGGTCGCCGAGATCGATGAGGCTTCACCGATTCCCGCCTACATGACGCGTCCGGCAAACTATCTCGGCTTGTGTGGCTTGTCTCAACCATCGGGTTTGGTCAGAGGCTTGCCAGTGAGCTTGCAAATCATCGGCAAGCCATTTGCTGAACGTACGGTGTTGTCGCTGGGGCAAGCGTTTGAATCAGCGACCGATTTTCATCGCAGCCACCCAGACCTGTCGGCGCTGGGGCTTGACTGATCGCCCAAGCCCCTTGGGTTGACAGACGCGCGGCTCGAGCTGGCTGGTGCGGCTGGTGGCCGCAAGCCTGTCCAAGGCGCGGGCGAGCCGAATCGGGTCGGCTATATTGCTATACCGAGTCCGGGGGCCAGCCTGGGCGCGGACAGTGCACCGCTTGCCTCTTTCAGGAGACCCACCAGTGGCCCAAATCGGATTCAGGATCCTTCCCCGCAGGCCGACGAACCCTGCGCTGGTGGCTTTGTTCAAGGGGCTGCCAGCGTCGATCATCAGCGACAACCTCAGCCGCCTGACCGGCACATACGGCCTGAGCCCGCGGCACCGGCCGGGCACGACGCTGCTCGGGCCAGCTCTGACGGTGCGCGTGCGCAGCGGCGACAACCTGATGATCCACAAGGCCTTGCAGCTCGGCCAGCCGGGAGACGTGCTGGTGGTCGACGGCGGCGGCTGCATCGACCAGGCGCTGATCGGCGAGATCATGAAGAACCTCGCCCGCAAACGCGGTTTCGCGGGCGTGGTGATCGACGGGGCAATCCGCGACAGCGCCGCGTTCCGCGACGACGGCTTCCCCTGCTATGCGCGCGGCGTGTGTCACCGTGGCCCGTATAAGGATGGACCGGGCGAGATCAACGTGCCGGTCAGTATCTCGGGCATGGTCGTGAACCCGGGCGACATCGTGGTCGGCGACGACGATGGCGTCGTCTTCATCGCGCCGGAAGAGGCCGAGGCGGTGGCTGCTGCGTCGCACCGCAAGCTCGCCGACGAAGCCGTAACGCTGGAGGCGATCGAGCGTGGCGCCTACGACGACCGCTGGATCGACGCGACGCTGCTGCACAAAGGGCTTGCGCAGCGATGAGCGCCGTCACCGCCCGAGTGGTCCGCTTCAACAGCTTCATCAACCCGGTGTTCGACGAGCGCCTGCACTCAGAAGCCGGGATCGAACTGCAGGTGCATCCGATGCCGGTGTCGCAGGCCCTGGCCAACGCGGCGCTGCAGGGGGTGCACGCCTACCATGTGTCAGCGGCCAAGGACGAACAGCCGCCGTTCGCCTTCGTCACCCCGGCGCTGATCGCCGCCTGTCCCGATCTGCTGTGCGCGTCCTCGGCCGGTGCGGGATACGACCCGATCGATGTTGCGGCCTGCACGCGCGCCGGCATCGCCGTCGTCAACCAGACCGGCGGCAACGCGGTGTCGGTGGCCGAGCACACGCTAGGGCTGATCCTGTCCGTCGCGCACCGTATTGCCGAAAGCGACCGGCTGCTGCGCCGCGACCGAGGTTTCTCGCGCGAGGATCTCACCGG
>RGQD01000367.1 GCA_010030205.1 Betaproteobacteria bacterium
CCGCCACCACCGCCACCGCCGCCGCCGCCACTGCCTTCACGGGCGCCTAGCAGCTGCATTTGTTCAGCGTAGATCTCGGTGGTGTACTTCTCGACGCCGTCCTTGTCGGTCCACTTGCGCGTGCGCAACCGGCCTTCGACATAGACCGGTCGGCCTTTCTTGAGGTACTCGCCGGCGATCTCGGCCAAGCGGTCGAAGAACACCACGCGGTGCCATTCGGTCTCTTCCTGGCGTTCGCCGCTGTCCTTGTTTTTCCAGTTGCGGGTGGTGGCGATGCCGACGTTGCACACCGCGCTGCCGCTGGGCGTGTAACGCACCTCGGGGTCCCGCCCCAGGTTGCCGATGAGGATGACTTTGTTGACCGATGCCATGGCTGGGCTCCTTGCTGACGGGGTGCGGGTACGAGGGGAGGGATTGTCCCTGAAAGGCCATGATACCGACCCGGCCTGTTCGGGCCGTCATTCGGTAGGGGGCTGGGCAAGTCGGCGAAGCGGGGCGGTGGCGGCCCTCGTTACCATCCCTGTCTGATGCCCAAGTCCTACACCGCCACCGCCACCGCCAGTTCCACCGACCCGCTCGCGATCCTGCAACAGGTCTTTGGCTATGCCGTCTTTCGTGGTCAGCAGCGCGAGATCGTAGAGCAGGTCTGCAGCGGCGGCGACGCGCTGGTGCTGATGCCCACCGGCGGCGGCAAGAGCCTTTGCTACCAGGTGCCGGCGATCGCCCGCCACCGCGCCGGTCAGGGTGTGACGCTGGTGGTCAGCCCGCTGATCGCGCTGATGCACGACCAGGTCGGCGCGCTCGACGAGGCCGGCGTTCCCGCCGCTTTTCTCAACAGCACGCTAGAAGGCGACGGCGCGCGCCGGGTCGAGCGCGACCTGCTGTCCGGCCGCCTGGTGTTGCTGTACGCCGCGCCCGAGCGCATCCCTTCCGCGAAGAGTACCTCGGCCTGTCGCAGTTGCACGAGCGCTACCCCAGCGTGCCGCGCATGGCGCTGACCGCCACGGCCGACGACCACACCCGCGCTGACATCATCGAGCGGCTGGCGCTGGACCAGGCCCAGCAGTTCGTCGCGAGCTTCGACCGGCCCAACATCCGCTACCAGATCGTCGAAAAGAACAACCCGCGGGTCCAGCTGCTGCGCTTTCTGCGCGACGAGCACGAGGGGCCTGACGGCATGGACGCCGGCATCATCTACTGCCAGAGCCGCAAAAAGGTCGAAGAGACCGCTGCCTGGCTAGACGCCGAGGGCGTGCTCGCGCTGCCTTACCACGCCGGGCTGGCGGCGCCGGCACCAGGACCGCTTTCTGCGCGAGGACGGCATCGTGATGGTGGCCACGATCGCTTTCGGCATGGGCATCGACAAGCCCGACGTCCGCTTTGTCGCCCACCTCGACCTGCCCAAGAACATTGAAGGTTATTACCAGGAGACCGGCCGTGCCGGCCGCGACGGTGCGCCGGCCACCGCCTGGATGGCCTATGGCCTGGCCGACGTGGTCAACCAGCGCCGGATGATCGACGACGGCGCCGCCGCTGACGACTTCAAGCGTCTGCAGGTCGCCAAGCTCGATGCGCTGCTGGCGCTGGCCGAGGCCCACGACTGCCGCCGGCTGCGGCTGCTGGCGTATTTCGGCGAGCACAGCCTGCCCGCCGCTGGGCCGCCCCAAGGCGGGCAGAGCCCACTCGGGGGGCAGGGAGAGCACGACCTGCCGACCGTGGGGCCCCGATACCGCTGCGGCAACTGCGACAACTGTCTGCAGCCGCCGGCGGTGTGGGACGCCACCGACGCCGCGCGCAAAGCGCTGAGCTGCATCTACCGTTTCCACCAGCTCAGCGGTTACGGCTTTGGCGCCGGGCACCTGATCGACGTGCTGCGCGGCAAGGTCACCGAGAAGGTGACGCAGCGCGGCCACGACAGGCTGTCGACCTTCGGCATCGGCACCGAGGTCGCCGAGCAGGCCTGGCGCGGCGTGCTGCGCCAGTTGATCGCGCTTGGCCATGTGCGCAGCGCGGGCGAGTTCAACACGCTGGAGCTGACCGATTCGGCCCGCGCGGTGCTCAAGGGCGAGGTGCCGATCATGCTGCGCGTGCCCGCCGAACCGCCCGCCGGGCGCTCAGCCAGAGGCGGCAAGGCTGGGCGAACTGGCACGGGGCGCGGTGCTGGCAAAGCGCCACCATTGCCCTTGGACGACGCCGGGCTGGCGCGCTTTGATGCGCTCAGGGCTTGGCGCGGCGAGATCGCCCGCGAGCACAACCTGCCGGCTTTCGTGGTGTTCCACGACGCCACGCTGGCCGAGATGGCGCGCGAGGCGCCCGCGACGCTGGACGCGCTGGCCGGCATCAGCGGCGTCGGCGCGAAGAAGCTCGAGGCCTACGGCCCCGAGATACTGCGCGTGCTGCAAAGCTGACCGGCGCCCGGCGCCTGACCCGGCCGCTATGATGGCCGGTTGCCCTCGCCGAATGTTTGCCATGTCTGATCCTGAATTTCCGCGCGAAGCGCTGCCCGCAGCGCTCGCACCCGCGCAGGCCAAGCCTCGGCCCAGGCCTGACAACGCGCGGCCACTGCCTGCGGGCGCGACCCATTTGCAGATCCGCGGCGCGCGCACCCACAACCTGAAGAACATCGACCTCGACATCCCCAAGCACGCGCTGGTCGTGATCACCGGGCTGTCGGGGTCGGGCAAGTCCAGCCTGGCTTTCGACACGCTGTATGCGGAAGGCCAGCGCCGCTATGTCGAGAGCCTTTCTGCCTATGCGCGGCAGTTCCTGCAACTGATGGACAAGCCCGATGTCGACGTGATCGAGGGCCTGAGCCCGGCTATCAGCATCGAGCAGAAAGCCACCAGCCACAACCCGCGCTCGACCGTCGGCACGGTCACCGAGATCCACGACTACCTGCGCCTGCTCTACGCCCGCGCCGGCACGCCTTACTGCCCCGACCACGACCTGCCGCTGCAGGCCCAGAGCGTGGGCCAGATGGTCGACGCGGTGCTGGCGCTGCCCGAGGACACCCGGCTGATGGTGCTCAGCCCGGTGGTGCGCGACCGCAAAGGCGAGTTCGTCGAGCTGTTTGCCGACATGCAGGCGCGCGGCTATGTGCGATTTCGCATCGACGGCAAGATCGCCGAGGCCAGCGAGCTGCCTGAGCTGAAAAAAAACGAGAAGCACGATATCGACGTCGTGATCGACCGCCTGAAGACCCGGCCCGAGATGAAGCAGCGGCTGGCCGAGAGCTTCGAGGCCGCGCTGCGCGCCGCCGACGGCCGGGCCATCGCGCTGGAGATGGATGGGGCCGCCGATGTCGGGTCGCCCCAAGTCGGCGGCGCGCCCGCTCGGGGGGCGGACGCGCAGCGGCGCCACGGTCGAGAACACCTGTTCTCCAGCAAGTTCGCCTGTCCGGTGTGCAGCTATTCACTGCCCGAGCTCGAGCCCAGGCTGTTCTCGTTCAATGCGCCGATGGGTGCTTGCCCGCACTGCGACGGGCTGGGCGTGCAGACCGTGTTCGACCCCGACCGGGTGGTGGCCTTTCCGTCCTTGAGCCTGGCTGGCGGCGCGGTCAAGGGCTGGGACAGGCGCAATGCCTACACCCATTCGATGCTCGAGAGCGTGGCGCGGCATTACGGCTTTGACATCGAAACGCCTTACGAGGACCTGCCGCCGGCGGCCCGCCAAGCGCTGCTCTTTGGATCGGGCGACGATGAGATCGAGTTCGTCTACGAGGCGGAGAGCGCCAAAGGCAAGGCCCGCAGCGTCAAGCGTTTGCACCCTTTCGAGGGCATCATCCCGAACTTCGAGCGGCGCTACCGCGAGACCGATTCGGTCGCGGTGCGCGAGGATCTGGCGCGCTACCAGGCCGCCAAGCCCTGCGCCCAATGCGGCGGCGCCAGGCTGCGGCGCGAGGCGCGCCATGTCTTTCTTCAAGACAGCAACCTGGCGCTGCCACGCCAGGCGATCTACCAGGTCGAGCACGCGACGCTGGCCGAGGCGCTGCTGTACTTCGAGACCTTGAAGCTGCAGGGGGCCAAGGCCGAGATTGCCGACAAGGTGGTCAAGGAGATCCGGGCCAGGCTGAAGTTCCTCAACGATGTCGGGCTGAACTACCTCAGCCTGGACCGCAGCGCCGACACGCTGTCGGGCGGTGAGTCGCAGCGCATCCGCTTGGCCAGCCAGATCGGCAGCGGCCTGACCGGCGTGATGTATGTGCTCGACGAGCCCAGCATCGGGCTGCACCAGCGCGACAACGAACGCTTGATCGGCACGCTGCGCCAC
>RGQD01000368.1 GCA_010030205.1 Betaproteobacteria bacterium
CTGCTGCTGATGGATGAGCCGCTGGCCGCGCTCGATGCCCAACGCAAGGCCGAGATCCTGCCCTACCTCGAGCGATTGCACCGAGAACTGGCGCTGCCCATCGTCTACGTCACGCACGCGATGGACGAAGTGGCTCGGCTCGCCGACCACCTGGTCTTGCTGCAAGCGGGCCGCGTGCTGGCGGCCGGGCCGCTGTCAGAGCTGCTGTCGCGCACCGACCTGCCACTGGCGCGCCAGGACGACGCGGGGGTGGTGATCGAGGCCAGCGTGACCGAGCACGACCCCCGCTACGGCCTGTCGCGCGTCGGATTTGCCGGCGGCTCGCTGTGGGTGGGCGAAACCGCGGAGGCCATCGGCGAACCGGTGCGGGCGCGCGTGCTGGCGCGAGACGTCAGCGTCACCAAGTCCCGGCCCACCGAGACCAGCGTGATCAACGTGCTGCCCGTGGTGCTGGAAGCCGTGCAGACCGACCACAGCACCGCACTGCTCGGGCTGCGGGTCAGCGACACGGGGTCAGACCAGCGCGCAGTGCGGCTGCTGGCCCGCATCACCCGTCGCAGTTGCGAGTTGCTGTCGCTGCAGCCGGGGGATGCGCTGTTCGCCCAGATCAAGGGCGTCGCGCTGATGGAAGCGCATCGGTGAAAATCCACCGCCATGGAAACCCCCGGCAATCTGTTCGTCGTCGCCGCGCCCAGCGGGGCCGGCAAGTCCAGCCTGGTCAAGGCCTTGCTGGAACTCGATTCGCACCTCGCGGTGTCGGTCTCGCACACCACACGCCCGCCGCGCGGTCAGGAGCGAGACGGGCGCGAATACTGGTTCATCGCCGAGCCCATGTTCCGCGAGATGGTCGCACGGGGCGATTTTTTCGAATGGGCCGAAGTCCATGGCAATCTCTACGGCAGCTCGCGCCCGGCCATCGCGCAAAGCCTGGCAGCGGGCATCGACGTGGTGCTGGAGATCGATTTTCAGGGTGCACTGCAGATCAAGCAGCTGTTCGAGCATGCGGTGCTGATCTTCATCCTGCCCCCAGGCTGGGACGAGCTGCGCCAGCGCCTGACCCGGCGCGGCGAAGACCCGCCAGAGGTGATCGAACAACGCATGGTCAATGCCCGCACCGAAGTGGCCCAGGCCAGACATTTCGACTTTGTTATCATCAACGCTTTGTTCGAGACGGCTCTTTTCGACCTCAAGACCGTCGTGCATTCCCAGCGCTTGCGCTATGCCGCGCAGCGACGCAACAAGTCGCAAGTATTTTCGGCGCTGGGGCTGATCTGAACATTCGCTCACACCCGCAGTCTCAACCTCTAGAAGGCAAACCCATGGCCCGTATCACCGTCGAAGACTGCCTGGAAAAAATCCCCAACCGCTTTCAGTTGGTGCTGGCAGCAACCTACCGCGCCCGCATGCTCAGCCAGGGCCACACCCCCAAGATCGACAGCAAGAACAAGCCCGGCGTGACAGCGCTGCGTGAAATCGCTGCCGGTGTCGTGGGCGTCGCGCCGCAAGGCGCTATTTTTTTGCCTGCCAGGGGTCCGATCGGCCGATGTATTTTCAAACCCGCCAGCCAGAAAGCCACCCCGGAACCCAATACAGGCTAAATTAGGGCATGGGCATCCGATCCTTCGCCGCCGAATTGCTGCTGCCTGCCGTGCTGCAGGCCAAATCGCGCCACACCGCGCCTGCTGCAGCGCCGGGCGCACCTGAAGCGGTGTCGTTTGCGGCGCTGGCCGAGAAGCTCGACTACCTTGACAAGGCCGAGGTCAAGCTGGTGCGCGAGGCCTACAAGTTCGCCGACCAGGCGCACCTTGGCCAGTTCCGCGCCAGCGGCGAGCCCTACATCACGCACCCACTGGCAGTGGCCGGCCTGGTGGCCGACTGGCGGCTCGACGTCCAAGCGCTGATGGCCGCGCTGATGCACGATGCGATGGAAGACTGCGGCATCACCAAGGTCGAGTTGATCGAGCGCTTTGGCGCGCCGACTGCAGAACTGGTCGACGGGCTGACCAAGCTCGACAAGCTGCAGTTCTCGACCCGTGAGGAGGGCCAGGCCGAGAGCTTCCGCAAGATGCTGCTGGCGATGGCGCGCGATGTACGCGTGATCTTGATCAAGCTCGCCGACCGGCTGCACAACATGCGAACGATGTCGGCGATGACGCCGACCCGACGCAGCCGCATCGCCCGCGAAACGCTGGACATCTACGCGCCGATCGCCCACCGGCTCGGCCTGAACATGATTTACCGCGAGTTACAGGAGCTCTCTTTCGAGCACCTGTATCCCTGGCGCCACGCCGCATTGGCCAAGGCGATACAACGCGCAAGAGGCTTTCGTCGCGACATCGTCGAACGCGTCCGAACCGAGGTTGACAAGACTTTTGCCGGCGCGAAGATCAAGGTCGATGTCTCCGGGCGCGAGAAGACCGTCTACAGCATCTACCGCAAGATGCGCCAGAAGCACACCGGATTTGCCCAGGTCAACGACATCTTCGGCTTTCGAATCGTGGTGCCGCAGTTGATGGACTGCTATCTCGCGTTGGGGCTGTTGCATCAGCTCTACAAGCCAGTGCCGGGGCGCTTCAAGGACTACATCGCGATCCCCAAGGTCAACGGCTACCAGTCGCTGCACACCACCTTGGTCAGTCCACTGGGGACGGCGGTCGAGTTCCAGATCCGCACCGAGCCGATGCACGCGGTGGCCGAGACCGGCATCGCCGCGCATTGGCTGTACAAGCACGGTTCCAAGCATCACGGCAGCGGCGCCAACGAGGCCCAGCGGCTGGGCTCGATGTGGCTGAAATCATTGCTCGACATCCAGGATGAAACCCGCGATGCGGCAGAATTTCTCGAGCACATCAAGATCGATCTGGTGCCTGAGGCGGTCTACGTGTTCACGCCCAAGAGCAAGATCCTGGCGTTGCCGCGCGGCGCCACCGCAGTGGACTTCGCCTACGCGATCCACTCCGATGTCGGCGACCGCTGCGTGGCCGCCAAGCTCAACGGCGAGCCGGTGGCGCTGCGCACCGAGTTGAAGAGCGGCGACGTGGTAGAAATTGTCACCGCACCCGGCGCACGGCCCAATCCGGGCTGGCTGAACTTCGTCGGTACCGGCCGCGCGCGCTCGAGGATCCGGCATTTCCTCAAGACCATGGAGCATGAAGAATCGCGCGGTTTGGGCGAGAAGCTGCTGGCCCAGGCGCTGCGGGCCGAAGGGCTGTTGCTGCCTTCGGACCAGACCGACGACGCCAAGTCCCATGCGCTGTGGCAACAGCTCACGCGCTGGAGCGGCAACCGCAGCCGCGCCGATCTGCTGGTCGACATCGGGCTGGGCCGCAAGATCGCCACCATCGTCGCCAAACGCCTGGCCCAGTTGATCGCCGAGCGTGGTGGCCGGCCCGACGCGGTGACGCTCACGCTGAACCGCTTCGGCGTCGCCGACGATGTCGCGATGCCGATGCCCGGCGTGGTGATCGACGGCACCGAGGGTGCGACAGTACAACTCGCCTCTTGCTGCAAACCGATACCGGGCGATGAGATACGCGGCTACCTGGGCCGTGGCGAAGGCCTGCGGGTGCACACCGCCGAATGCAGCACCGGCAGGCGGCTGGCCGATCGCGACCCCGAGCGCTGGATCGCCGTCGAGTGGGCCGAACAACCGAGCCGTCACTTCGAAACCAGCGTCAGGCTGCTGGTCAAGAACAGCAAGGGTGCGCTGGCGCAACTCGCCGCCGCGGTCAGTGCGTCCGAGGCCGACATCAGCCACATCGAGATGGACAGTGAGCCACAGGACGACGCGACCGAGTTGCGGCTGTTGCTTGCGGTGCGAGACCGCCAGCACCTGGCCGATGTGCTGCGCGCGCTCAAGCGATCGCCGCCGGTGTTGCGAGCCTCGCGCATCAAGCCCTGACGCCGCTCGGTCAACCCCTGGTCGCGTGCGAGGCACGCGCATCGGATGTAACTCGCGTCACCAAGCCAGCGCCCTTCGCTGTCATGGGCCTGCAAATCGCGACGACAGTGCGCAGCAGGTCGCTCAAAGTGGCAGATTGCTCAGGAAAACCAAGTCGGCGCCCGCTTGCTCACGCAGTCGGGCGCCAACTGGTTTCTAGCCCACGATCGGCGCGGGGTAATGCACGGCCAATACCTCCAAGGTCTCGGCGCCGCCAGGGGTCTGCAGCCTGACCTCGTCGCCCGCGCGGGCCTTGAGCAGCGCGCGGGCGACCGGTGAGATCCAACTGACATCGCCGGCCAGGTTGTCGGCCTCGTCGATGCCCAG
>RGQD01000369.1 GCA_010030205.1 Betaproteobacteria bacterium
TACAAGAACCGCGCCGTGATGCAAAGCCTGCAGGCCAACTTCTCGACCTTGCCCTGACCTGCAGCGAGGCCGCATCAAGCCTCTGCCACAGGCTTGATGCGCTTGGTACGGCCAGCCTGTTCAGGTCCAAATTTTTACCGAGGCCGAAGGCTTCTAAAAAAGCGAAATTTCATATTTCAATAACTCCTATTGGCAGAACATCATCATGACCACCACACCTGATCCTCATCATCGACGGTCTCTCCGATGGGCTTTCATGCTGCCGCTGGCAGCCGTGGCTCTCGCGGGCTGCTTTGGCGGCTTCGCCCCCGCAGCTAGCGTGCACGGCATCACCAAGATTGTTTTCGACACCGCGGCCAGCGAAAAAGTCACTTTTGCGGGCGCCACCTTCGGGCCAGGCGGCGCTGTGGGCACCTATGAGAAGGTCAGAGGCACGGCCTATGGGCAAATCGATCCCAATGACCCTAAGAATCAGGTGATCGCCGATATCGGCCTGGCGCAGAAGAATCCGACCACTGGTCTTGTCGAATACTCTTTGGATTTCTTCATTCTCAAACCGTCTGATTTGAGCAAAGGCGCTCACAAGGTTTTCTATGAAGCGCCGAACCGCGGCAGCAAACAGTACGGCGGATTTGCCGGCATGACGGGCAACGCCAACAATCCTGGCGCCGGTGGAGTTGCCGACATCAACAGCACCGCCAACTACCCGGCCTTCCTGTTGAACAAGGGCTATAGCTTGGTCTGGTCGGGATGGGATGCTGAGCCCATGAGCTCGACCGCCACCGACTTGGTCAAGGCAGTCTTGCCGCTGGCCAAGAATCCTGACGGTTCAGCCATCACCGGCCCGATGTACGAGTACATCGTCAACGACAACGCCACCACGAAATGCGCCGCGACTTACTACAGTCCGGTCACTGTCGACACCGCCAAGGCGACCTTGACCAAGCGCCAGTCGATGACCGATACACCCATCGTCGTGCCAGCGAGCGCATGGCTGTGGGGCGGGCCGAGCTCTTGCACCACCAGCTCGACCTCGACCAACACCAACTCGATCTCGTTTGTGGACGGCTCTGCGTTCCAGCAGAGCTGGATCTATGAGTTGACCTACGCCGCTCGTGACCCCTATGTCGCGACGGTCGGCTTCGCCGCAATGCGCGATTTCGTCTCGTTCCTGAGAAATGCCAAGACCGACAGCTTCGGCACCGCCAATCCACTGGCGGGTGATGTCAAAAGCGTTGCCACCTGGACCAATTCTCAGCCAGCACGCTTGTTCAACGATTTCGTCTGGTTGGGATTCAACCAAGCGCTGGACGGCAGCAAGGTGTTCGATGGGCACTTGAATTTCATCGGCGGCGGCAACGGCTTGGGCATCAACTATCGGTTCGCACAGGTCGGGCGAACCGAGAGAAACCGCCAGAACCACATCGCACAGACCGAAGGCGTGTTCCCGTTCTCGTACACCACGACCACCGACTCGTTGACCGGCAAGACCGACGGGCGAAATGTCCGCTGCACAGCGACAAACACCTGCCCGAAGGTGATGAATCTTTACTCAGCCAACGAGATGTGGGTCAAAAGCGGCTCGCTGCTGACCTCTCATCCCAATACCGGCGCAGACCTGGTCGAACCCGACAATGTTCGAAATTACCTGGTGTCGAGCGGGCCTCACGGCAGCGGCGCAACGAACACCACCAGCGCGCCATCGAGCAGCAACTCTCAGTACGGCTCGCAAGTCGACGCGCTGCCCCTGCACCGCGCGCTCTGGGTGGCACTGGATGAATGGATCTCCGCCGGCACGGCACCCCCGGCCAGCGCCAATCCAAGCGTTGCTGGTGGCACAGCCACGTTCGTCCCGACCAACGGCGCCTACTCGGCGCTGGGTATCGGCGCGGTGGCTCAAGCCGACGTCGGCTACCCCAACATACCGGCGACGATGAACAAGTTCTCGGGACTGGTCACGGTACGCAACTACTGGAACTTCGGCCCGGACTACTCGAAAGGCATCCTGGCGAATATTCCGGCGATCCCGACCGGCAATTTCTACAAGAGCGCCGTGCCAAAAACCGATGCCTACGGCAACGACGTGGCGGGCATCCGCTTGCCTGAAATCGTCGCCCCTGTGGGCACCAGCTCTGGTTGGGCATTGCGCCCGGCTGCCTTTGGCGGCAAGGCCGACGGCATGGATGGTGCCGAAGGCGCCGGTCAATTTGTGCCCTTCGCCAAGGATGACGCCACCAAGGTCGCCGGTGACGCGAGGCCATCGCTGACCGGGCTGTATGGCACCAAAGACGCGTTCGTCGCGGCCCGAGTGGCGGCGGCCAATGCCCTCAAAGCGCGCCGCCTGCTGCTCGACGTCGATGCGACCGCTTATGGGGTCAACGCAGCCAAGCCCATCACCGTGGCACCAAATCCGTATTACCCTGGCGCCTACTCATACTCGGCCTTCAGCCTGCCCTGATCGGCTGGCCATAGATTGCACGATGACCCCTCTGACCAGACGTCAGAGGCGGGTTGACATGATGCAAGCCATGATCAAAGCATTGACAGCTGCCACCCTCGGGTGGCTTCTTGCTGGCTGCGGCTGGCTGGACCCAGGCATTGACCATGCCTGCACCCTGTCAGGCGAACGCTTTGGCTACCAGGACGGCAAGAGGCTGGGCGAGGCCGGCGTCGCGAATTTGAAGTTCTCGCTGACGACTTACCGGTGGCGAAACAGCTATTCGATCAGCGGCGCCAAGTCGATACCGGAACAAGCCAACCCACAGGTTTCGCTCGACAAAGGCCAAAGCAATTCAGCCGAATCGGTCTATCTGCTGGACCAGACCGACGCTGCCTCGAAAGAGCGAACCGTGACCTCGCTGGTGTTGAACCTGGTCAGTGGCGACGCGAGAATCTCGCACCGACGTTGGCTACCGCCTGCCGAGTGGCGAAATTCGGACCAATACAGCTACAGCGGCCATTGCAAGCCCTTGAAATAAGCTGTTGGCGACCAGCCCGTACGGGTTGACCTCAGCCGGTGACTAGCATCTAGCGTTCAGCGACTCAGCAGGCAAGGTCGGCTGGCATTTCGTCCGATCCGCCGATGTTGCTCGCCACCCCGGAGCGCTAGGCTTGGCCGAAATCCACCCCCCAAAGGCCCACGCCATGTCCGACAGCCATCCGCCAGCAGTCCTGTTCGAGCGCCGCCCCGACCATGTCGCGCTGGTCACGCTGAACCGGCCCGCAGCCCGCAACGCCGTCAACGGCGATGTGGCGCGTGCGCTGGACGCGATCATCAAGCAGACCGAGGCCGATGACGACATCTGGGCCGTGGTGCTGACGGGCTGCGGCTCGCAGGCTTTTTGCGCTGGCGCCGACCTCAAGGAGGTCTCGGCCGGACGCAGCAAAGACCTCTGGACCGAGGGCGGCGGATTTGCCGGCTTCGTGTTTGCCGAACGCAGCAAGCCCTGGATCGCCGCAGTCAACGGCCCGGCGCTGGCCGGCGGCACCGAGATCGTGCTGGCCTGCGACCTGGTCGTCGCGGTGCCCAGCGCGAGCTTCGGGCTGCCCGAGGTCAAGCGTGCGCTGACGGCCGCGGCCGGAGGGCTGTTTCGCCTGCCGCGCGTGCTGCCGCGCCAGATCGCGCTCGAGATGATCCTGACCGGTGAGCCGATCAGCGCCGAGCGGGCGAACCAGCTCGGCATGGTCAATCGCTTGGTGCCGGCAGAGCGCTTGCTGGACGAGGCGATGGCGCTGGCCGCAAGAATCACCGTCAACGCCCCGGTCGCGGTGCGCGAGAGCCTGCGCGTGGCGCGCCGCGCCAACGACCTGCCAGACGCCGAGTTGCGAGCGATGACCGAGCAGTCGTCGCTCAGGGTGCGGGCGAGCGACGACTTCAAGGAAGGCCCACTGGCCTTCATCGAGAAGCGCGCGCCGAAGTGGACGGGGCGCTGAAGCGCTGAGCCAGCCGCGACCTCGTCGCGGTCGCGTTCAGCCGATCAAGCGGCCACGCGGGTCGCCGAGTGAACTTCCAATCGGTCTGGCGACAGATAGGCTTGCCGATAGGCCTCGAACTGCATGCTGTCGGCCGCCTCGATGCGCTGCTGCTCGGCCACCGATTGCTGGGCCAGTGCCGCGAAGCGCGCGGCTTGCGCCTCGGTCCAGCGCATCGCCAGCAACTGCGCGCGGGTCTGCGCCGACTGCGCGCGGATGAAGCGCACATAAGAGCCGTCGAAACCCGCCAACATGGCCTGCAACACCCTGGCCGATGGCAGTTCGG
>RGQD01000370.1 GCA_010030205.1 Betaproteobacteria bacterium
CCAGGCTGGCGCCGGCCGAGTCGAGCTCGAGCCGGCTGTCCTTGAGCGCCAGCTCAACCGCCTGGGCCAGCCTGGCGGCGCGCTGGCCCAGCGCCGGGCGCTCGGTGCGGCTGCGCTCAAGGCGTGGGTCATCGTCACGCACGATCAGCGTGGCCTTGAAGTCCGCAGCCTGCGCGCTGACCGCGCCCAGGCCCAGCGCCAGGGTCGTGATGCCCGGGCGCCAGCCCCGCCGCACGCTACCCGCCAGCCTCATTCGATGACCAGCGCTGCGTAAGGCACTCGGCCCACGGCGATGCTCTTGATCGCCCGGGCGGCGGCCACGTCGACCACGGTGATGTCGTCGCTCAGGCCGTTGACGACGATCAGCCGGCCCTCGGCCTTGTCCAGTGCCACGTTCCAGGCCCGCTTGCCGACCAGCACCAGGTCGGTGACCTTCCGGTTGGCGATGTCGACGAACGCCACCTGGTTGGCGCGGCCCAGTGCTACAAAGGCACGTTTGCCGTCCTGCGTCATCGTGATGCCCACCGGCGTGATGTCGGCGGTGCGAACGCCCTTGAGCTCGAAGTTGATCGTCCCCAGGGTCTGGTAGTCGGCGGTCGACAGCACGGTGACGCTGGCGCCGAGTTCGTTGGTCACCCACAGCTGCTTGCCATCGGGCGTCAGCGCAAAGCGGCGCGGCCGCTTGCCGACTTTGATGTTCTTGATCACCTTGGCCGTGGCGGTGTCGATCACATGCACCATGCTCGCGGCCTCGGAGGTCACCCACACCGTCTTGCCGTCGTGCGAGACCTTGACGCCCTCGGGTTCCTTGCCCACCTCGACCGACTTGATCAGCTTGCCACTGGCGATGTCGATGATGCTCAATGCGCCCTCGTCCTCGTTCGACGCGTACAGCGTCCGTCCGTCGGGCGAGATATCGAAAGCCTCGGGGTCGTCGCCCAGCGCGAGCTTGCCGACCGACTTGCGGCTGGCCAGGTCGATGATGTCGGCCTGGTTCGATTCACCGCAGGCCACCAGCATCTGTTTGTGGTCGGGTGTGCGCTGCAGGTGGCGCGGCCGCTTGCAGGTGGGCAGGCTGCCGACAACGGTCAAAGTCTTCAGGTCGACGATGGCCAGCGCGTTGTCCTTCTCGCTCGACACGTAGACCAGGCCCTGGGCGGCGGCGGGTGCCGCAACGATGGTCAGCAGGCCCAGCAGGCCCAGCAGGCCCAGCAGGCCCAGTAGGCAACTCAGGCTTGAGGGCAGGGTGAATCGGGTCATGAGCGTCTCCGTCGCTTCTGGTTTTGGATCGGCCGTGTGGCCTCAGGCGGTGGCGCGGATAAAAGCTTCTTCGAGCGAGCCCCCACCCAGTTTGGCCGCCACCGCGGCAGGCGTGCCGTCGGCCAGCAGTTTGCCCTTGTGCAGCACCAGCACCCGGTCGGCGGCTACGGCCTCCTCGACCAGGTGGGTGGCCCACAGCACGCTGCTGGCGCGCGATCGCACATCGGCGTGGATGGCCTGACGCAGGTCGCGGCGCGACTTCGGGTCTAGCCCGACAGTGGGCTCGTCCATCAGCATCAGAGCGGGCCTGTGCAGCAGCGCGCGCACCAACTCGACCTTGCGCCGGTTGCCACCCGAGAGCTCGCGCACAGCACGCTGCAGATCGGCAGTGAGGCCGGCAGCAGCACAGTCTTCGACGATGCGCGCCTCGGTGAGGGCGCGTGGCAGTCCGTGCAGGTCTGCGTGGAAACGCAGGTTGCGAGCCACGCTCAGGTCCAGGTCTAGCGATATCTGCTGGAACACCACGCCGATGTGGCGCAGCGCGGCTACAGCGCTGCTGCTCAGCGAGTGGCCGGCGACCCACACCTCGCCGGCATCGGCGGCGAACAGTCCTGTGAGTACCTGGAACAAGGTGGATTTGCCCGCGCCATTGGGTCCGAGCAAGGCGGCGAAGCAGCCCGCCTGAAGCGTGAAAGACAGGCCGCCAAGTGCGTTGAGCGAGCCGTAGCGCTTGGTCAGCGCTTCGACTTGCAATTGAGCTGGCGTGAGGGTGAGGGGATTTTTCATGCGGCGCAGTGTGTGGTTGCTCGGCCCGCTACTGCAAAGCTGCGGATCATCGGGGGCGACGGGCTGTCCTGCGACCGATTGAACAGCCGCCGCTTGCAGCTGAGAACGATCTCGAGCACCCTCGACATCAAATGCCTCAAACTTCGGCATCACCTAGAGCGATATGGATTGCTCACAGCCTGTGCGGACTATATCGGTCTCCCGCGCAAGCCCAGGTGCGCCGCGCAGTTGTCCAGCGACCGACAATAGTGCGGGCAGCTCTGAGCAGGCATCAGGAGAAAACGAATGGATCTCGGAATTTCAGGCAAGTGGGCATTGGTCTGCGCGGCCAGCAAAGGCCTGGGCAAGGGTTGCGCGCAGGCGCTGGTTCGCGAAGGCTGCAACGTCGTCATCACAGCACGCGGCGATGAAGCGCTGCAGGCGACTGCCGCCGAACTGCGGGGCATCAACCCTGGCGTCAAGGTGATCACGGTGGCCGGCGACATCACCACGCCCGAAGGCCGAGCGGCGGCGCTGGCAGCTTGTCCGCAAGTCGACATCCTCGTCAACAACGCTGGTGGCCCGGCGCCGGGCGACTTCAGGACCTGGGACCGTGAGGCCTGGATCAAGGCCTTGGACGCCAACATGCTCACACCGATCGAACTGATCAAGGCCTGCGTCGACTCGATGGCCGAACGCGGTTTCGGCCGTATCGTCAACATCACCTCGGCCGCGGTGAAAGCGCCGATCGACATCTTGGGCCTGAGCAATGGCGCCAGGTCAGGCTTGACCGGTTTTGTCGCCGGGGTCGCGCGGCAGACGGCGCTGGCTTCGCGCAACGTGACGATCAACGGCCTGCTGCCCGGTCCGTTCGACACCGATCGGCTGCGCACCACGATGGCCGGCGCGGCGCAAAAGAGCGGTCAGCCGATCGAGGCCGTGCTGGCCTCGCGCCGCAAGCTCAACCCGACCCAGCGCTTCGGCACGGCCGAGGAGTTCGGCGCGTTCTGCGCCTTCATGTGCAGCGCCCATGCCGGCTACATGACCGGACAAAACATCTTGCTCGACGGCGGCGCCTACCCCGGCACTTACTGATCCACCGCCTGGCCCGCGGCCTGCGGGCCTGGGCTGGATCAGTTGCCGGCTACAACCACAACACCTTGCGCCGCAGCTCGAGGTCGCGCGACAGCTCGGCCGACGCGCCCAGGTAGGTGACCGCGCCGCGCTCCAGCGCGACGGTGCGGTCCGACAGCGCGAGCGCCAGGTCGAGGTGGTGGTCGACGATCAGGATCGCTACCTCGTGGCGCAGCTTGTCGAAGGCCTCGAACAACTCCTCGACGATGGCTGGCGCCAGGCCCTCGAAGGGCTCGTCGAGCAGCAGCACGCGGGTGTCGCCCGACAGCGCCCGGGCCACCGCGACCATCTGCTGCTCGCCGCCGGACAGGTAGTCCGCAGGCGAGCGCCAGCGCTGTTTGATGCGCGGGAAGAAGCCGAAGATTTTTTCCTCTTCCCAGTGGATGCCGGTGTTGTTGCGCCGCTTCAGCCGCCCCAACTCCATGTTCTCGGCCACCGACATGCCGGCAAACAGGCCCCGGCCTTGCGGCACATAGGCCACGCCGAGGCGTGCGATCTCGGCCGACGGGCGTCGCGCCAGGGCTTCGGCGCCCAGCGTGACCTGGCCGCTGGCCGGCGGGCTGATGCCAATGATGGTCTTGAGCAGCGTCGATTTGCCCGCGCCGTTGCGCCCGAGCAGCGCAACAATCTCGTTGTCGTGCAGTTCGAAGCTGACGTCGCGCAGGATGTGGCTCTTGCCGTAGAAGGTGTTCACGCCGTCGACCTTGAGCAGTGTGGTGTTGCGCGCTGCGCTAGGCCGCTCGACGGCCGCCAGCGCATGCGAGCCCGCACCGATGTAGACCGCCTGCACCTGCGCCGAGTCGCGCGCATCGTCGACGCTGCCGTCGACCAGCACCTCGCCGTCGTTCATCACCGTGACGCTGTCGGCCAGCGCAAACACCCGGTCGATGTCGTGTTCGACCAGCAGCACCGGCAGGTCTGCCGAGATGCGCTTGATCAGACTGCCCACGCGTTCGCGCTCGGCCGCTGCCAGCCCGGCCAGTGGTTCGTCGAGCAGCAGCAAGCGCGGCCGGGTCGCCAGCGCCAGCGCCATGTCGAGCAGGCGCTGGCCGCCGTAAGACAGCGACGCGGCCTGCGCCTGTTCGACGCCGGCC
>RGQD01000038.1 GCA_010030205.1 Betaproteobacteria bacterium
GAGGCTGAGGGCTTTCATGCCCGGGTGGTGCAGCACGAGTGCGATCACCTGATCGGTCGCCTCTACCCGACCCGCATGCGCGACCTGACCCAGCTCGGCTATACCAGCGTGCTGTTTCCCGAACTCGGTGACAACGCCAGCGATGACTGACACCGCAGCTCGCGCCCAAGCCTCCTAGCGGCGCCCTGTCCGGGCGGTGGATTGACAAGCGGCGGAAGCCAACCGTCGGGCCGCAGTTGCGCGGCATTTCAGCGTCAACGCAGCTTGGCCGTCAGCGCCAAGTGCTCTGGCCGCGTTGTGTCAACAGGCCACTCGCGTCGAGTGGTGGAGCTTGATCATGATGCTTGCCAACGCGGTCCGTGACCTGAGGCTGATGCGCCGGGCCATGCCGTGGTCTGCCAGGCTGAGGTGTTGGCTTTTCAGCATGTTGCTCGTCGCCGCGCCTGCTTGTTTGCTTGCCCAGGTCAATGCGTTGCCGGTTTTTGCCGGTAGCCTGAAGGCCTTGGCGGGCGACGTGAGTTGGTATGACCGGGACAGTGGTGGTTGGATTGGCAACACGCAGCAGGTGTTGCGCAATTGGCCGCTGGCCGCTGGCGACCGCCTGCGTACTGGCCCCGATGGTCGAGCCGAGTTACACCTGGGCAGCAGCACGGTCCGATTGGGCGCTGATGTCGAACTGACGCTGCAGCGTTTGGATGAGCAGGGCTTGGTGATTTGGTTGCAGTCCGGCAGCTTGGCCTTGCGGCTGACCGATCCGCTGCCTGGCAGCCATCCCAGCGTCGAACTGACGACGCTCGAAGGCCGTTGGCTGCCGACATCGCCCGGGCACTACCGCTTCGACCGGCAACCGAAGGCCAACACGCCGGCCACCCAGGCCAGCGTCTGGCGCGGCGAATTGCGTTTTGTCGGCCGCGACAGCGCCATGACGATCCCTGCGGGGCGTCGCGCCGATCTGTGGTTGGACCCCGTCAACAGGGTGACCCGTTACGCCTGGGCGCCGGTTGACCGGGATGTATTTGCCGACTGGGTGGCCCGCGATGAACGACTGGACGATGCGCCCAGCGCGGCGCGCCATGTGCCGCCAGCCATGAGCGGTTGGCAGGATCTCGACCGCCATGGCGATTGGGTGGTGCATCCCGAATACGGCGAGGTCTGGCAGCCGCGCGCGGTGGCGCCTGGCTGGGCGCCATTCCATGATGGACGCTGGGTCTGGGTGGCGCCTTGGGGTTGGACCTGGATCGATGCCGCGCCCTGGGGGTTTGCACCGTTTCATTACGGATCCTGGGTGACGTGGCAAGGCCGCTGGTGCTGGTCGCCCGGCCAGAGCAACCATCCTGTTCGTTATGCTCCGGCCCACAGCGGCTGGATTGTTGCGCCAGCGCCTGGCCCGCACATCGGCTACCGACCACCGCCGCCGCGGGTGGTGATTCCGATCATCCTGAACCCGCCGCCGCGACGCGTGGCGCCCGAGCCGACCAGACCGCTGGCGCCACACGAGTTCGACCGGTGGCGCGACCCGAATCCACGTGAGCGCTGGTGGCATGACGGGCGCGAGCCGAGCCGGCCCGCGCCTGATCGGCCCGTGCTGCGTCCGGGTCCGGTCGCGCCGCCTGTGCTGGCGCCGGTCGTGAAGGTGCCCGCTGAACCCGATCGCCGCGACCGGGTCGAGCCCAGACCCTCGCTGCCTGCACCGACGCCAGCGGTTTCGCCAGTGCCGTTTGTGTCACCTGCTCCGAGTGTCTTGCCGCCGCCCCAGGTGCCGCCGGTGCAGGTGGCACCCAGGCCTGGATTGTCTCCTGGGCTGAATGCGCCTGTGCCCTTGGTTCGCCTCCGTGACGCCGCCAAGGCCCAGGAACCGGCGCAGGTTGCAACGCCGCAGCGGCCCGGTCGGGCAGAGAGTCGCTGACGCGGTGGCTCCAGCGATGTCGCGTTCTGACGCCTGACCCAAGCCGTCAGTGCAACCAGGGCTTCATCACGGTCCACACATTGGCCAGCATGCGCGGATGGGCCTCGGCTGTCGGGTGGATGCGGTCGGGCTGAAACAGCCGATCAGCCTGTGGGCTGTCGGCGACGCCGGCGAGCAGGAAAGGCACCAGCGCAGCGCCGCTGTCATGCGCCACCTGGGTAAACAGCTGTGAGAACTCCTGGCCGTAGCGCGCACCGTAATTCGGTGGCAGTTGCATGCCGACGATCATCACGCGGGCGCCTGCAGCCTTGGCTTGGCGCGCCATCGTCGCCAGGTTGTCCTTGGTCATTTGCAATGGCAGGCCGCGCAGCGCATCGTTGCCACCGAGCTCTATCAACACATGGCTGGGTTGGACCTGCTTGAGCAAGGCGGGCAGGCGCGACCTGCCGCCCGACGTGGTGTCGCCACTGATGCTGGCGTTGACCACTGTGGCTGGAATCTTGTCCTGCGCCAGGCGTTGCTCGAGCAGCGCCACCCAGCCGCTGCCGCGCGCCAGCCCGTACTCGGCCGACAGGCTGTCGCCCAGGACCAGCAGTGTCCTGGGGCCTGTTGCCGCAGCGCTTGGCAGGGCGAATGCCAGCGCCGCCAAGGCCAACAGGCTACAGTGCGCCAGCGCCACTCGTCGCGACTTGCGTCGCGCCAATATCCATCCCATGAGCGATCCCGTCATCATTTCTGTCGAGCATGTCAGCCGCTCGGTTTCTGACTCCACTGGTACTTTGACGATTCTCCACGACATCGACTTCCAACTGCAGCGCTGCCAATCGACGGCCATCGTCGGCGCCTCTGGATCAGGCAAAAGCACGCTGCTGGCGATCATCGCCGGGCTCGACCATCCCAGCAGCGGCACGGTGCGGCTGGACGGCGAAGACTTGTTCGCACTCGGTGAGGATGAGCGCGCCGGACTGCGCGCGCGCAAGCTGGGTTTCGTGTTCCAGAGTTTCCAGTTGCTGGGCCACTTGAATGCGCTCGAGAACGTGATGCTGCCGCTGGAGTTGCTGGGCCGGTCTGATGCTCGCGCCCGCGCCGCCGAGATGCTGGCTCGCGTGGGGCTGGGCGAGCGGCTCAAGCATTACCCGCGCACGCTGTCGGGCGGCGAGCAACAGCGCGTGGCGCTGGCAAGGGCTTTCGTCGTCGAGCCGGCTGTATTGCTCGCCGACGAGCCGACCGGCAGCCTTGACCATGCCACCGGCGAACGGGTGATGGCGCTGATGTTCGAGATGAACCGCGAGTCCGGCACCACGCTGGTGCTCGTCACGCATGACCGAGCCATCGCCACCCGCTGCGATCGCCAACTGCTGATCGAGGCTGGCCGATTGGTGCGGTAAAACCGACTTGTCTTGCAGGG
This sequence comes from Betaproteobacteria bacterium, assembly GCA_010030205.1. Taxonomy (GTDB): domain Bacteria; phylum Pseudomonadota; class Gammaproteobacteria; order Burkholderiales; family Burkholderiaceae_C; genus Pseudaquabacterium. The sequence continues at coordinate 3,315 of RGQD01000038.1, forward strand.
CGCACGATGAAAAAGAGCGCCCTGAGGCGCTCTGTTATCTGGCCACCAGTGGCAGCAGGCTAGGGTCTCAGGGTGCGAACTTGTAGTCCGTTTTGGCGGCTTTGCGCATGTCGTCCTGGAACTTCTGCAGTTTGGTCTGCGACAGGCGCTGCTGAATCTGCGGCTTGACGCTCGCGAACTCTGGGAATTGCGCTTCGCGCGTGTCTTCGAGCATGATGATGTGCCAACCGAATTGGGTCTTGACCGGGGTCTCGGTCATCTCGCCCTTTTTCAGCTTGCTCATCGCAGCGCCGAACTCGGGCACGTAGGACTCGGGTTTGGCGAAGTCCAGATCGCCGCCATTCGCGCCCGATCCTGGGTCTTTGCTCTTGGCCTTGGCCAGGTCTTCGAACTTGGCACCGCCCTTGATCTGCGCGATCAAGGCCTTGGCCTCTTCTTCGCCTTCGACCAGGATATGCCTAGCCCGGTATTCGGTGCCGGTGGATTGGGCCTTGAACTTGTCGTACTCGACCTTGGCTTCTGCGTCGGTGACCGGGTTCTTCTTCTTGAAGTCTTCGAACAACTCGCGGATCAGGATGCTCTGGCGAGCGAGTTCCATCTGCGCTTTGTAATCGGCTTGCGCTGCAATGCCGCGTTTTTCGGCTTCCTGGGCGAAGATTTCGCGCCGCACCACCTCGTCCTTGGCCATGGCTTGCATCTCGGGCGTGACCTGCTGACCAGCGCGCTGCGCTTGCTGCAGCAGCAGTTCGACCCGAGCCTTGGGCACCGACTTGCCATTGACTTGTGTGATGTTCTGGGCGCTAGCGGCCAGCGGCAGCAGCAAGGTGGCTGCGACCGCGACAGCGGACATGCGAACGGCGAAAGTGTTGCGGATCATGGGCTGCTTGGCCTTTTCAAGAGGACTGGACGGGCGCACCCCGGGCATGGGCGGCTGGAGGGAAAGTTTGTTGCGAATCGGCCTTTGCCAGGCCAATTGATCAGGCCTCGGCAGGGCTTTGGGCCTCGATCGCCAGGGCATGAACACCCTGGGGTATCAGCTCGCGGAGGGCATCATACACAAGCCTATGCCGTGCGACTCGGGCCAGCCCGGTCATCGACGCGCTGACGATCTTCACCCTGAAATGTGAACCTTCAGCCGCGCCGGCATGGCCCACGTGCAAATGACTCTCGTTGATCACCTGCAAGCTCTGCAGCGGCACGATCGCCAGGCGCAACGCGTCTTCGATCTGCTGCGACGACACGCTCATCCCGGATCCTTGACCGCGGTCTTGTCCGCGGCGGGCAGGTGGCGGCTGATGTAGAGACCCTGGGCCAGCGTGAACAGCAGCATCAAGCCGATGCCGCCGAAGAGCTTGAAATTGACCCAGGTCGCGGTGCTGAAGTTGAAGGCCACCCAAAGGTTGAGCAGGCCCATCGCTGCAAAGAATGCCGCCCAAGCCAAGCCCAGCCGATGCCAGATCGGTTCAGGCAGATTCATCTGCTGGCCGATCATCAGCTTGAGCAGGTTGCGGCCCAGGAAGGTTTGGCTGATCACGAAGGCCAGGCTCATCGCCCAGTACAGGCCCGTGGGCTTCCACTTGATGAAGGTCTCGCTGTGCAGCCAGATCGTCAGGCCGCCCAGCACCACCACCAGCCCCAGGCTGATCCACAGCATCAGGTCGACCTTCTTGCCGCGCGATTTGAGCCAAGCGACTTGGGCCAGCGATGCGATCACGACCACCACCGTGGCCAGCATCACTGGCGCCTCGGCGACGCCGACTTGGCCGCCGTCGACCAAGAACCCCAGGTGTTCAGTGGCGAAAGCCGCCGCCCAGTCTTTGTGCGATTCGGTGTATTTGAAAGTGCCGAAAAACAGCAGGATTGGCAGAAAGTCGAGCAGAATTTTCATGTTGACGCAGTGTATCGGGCGCGATCGGCCGGGCGGCTGGTGGCACGCAGGTTCAGGTCTTCGGTGAGAAGTCTATCGCCGCCGAATTGATGCAAAAGCGCTCGCCGCTGGGTTCTGGGCCATCGTCGAAGACATGGCCAAGGTGGGTGCCGCACTGAGCGCAGCGAACTTCCACCCGTCGCATGCCCAGGCTGTCATCGACCAGTCGCTCGACGCGACCGGGCTCGAGCTCTTTCCACCAACTGGGCCAACCGCAGCCTGCATCGAACTTGGTTTCGCTCTCGAACAAGGCCTGGCCGCAGCCGATGCAGCGGTATGCGCCCTCGGACCAATGGTCCCAGAATTGGCCGGTGAAAGGCCGCTCGGTGGCGGCGCGACGTGCGACTTGGTACTGCATCGCATCGAGCTGGGCGCGCCATTCGGCATCGCTCTTGCGGACCGGGTAGCGTGGGTCGTCTTGCGGGTGGGGCTCAGGATTGCTGGTTTTCATGCCAAAGGGGTTCATGACGAGCAGGAGACTTCGAGTTGGTGGGCCCAATCGGGCGGCAAGGCTGCGTAAGCAGCCGGGGCGTTCGGGTGTTCATCAAAAGGCTGCTGCAGCACGGCCAGCAGGCGCTGGACCTCGCTGAAGTCACCGCGCTGGGCCAAGCGTATCGCTGATTCAGCCAAGTGGTTGCGCAGCACGAACTTCGGGTTGACGCGGTCCATCCGGGCTGCGCGATTGGTGTCATTGCTGACTTCGGCGCGGAGCCGCTCGGCGTAGCGCGCAGCCCATGGGCTGAATTTCTCTCGGTCGACAAACCAGTCGCGCACCGCCTCGTTGGCCGCGCCTGCGGCGCTCGAGAAGCGACTGAGCGCGCGCATCGTGAGGGTGTAGTCGCAGCCGTCCTGGGCCATCAAACGCAGCAAGTCGTCGACCAGGTCGGCGTCACCGGGCTGGTCGGTGGTCAGCCCGAGCTTGGCGCGCAGGCGTTGCTGCAAGGTCTCGGCGAACACGGTCTTGTACGGTTCAAGTGCGGCTTTGAGTGCCTCGACATCGTCGGCGCCGACGACCAAGGGTTGCAAGGCCTGGGCCAGCGCATGCAGATTCCAAAAACCGACATTCGGTTGGCGCGCATAGGCATAGCGGCCCTGGTGGTCGGAGTGGTTGCAGACATGGCCTGGGTCGAAGGCGTCGAGAAAGCCGAACGGCCCGTAATCGATCGTCAGGCCCAGGATAGACATGTTGTCGGTGTTCATCACACCATGGCAAAAGCCCACCGACTGCCAGTCGGCCATCAGCACCGCGGTGCGTCGCGACACCGCTTCCAGCAAGGCCAGCACCGGCTGTTCTGCGCCTCGGCATGCTGGGTAGTGGCGATCTATCACTGCGTCGACCAGTGCCTGCAGCGAGGCTGTGTCGCGCGAACTGTGGGCGAAATGCTCGAAATGGCCAAACCGGATAAAGCTGGGCGCGACCCTGGTGACGACCGCAGCCGTCTCCCTGGTTTCGCGCCAAACCGGCGCCGATGAGCCGACGATGCCCAATGCCCGGGTGGTGGCGATGCCCAGCGCATGCATCGCTTCTGAGCAAAGAAATTCGCGGATCGACGATCGCAGCACCGCCCGGCCGTCGGCGCTGCGCGAGTAAGGCGTCGGGCCGGCGCCCTTGAGCTGCAACTCCATCCGGCCTGCGGGCGAGTCGATCTCGCCCAGCAGCATTGCCCGGCCATCACCGAGCTGGCCGGCCCAGACGCCGAACTGGTGTCCGCTGTAGACGCTGGCCAGCGGCGAGGCCTTCGGCGGCATCGCGTTGCCGCCCAGCAAGGCGATCGCGTCGTCGCTGGCAAGCCAGTTGCCCAGCGCCAATTCGTCAGCCAAGGCCTGGCTGTGGGCAATCCAGTGCAGGCCGGGCAGTGGGGTGGGTGCCAGCTCGGTACCGAATGCCGGGCCGAGTTGGTGCAGCAGCGTCGAGTCGCTCCATGGCAGCTGATCTGTCTGATTCACCGGGGACAGCAGGGTCTGATGAACGTTCATGTTGGCTCATTGTCACGGTTCGATCGCCGCCACAGGCAAATGGCTGGGAATCACCCCTGGCCGGTCGGGGCGGCAAGACGCGATACTTGCTGTTCCGACGGGCTTGACTGAAACATCTGTCAGCCCGTGCGATTGAAGCCTTATTCCGCCACAGAGGACCCCTATGCTCGGCCAGATGCAAGACCAACCGCTGCTGATTTCCAGCCTGATAGATTTTGCCGGTCGCCACCACCACGAGGCCGAGATCGTGTCGCGCCGGGTCGAAGGCGATCTGCACCGCTACAGCTATGCCGATGCCGCCAAACGGTCGCGTCGGGTGGCCAACGCGCTGGACCGCCTCGGTCTGGGGTTTGGCGATCGGGTCGCGACGCTGGCCTGGAACGGCTACCGCCACCTCGAGCTGTACTTTGGCATCACCGGCAGCGGCCGCGTCGTGCACACCGTCAACCCGCGCCTGCTGCCCGATCAGATCGCCTGGATCGCGAATCACGCGGAAGACCAGGTGATGTGCTTCGACATGAGTTTTTTGCCCATCGTCAAGTCGATCTGGTCGCATTGCACGACGGTCAAGCATTGGATCGCGCTGTGCGACGCCGACAAACTGCCGGCCGAGACCGGCATCACCGGCCTGAGCAGCTACGAGGCCTGGATCGCCGACGAGTCCGAGGCCTACGTCTGGCCGCAGTTTGACGAGCGCAGTGCGGCAGCGCTTTGCTACACCAGCGGCACCACTGGCAACCCCAAGGGCGCGCTCTACAGCCACCGCTCGACGATGCTGCATGCGTTCGCCGGCGCCTTGCCCGACTCGATGGGCTTGTCGGCCCGCGACGTGATCCTGCCGGTGGTGCCGATGTTCCATGTCAATGCTTGGGGCATTCCGTACGGCGCCGCGATGACGGGCGCCAAACTGGTGTTTCCCGGTGCCGCGCTCGACGGCAAGTCGGTCTACGAGCTGATCGAGACCGAGCGCGTGACGATGGCCGCTGGCGTGCCCACGGTCTGGCTGGGCCTGCTCAACCACACGGCCCAACATGGTTTGAAGTTCTCGACGATGACGCGCACGGTGATCGGCGGCTCGGCCTGTCCACCGGCGATGATCAAGACATTCCGCGATGACTACGGCGTGACCGTGCTGCATGCCTGGGGCATGACCGAGATGTCCCCGCTGGGCACGGTCTGCACCTTGAAGCTGCACCAGACCTCTTTGCCTGAAGAGCAGCAACTGGCCATCATGGCCAAACAAGGCAGGGCGGTGTTCGGGGTCGAGATGAAGATCGTCGACGCCGACGGCGCCGAATTGCCCTGGGACGGTCAGGCCAGCGGCGACCTGCTGGTCAAAGGCCACTGGATCATCTCGAGCTACTTCAAGGGCGATGGCGGCGACCCGCTGGTGGACGGCTGGTTCCCGACCGGCGATGTCGCGGCGATCGATGCCGACGGTTTTCTGCAGATCACCGATCGCAGCAAGGACGTGATCAAGTCCGGCGGTGAGTGGATCAGTTCGATCGATGTCGAGAACATCGCGATGGCCCATCCGACGGTGGCAATGGCCGCTTGCATCGCGGTGCCGCACCCGAAATGGGACGAGCGGCCGCTGCTGGTGGTGATGAGAAAGCCTGGCACCGCCGCGACAGCCGTGGAGATTCTGGCGCATTTCGAAGGTCGTATCGCAAAGTGGCAGATCCCCGACGACGTCGCGTTCGTCGACGCGATCCCGCTCGGTGCCACCGGCAAAATCCAGAAGAACAAGCTGCGTGAGCAGTTCAAGGCCCACCCGCTGAAATAGCTTGGCGTCTGGGTCAGCACCGTGGGCGGGCCTTGTCGCTGCAGCGACAGGCGCTGGTCGCTGTGGATTCCTAGAATGGAACGGTCGTGCTATTTTGGCGGTGCAGCCGCTTTGACAGGCAGTCACTGAAATTTTTCCGCGTCGAAAGGTTAGCCATGAGCGCCCTCTACCAGGTCACCGACGGTGTTGCCGTCGTCACGATGAACAACCCGCCGGTCAACGGCCTGAGCTATGCCAACCGTGTGGGCATTGCCGACGGACTGAGCCAGGCGCTGGCCGATAACACGGTGCAAGCCGTCGTGCTGACCGGCGCAGGTCGGGCGTTCTCGGCCGGTGCCGACATCAGCGAGCTCGACAGTCCGAAGGCGCTGGCCGAGCCCAACCTGATGACCTTGATCAGGATGATCGAGTCCAGCAGCAAACCGGTGGTGGCCGCGATCCACAGCATCTGTATGGGCGGCGGGCTGGAGCTCGCGCTGTCCTGCCAGTACCGCGTGGCCTCACCCGGTGCAGCGATCGGGCTGCCCGAGGTCAAGATCGGCGTGATCCCAGGTGCCGGTGGTACCCAGCGCCTGCCGCGCGTGCTGGGCGTGGAAACCGCGATGAACATGATCGTGACAGGCGAACCTGTCAAGAGCGAACTGCTGGCCGGCCTGCCTGGCCAGAAGCTGTTCGACCAGATCGTCGAGGGCGAGCTGATCCCTGCTGCCGCTGCCTTCGCCAAGCGCATTGCCAGCGTGCGTCCGATGCCCACGGTGCGCGATTTGAAAGTCAGCCACCCCAACCCAGACGCTTATGTGCAGTTCGTCCGAAACACGGTCAAGGGCATGAGCAAAAATTTCCCGGCGCCTTTGGCCTGCGTCGAGGCCGTGGCAGCGTCGATCAAGTCTAGGTCGCTGGATGAAGGCATTGCCGAAGAACAGCGCATCTTCCTCAGCCTGCTGTCCTCGCCCGAGGCCAAGGCGCTGCGCCATGCCTTCTTTGCCGAACGCGCGGCCAGCAAGATCCCCGATGTGCCCGGGGGCACACCCTTGCGCAACATTGCCAAGGTCGGCGTGATCGGCGCGGGCACGATGGGCGGCGGCATCACGATGAACTTCCTCAACGCCGGTGTCCCGGTGACGATGCTCGAGATGAAGCAGGACGCGCTGGACCGCGGCGTCGCGACGATCCGCAAGAACTACGAGGCCCAGGTCAAGAAGGGCAAGCTCAAGGCAGACAAGTACGAACAACGCATGGCGTTGCTGACCACGACGCTGAGTTACGACCAGTTGGCCGACGCCGATTTGGTCATCGAGGCGGTGTTCGAGGAACTTGGCGTCAAGGAGGCGGTGTTCAAGCAGCTCGATGCGATCGCCAAACCGGGTGCGATCCTGGCCTCCAACACCTCGACGCTCGACGTCGACAAGATCGCGAACTTCACGCGGCGCCCGCAAGACGTGGTCGGCATGCACTTCTTCAGCCCGGCCAACGTGATGCGCTTGCTCGAAGTGGTGCGTGGCAAGGCCACTGCGAAAGACGTGCTCGCCACGGTGATGTCTGTTGCCAAGAAGATCAAGAAGACCGCGGTGGTCTCTGGCGTGTGCGATGGTTTCATCGGCAACCGGATGATCGAGCAGTACAGCCGCCAGGCGGGCTTCCTGCTTGACGAAGGCTGCACGCCGGCCCAGGTTGACCGGGCGGTCGAGAAGTTCGGTTTCGCAATGGGCCCATTCCGCATGGCCGACCTGGCTGGCAACGACATCGGCTGGGCGATCCGCAAGCGCCGTGCAACCGAGCACGCCCACCAGAAGTACAGCAAGACCGCAGACCTGCTGTGCGAGCTGGGACGCTACGGCCAGAAGACTGGCGCCGGCTGGTACGACTACCTGCCTGGCAAGCGCGACGCGATCGCCTCGGCCCTGGTCGAGCAGATGGTGGCTGACCATCGCCAGTCGATAGGCATCAAGCCGCGCAAGATAGCCGACGACGAGATCGTCCAGCGCCTGGTCTTCAGCCTGGTCAACGAGGCTGGGCACATCCTGGAAGAAGGCATTGCCAACAAGGCCAGCGACATCGACATGATCTACCTCACCGGCTACGGCTTCCCGCTGTTCCGCGGCGGCCCGCTGTGCCACGCGGACCAGTTCGGTCTTTACAACGTGCTGGCCTCGATGAAGCGCTTTGCTGCCAACCCCTTGGACGATGCCTCTTTCTGGCAGCCTGCGCCCTTGTTGTCCCGCCTCGTCGCCGAAGGCAAGACTTTCACCTGATGTTCAACCCCCGCTGGAGACTCTCATGACCGCGACCTTCACTTCGATGGAAAACAGCAGCGCCGCAGACTGGCGCGAGATCGGCGCAGAAGCCAGGAAAGCGTCGCTGACGCTGACCGACCGGGTGCTGGCCCACCTCAAGTTGCTCGACGGCGACTGCGGTGGTTTTCCGGTCGACCGATACCAGCATTCGCTGCAGACGGCCACGCTCGCGCTCAAGGCCGGCAAAGACGAGGAGTACGTCGTCTGCGCGCTGCTGCACGACATCGGCGACACGCTGGGCGCGCACAACCATTTCGACGTTGCCGCAGCGGTCTTGAAGCCCTTCGTCAGCGAGGCCAATCTTTGGATGGTGCAGCACCACGGCATTTTCCAAGGCTATTTCTTCTTCCACCACATCGGTCTGGACCGCAACCTGCGCGAGCAGTTTCGCGGCCACGAGCACTTCGCCCGGACCGAGGAGTTCTGTGCGCTCTACGACAACCCGGCTTTCAACCCCGGGGCCAAGGCGCTGCCGATCAGCGAGTTCGAGCCCATGGTTCGGCGCGTTTTCAGCGAAGTGAAGAACAGCATCTACAAGGACAACACGGCGATGCTCGCGGCGGCCTGAGCCCTCGCGATGTCGACCCTCTTGCAAGATCCACAGGAGTTTCCATGACCGACGCTGTCATCGTTTCCACCGCACGCACGCCGCTGGCCAAGAGCTGGAAGGGCGCTTTCAACATGACCCACGGCGCGACGCTGGGTGGCCACGCGATCGAGCATGCTGTGCAGCGCGCCGGCATCGATCCGGGTGAGATCGACGACGTGCTGATGGGTTGCGCCAACCCCGAGGGCGCGACCGGCATGAACATCGCGCGCCAGGCCGCGTTGCGTGCAGGACTGCCGATCACGGTCAGCGGCGTGACGATCAACCGCTTCTGCTCCAGCGGCCTGCAGACCATCGCGATGGCCTCGCAGCGCATCATCGCTGGTGAGGCCGACATTTTTGTTGCCGGTGGTGTCGAGAGCATCTCCTGCGTGCAGCAGGAGATGAACACCCACATGATGGTCGACCCGGCGCTGCAGAAGATCAAGCCCGAGATCTACTGGAACATGTTGCAGACGGCCGAGAACGTCGCCAAGCGCTATCAGATTGCCCGCGAGCGCATGGACCATTACGGTGCCGAGAGCCAGCAAAAAGCCTGCGCGGCGCAAGCCGCAGGGCTGTTCAACGACGAGATCGCTGCGATCACCGTGACGGCTGGTGTCGCCGACGCGGTGCTGGGCCTGCGCAGCAAGCAAGTCACCGTCAGCGCCGACGAAGGGCTGCGCCCCGGCACCACGTACGACGCTATCAAAGGCGTGCGAACAGCAGTGCCCGGTGGCATGGTCACCGGCGGCAACGCCAGCCAGTTCAGCGATGGCGCGGGTGCTTGCGTGATCGTCAGCGACCGCTACGCCCAGCAAAAAGGCTTGAAGCCGCTGGGTCGTTTTCTTGGCTTCGCGGTCGCCGGCTGCGAGCCCGACGAGATGGGCATAGGGCCGGTGTTCGCGGTGCCCAAGGTGCTCAAGCGCCTGGGCCTGAAGATGGACGACATCGACCTGTGGGAGTTGAACGAAGCCTTCGCAGTTCAGGTGCTGTACTGCGCCGACCGCCTGGGCATCCCGATGGACAGGCTCAACGTCAATGGCGGTGCGATCGCGGTCGGCCATCCCTACGGCATGAGCGGCCAGCGGCTGACCGGCCACGCGCTGATCGAAGGCAAGCGCCGCGGCGCCAAGCGCGTCTGTGTGACGATGTGCATCGGCGGCGGCATGGGTGCAGCTGGCATTTTCGAAGTTCTCTGATCGATCGACGCGGCCCGACCATGACCCCAGCCCTTCGCACCCCCGACGAGCGTTTCAAGGACCTGCCCGACTGGCCTTATGCGCCGAAATGGCTGGAGCCACTGGGCGATGGCCTGCGCATGCACTTCATCGACGAAGGGCCGCGCGACGCGGTGGCCACCGTGCTGTGCCTGCACGGCAACCCGAGTTGGAGCTTTCTTTACCGGCACATGATCCCGGTGTTCCTGGCTGCCGGGTTGCGGGTGGTCGCGCCCGACCTGATCGGCTTTGGCCGCTCGGACAAGCCGGTCGACGAGGCCTGGCATGGTTTCGACCTCCACCGCCGCAGCCTGCTCCGCTTTGTCGACGCGCTGGACCTGCGCCAGCTGATGCTGGTATGCCAGGACTGGGGTGGCATTCTTGGGCTGACCTTGCCGATGGCGATGCCCGATCGCTTCACCCGCCTGCTGGTGATGAACACGACCTTGGGCACGGGAACAGTGACCGAAGGCTTTCGCCAGTGGCGCGATTACAGCAACAGCCAACCCGACCTGGGTGTGGGCAAGCTGCTGCGGCGTGGCAAGCGCGAGATGAGTGAGGCCGAAGCCGCAGGCTACGACGCGCCATTCCCCGATGCCAGCTTCAAAGCCGCGCTGCGAGCTTTCCCGAACCTCGTGCCCGATGTGCTGACCATGGGCGAGGCCGCGCCAGGAGCCGCCACCAGCTTGGCCGCCGCTGAATTCTGGCAACACCGCTGGGCCGGCGACAGTTTCATGGCCGTGGGCGAACAGGACCCGGTGCTCAGGCCGACGATGCAGGCCTTGCAGTCGCTGATCCGCGGCTGCCCGCCGCCGCTGTCGGTGGCTGCGGCCGGCCATTTCGTGCCTGAATGGGGTGCGCCGATCGCCCAAGCCGCGCTGGCGAGCTTCGGGCTGGCGAGCTTGTGATGCGCGCGACACTTGATTTCTTGCTGGATGACTGGCTGGATGTTGTCAGCCTGACTTCGCGACCGCGCTTTGCCGACCACACGTCCGAGACCTTTGCCCAGGTGCTCGACACCTGCGAGAAGATCGCCCGCGACAAATTCGCCCCGTTCAACCGCCTGGTCGACACCGAAGAGCCGCGCTTTGACGGCGAAAAGGTGATCCTGCCGCAGGCCACCCAGGACGCCTGTGACGCTTACGCCGCCTCGGGGATGCTCTCGGCAGCGCAGGATTTCGAGATCGGTGGCATGCAGCTGCCCTACACCTTGGAGGCCGCAGCCAACGCCTTCTTCGCCAAGGCTTCGGTCAGCATCAATGCCAGCCTGCTGTCGGTGGGCAACGCCAACCTGTTGATGGCCCATGGCAGCGAGGTGCAAAAGCGCGTCTTCGCGCTCAACGAGTTTTCAGGCCGCTGGTCGGGCACGATGTGCTTGTCCGAGCCGCAGGCCGGCTCAAGCCTGTCGGATGTGGCCACCCGCGCGACGCCAGACGGCGAGGGCGCTGCTGATCCGCTGGGACCGCGCTTTCGGCTCAAAGGCAACAAGATGTGGATCTCTGCCGGCGAGCATGAGCTGACCGAGAACATCATCCATTTGGTGCTGGCCAAGATCGCCGGCGCCGACGGCAAGACGACCCCAGGCGTTCGAGGCATCTCGCTGTTCATCGTCCCCAAGAAGCTGGTCGACGCGCAAGGGCAGCTCACCGGCGAGCGCAACGATGTCGCGCTGGCTGGCCTGAACCACAAGCTCGGCTGGCGCGGCACCACCAACACGCTGCTCAACTTCGGCGAGGGCAAGTTCTTGCCCGCTGGTCAAGCCGGTGCTGTCGGCTATCTGGTGGGCAAACCAGGCGAAGGCCTGCGCTGCATGTTCCACATGATGAACGAGGCCCGGATAGGCGTCGGCATGGCGGCGACGATGTTGGGCATGGCCGGCTACGAGGCCTCGCTGGCCTACGCCCGGCAGCGGCCGCAGGGCAGGCCGATGACGGCTGGCGGCAAGGACGCCGCTGCGCCCCAGGTGCCGATCATCGAGCACGCCGATGTCAAACGCATGCTGCTGGCGCAAAAAGCCTATGCCGAAGGCGCGCTGGCGCTGGAACTGTACTGTGCCCGACTGGTCGACGAGCAGCACAGCGGCCCACCTGCGGAGGCGCGTCAGGCCACCATGTTGCTGGAGGTGTTGACACCGATCGCCAAGAGCTGGCCCAGCGAGTGGTGCCTGGAGGCCAACAGCCTGGCGATCCAGGTCCACGGCGGCTATGGCTACACCCGCGACTTTCCGGTCGAGCAGTACTGGCGCGACAACCGGCTGAACATGATCCACGAAGGCACCCACGGCATCCAGGCGCTGGACCTGCTGGGCCGCAAGGTGGTGATCGACGGCGGTTCGGGACTGAAGCTGCTGGTCGTGACGGTCGAGCGCAGCATCGATCGCGCGCGGGCGCTGCCCTTGCTGGCGGCCCATGCCGGTGAGCTCGAAGCTGCGCTCGCGCGCTTGCTCGCTGCCACCGAGTCGGCCTGGTCGACCGGCTCACCCGAGGAGGCGCTGGCCAACGCCACACCATACTTGCAGGCCTTCGGCCATGTGGTGCTGGCGTGGATCTGGCTGGATGTGGCGCTAGCGGCCCAGGCCTTGGTCGGTCGGGATGTGGTCGACCCTGGCTTTGTGCCAGGCAAGCTGCAGGCTTGCCACTACTTCTTCGACTACGAGCTGCCCAAGATCGACGCCTGGCTGGCTGTGGTGGCGAGCCGCAACCCGCTGTGTCGCGAGATGCGCGACGAATGGTTCTGACCTTGTTCTGCCAGTGCGGGCGCGCGCCAGGGCCCCCTCCGGGGTCTGGCCGCCCGTCACGCTGGACTTGACGCCCAGGTGTTCGCGCCGATGGCGACGAAGTCGCTTGTCCTCTCCTCACCCTTGAAAGATCCGCCAGCATGGGCACCCCTATCCAACAATTGTTCGACCTTCGCGGTCGCGTCGCGCTCGTGACCGGTGGCTCGCGCGGTCTGGGACTGCAGATCGCCGAGGCGCTGGGAGAGGCTGGCGCCAAGGTGATGCTGACATCGCGCAAGGCCGCCGATTTGGAGCAGGCCGTCGCCGACCTCAGCCAGCGCGGCATCGACGCGCGCTGGATCGCCGCCGACGCTGCAGACCCCGAACAGGTGCACCGGGTCTGCACCGAGACCGTCGAGCGACTGGGCCCGGTCGACATCCTGGTCAACAACGCTGGTGCAGCCTGGGGTGCGGCAGCCGAAGACCATACGCTGGCGGCCTGGGACAAGGTGATGAACCTCAACCTGCGCAGCGTGTTTGTTTTCAGCCAGACCATCGGCAAGCTGTGCATGATCCCGCGCCGTCAAGGCCGCATCATCAACCTCGCGTCGACGTCCGGGCTGGGTGGTAATCCCAAGGGCATCGACACGCTGGCCTACAGCACCAGCAAGGGCGCAGTGGTCAACTTCACCCGGGTGCTGGCAGCCGAATGGGGCGAGCACGGGATCAACGTGAACGCCATCGCACCAGGGTTTTTCCCCAGCAAGATGACCGAATTCACGATCCAGACGGTTGGCGCTGACAAGATGGCCGCCGCTGCCCCGCTCGGCCGTCTGGGCGACGACGACGACTTGAAGGGCGCAGCGCTGCTGTTGGCATCGCAGGCTGGCAAACACATCACCGGGCAGATCCTGGTGGTCGACGGTGGTGTGAGCTGCGTGATCGGCCATTGAATCCTGCTCTGAAGCGCCAGGCTGGCACGGCCTGGGCATCCCGATTGCCTTCCCTCTGAACCACTGAAAGAACCAACATGAGCAAGCTGATCAACCGACAGTTCCAGCTGGCATCGCGTCCCGCTGGCGAGCCTGAGGTCGCCAATTTCAAACTGGTCGAGACAGCAGTCGCCGACCTCACCGACGGACAGGTGCTGCTGCGCAACCACTACCTCAGCCTCGACCCGTACATGCGTTGGCGCATGAACGACGCCAAAAGCTATGCCGCGCCGCAAGCCTTGAACGAGGTGATGGTCGGCGGCACGGTGGGTGAGGTGGTGGCGTCCAAGAACCCTTTGTTCAAGGTCGGCGACACCGTCAGGGGCGGGGGCGGCTGGCAGTTGTACCGACTGTTCGGGGCCGCGCAGCTTGGCTTGCTGCAAAAAGTCGACACCGCCCGCATTCCAATGTCGGCTTACCTAGGGGCTGTCGGCATGCCGGGTGTCACGGCCTGGTATGGCTTGGTCAAGATCATCCATCCCAAGGCCGGTGAGACGGTCGTGGTCTCAGCCGCCAGCGGCGCGGTTGGCAGCGTGGTCGGCCAATTGGCCAAGGTGCGCGGCGCTCGTGTGGTCGGCATCGCCGGCGGCGCTGAAAAGTGCCGCTATGTGGTCGATGAACTGGGTTTCGACGCCTGCATCGACCACAAGGCCCACCCGGACCTGAAGTCGCTGTTGCAAGCGCTGAAACAGGCTTGCCCAGCAGGCATCGATGGCCATTTCGAGAATGTCGGCGGCATGATCCTCGACGCGGTGATGCAGTTGGCGAACCCTTTCAGCCGCATCGCCGTCTGCGGCATGATCAGCGGCTACAACGGCGAGCCGATCCCGATGGCCGCCCCGCAGCTGATCTTGGTCAACCGCATGAAGATCGAAGGCTTCATCGTCAGCGAGCACATGGAGTTCTGGCCCGAGGCGCTCCAGGAGTTGGGCGAGGGCGTCGCGAGTGGTCAGATCAAGTACCGCGAGACGGTGGCGCAAGGTCTGGACGCAGCGCCCGAGGCCTTCCTGGGGCTGCTCAAGGGCAAGAACTTCGGCAAGCAACTGGTCAAGCTGGTCTGACGATGCGCCCCGAGACGCCTTCGGCGCCATTGCCAGAAGGGTGCGCCTCGGGGCAAATATTGTCCTGGACCTGGCAGCGATTTGCCGAACTCGGTGCAGACGGTGTCTACGACATGCTTGCGCTGCGCGCCAAGGTTTTCATCCTGGAGCAAGGGCCATTCCTCGACCCCGACGGGCTGGACCGACACAGCGGCCACCTGCTGGGTCGTGATGAGGATGGCGCACTTCGCGCCTACCTGCGGGTGGTCGACCCCGGGGTCAAGTACGACGAGCCTTCGATCGGCCGCGTGGTGCTGGACAAACCGCTGCGTGGCAGCGGACTGGCTGACCTGCTGGTAGCTCTTGGCGTGCGGCACTGCGTCGCAGCCTGGGGGCCAACCGGTATCAGCATCAGCGCACAGGCTCATCTGCAGAGCTTTTACGGCCGACACGGGTTCATGCCGGTGGGGCAGGGGTATTTGGAGGACGGCATCCCGCATGTCGGGATGTGGCGCCCGCCTGAGCGCGGCGGTAACGCTGCCAAGCCATCGCCGACCTGAGCCTGCAGCAGAGTCTCAACTCGCTGTTCTCTGGGCACGCCGGGCTGATCTTTGGCCAGAATTTCTCGCTGTCTGGAGGAAGTCCAGGCGCTGACAGGCGCTGTGGCACACTCGCTCGCTTCGTCATTAGGGGGGCCTGCGGGCCAGGTGATTTGGACAAGATTCTTCTGCAGATAGCGACCGAGCTGAAGGTCTCGCCGCGTCAGATCGAGGCCGCAGTCGAATTGCTCGATGGCGGCGCAACCGTGCCCTTCATCGCCCGCTACCGCAAGGAGGCCACCGATGGCCTGGACGACATCCAACTGCGCGAGCTCGAGGCCAGGTTGGACTATCTGCGTGAGCTCGAGGACCGCCGCGCAGCGGTGCTCAAGAGCATCGCCGAGCAGGGCAAGCTCACGCCCGAGCTGCATGCAGCCGTGCTGGGCGCTGCCACCAAGCAAGACCTCGAAGACCTCTACCTGCCCTACAAGCAAAAGCGCCGCACCAAAGGCATGATCGCTCGTGAAGCCGGTCTGGAGCCGCTGGCCGACCGGCTCTTCGCCGACCCGTCGCTGGACCCGCAGGCCGAGGCCACAGCGCTGATCGAAGGCTATCCCGGTGGCGCGAAGGCGCTGGCCGACGCTGGTTTTGCCGATGCCTTCGCCGTGCTCGACGGCGTTCGCGACTTGCTGTCCGAACGCTGGGCCGAGGACGCCGCCTTGGTCGGCAAGCTGCGCGAGTGGCTGTGGACCGAGGCCTTGCTGCGCAGCAAGCTGTGCGATGGCAAGGACGGCGAGCAGCCCGACAACGCCAAGTTCAGGGACTATTTCGACTACGACGAGCCTATCCGCAACGTGCCGTCGCACCGCGCCTTGGCCGTGTTTCGGGGTCGCACGCTGGAAGTTCTCGACGCCAAGCTCGCGCTTGACGAGGAGACCGTGCCCGGCAAGCCTGGACAGGCCGAAGGCCGGATCGCGATCCACTTGGGCTGGAGC
The DNA here is from genome assembly GCA_010030205.1 of Betaproteobacteria bacterium. Taxonomy (GTDB): domain Bacteria; phylum Pseudomonadota; class Gammaproteobacteria; order Burkholderiales; family Burkholderiaceae_C; genus Pseudaquabacterium. Next base: position 19,387 of record RGQD01000038.1, read on the forward strand.
CATGCCAAGCGGCCGGCCGACGAGCTGATCCGCAAGACAGTGGCCTGGACCTGGAAGGTCAAGCTCTCGCTCAGCCTGGAGCGTGACCTGTTCACCCGCTTGCGCGAAGCCGCCGAGGCCACCGCGATCAAGGTCTTCGCCGAGAACCTGCGCGACCTGCTGCTGGCCGCGCCGGCGGGCAAGCGCGTGGTGATGGGCTTGGACCCCGGCATCCGCACCGGCGTGAAGGTGGCCGTGGTCAGCGATACCGGCAAGGTACTCGCGACCACTGCGGTGTTTCCGCACGAACCCAAACGCGATTGGGAGGGATCGCTGCACGCGCTGGGCAAGCTCTGCGCGCTGCACGGCGTCAACCTGATCGCGATCGGCAACGGCACCGCCAGCCGCGAGACAGACAAGCTCGCCGGCGACCTGATCAAGCGGTTGAGCGCGATCGCACCCGATCGCAAGATCGAGAAAGCCGTGGTCAGCGAGTCGGGTGCCTCGATCTATTCGGCCAGCGAGTTCGCCAGCAAGGAGCTGCCCGATCTCGACGTGACCTTGCGCGGTGCGGTGTCGATTGCCCGCCGCTTGCAGGACCCCTTGGCCGAACTGGTCAAGATCGACCCCAAGAGCATCGGTGTGGGTCAGTACCAGCACGACGTCAACCAGGGCGAACTCGCACGCATGCTAGGCACGGTGGTTGAGGATTGCGTCAACAAGGTGGGCGTCGACCTCAACACGGCGTCGGCGCCGCTGCTTGCGCGGGTGGCCGGGCTGTCGGCTGCGGTGGCTGCGTCCATCGTGCGCTGGCGCGACGCCAACGGCGCTTTCCGCAATCGCCAGCAACTGCTCGATGTCACGGGTCTGGGGCCCAAGACCTTCGAGCAGGCAGCGGGCTTCCTGCGCATCCGCGGTGGCGACAACCCGCTCGACCTGACCGGTGTCCACCCCGAGACCTATCCGGTGGTGCAGCGTCTTCTGGCCCATTTGCAGCGTCCGGTCCACGAGCTGATGGGCAAGGCCGACGTGTTCCGTGCGCTCAGACCCGAGGCCTTCGCCGACGAGCGATTCGGCGCGATCACGGTCAAGGACTTGTTCGCCGAGCTCGAGAAGCCAGGCCGTGACCCGAGGCCCGACTTCAAGGTCGCGCGCCTGACCGACGGCGTCGAGTCGATCAAGGACTTGTCGGTCGACATGGTGCTCGAGGGCACGGTCAGCAACGTCGCGCAGTTCGGTGCTTTTGTCGACCTGGGCGTTCACCAGGACGGGCTGATCCATGTCAGCCAGCTGGCGCACAAATTTGTCAACGATGCGCGCGAGGTCGTCAAGACCGGTGACATCGTCAAGGTCAAGGTGCTCGAGGTCGATCTGGCGCGCGGCCGCGTCTCGCTGACGATGAAGCTCGATGCCAAGTTGGGCGCCAGTGGCCAGGGTCGAGGCGACCACGGCTTCAAGCCTGCAGCGCGCGCTGAGCGCGTCGGCGGCGCATCCCAACAGCCGGCGGCAGGTGCGATGGCCGCGGCATTCGCCAAGCTGCAGACCAAGCGCTGAGGACGTTTTCTGAGGCCAAGCCAGACGACGCGCCGCTACAATCCCCGCTGGATCAAACAGCCGGTACGAGGGCAACTCCCCATGGTTTCGACACCGCGAACTATCTTGTTCAACCCCGACACCTAGTCGGCCCCGTTGTTGCCGCTGTTCGTCGTTTTCCACCCTCCGAACATGCCAAGCGCGGTCGCCACCGCGCTTTTTTGTTGCCTGAAACGATTGACCGCCCTCTGGAGCCCCCGATGATCACGATCACGCTACCCGA
>RGQD01000371.1 GCA_010030205.1 Betaproteobacteria bacterium
CCGCCCTGGTTTCACCGCAACCTGATGAGCGAATTCATGGGCCTGGTCCATGGCCAGTACGACGCCAAGCCCGAGGGCTTCAAACCCGGCGGCGCCAGCCTGCACAACACGATGGTGCCGCATGGACCGGACGCCGAGACCTTCGACAAGGCCAGCCAGGCCGTTTTGGCGCCGCACAAATTGAACGACACGCTGGCTTTCATGTTGGAGAGCCGCTACCGATTCATCCCCAGCGCCTGGGCCATGCAGCCGGGTCGGCTGGACGGGGCTTACGCCGACTGCTGGCAAAGCCTGGCCGATCAATTTCTGGAAACTCCGCGATGAGCCTGCACCTCGACGCTACACACGACCCTGCACTGCGAAGCTGGGTCGCATCGGCCAATGCGCCGGGCACCGACTTCCCGATCCAGAACCTGCCCTATGGCCGGTTCCGCGATCTCAGCGCACTGATGGCCGCGCCCAAAGCCACCCGGGTCGCGTTGCGTCAAGCCCTGTCAGCAGCGCTCGCCCAGCACAGCCCGCAACAAGCCAGGCTGAAAGACTGTTTGCTGGCCCAGACCGATGCCGAAATGGGCTTGCCATGCGCGATCGGCGACTACACCGATTTCTACACCGGCATCCACCACGCCACCACAGTGGGCAAGCTGTTTCGCCCCGACAACCCGCTGCTGCCCAATTACAAATGGGTGCCGATCGGCTACCACGGCAGGTCCTCGACGATCGTCGTCAGTGGCACGCCGCTGCGCCGCCCGCTCGGTCAGACCTTGCCGCCGAACGCCGAGTCGCCGAGCTACGGCCCCTGCCAGCGGCTGGACTACGAGCTCGAACTCGGCGCGCTGGTCGGCCCCGGCAACTCGCTGGGTGAGCCGGTGGCCATTGCCGAAGCCGAAGACCGCTTGTTCGGCATGACGCTGCTCAACGACTGGTCGGCGCGCGATGTGCAGGCCTGGGAGTACCAGCCGCTGGGCCCGTTCCTGGCCAAGAGCTTCGGCACCACGCTGTCGCCCTGGGTCGTGACGATGGAAGCGCTGGCGCCGTACCGGCTGCCGTTCCAGCGGCCCGCGGGCGACCCACTGCCGCTCAGCCACCTCGACAGCCCTGCCAACCGAGAAGCCGGCGCGATCGACATCGCGCTCGAAGTCTGGCTGCAAACCGCAGCGATGCGCGCCGCGGGCCAGGCTGCGGTGCGCTTGTCGCAGAGCAACTTCCGCGACGCTTACTGGACCCTGGCCCAGTTGCTGACGCACCAGGCGAGCAACGGCTGCAAGCTGCAGCCCGGCGACCTGCTGGGCACAGGCACCCAGTCGGGTCCCGAGCCTGGCCAGGGCGGATCGCTGCTAGAGCTCTCGGACGGCGGCAAGCAGGCGCTGACACTGCCCAACGGCGAGCAGCGCCGCTTCCTTGCGGACGGCGACCAGGTGATCCTGCGCGCCGCTTGCGAGCGCCCGGGCACGGCGCGGATAGGCTTCGGCGACTGCGCCGGCACGGTGCTGCCGGCGCCGGGCTGAGCGGATTCGCCCCAACGCGAGTGACACCCATCCTACCCAAGCAGATGCTGCGAACCGTCATGCTGCTGGCCATGGCTGGCAGCACCGCGTGGGCGGCCGAACAACTGGGCATCCCCCCGGTAATCGCCCCCAGCGGCCCGGCTTTGCTGCTGCTGGGCGAAGTGCATGACAACGCCGCCCAGCATGCGCTGAGGGCACAGACCCTGAGCGACTTGCTGGCGCGCGGCGCGCGGCCGGCGCTGCTGATGGAGCAGTTCGACCGCGAGCGCCAGCAAGACATCGACCGCTTGCTGCGCCACAGCGCTGAGCACAGCGTCGACCCACAAGCCAGCGTCGAGGCGCTGGTCAAACTGGGCGACCGATCTGGCTGGGACTGGAATTTCTACCGGCCCTACCTGCGCCTGGCGCTGCAATACCGCCTGCCCATCATCGCGGCCAACGTCGCGCGCGAGCAGGCCCGCGCAGTGATGCGGCAAGGGCTGGCGGCGCAGGGCTTCGAGGCCGATGTGCCCGCCGACATCGCCAGCGCCCACGCCGCAGCCATCGAGGCGAGCCACTGCGGCATGGTCAGCGCCGGTCTGGCAGCCACGATGGCGCTGGCCCAGGTCGCCCGCGACCAGTTCATGGCGCGCCTGGTGCAAGCCCATGCCGAGCGCGGCGTGGTGCTGCTGGCGGGCAACGGCCATGTGCGCAAAGACCTGGGCGTGCCGCGCTGGCTGACGCCCACGGTGCGGGCACAGACCCGGGTGATCGGATTCCTCGAGCCCGGTGACGACAGGCCTGAAGGCTTTGACCAAGTCATCGTCACACCCGCCCAAGCCCGCCAAGACCCTTGCACGGCGATGCGCGCCGCGCCGCGCGCCGCCAGCACACCGGGTTGAGGGCCCGCGCCTTCTTCATCAACAGCCTCAAGCCACAACAACCAGCGATCTTGAACCCCATGTCGCGCGAAACCTAGACCGCAGCGCGCCTGCGGTGGGTGAAATAGGCCATCAGGCCACGCGCTACTTGCCCGTAGATGATCCAATGCCGTTTTGTGAAACTCTTTCAAAAACCCGGATGTCGTCAAGATTCTGTCACTGCCTCAGCGCGCCACCTTGGCCCGCCATCATCGCCCTGACCCTGGGGCTGTTGCTGCAAGCCTGCGGCGGCGGATCCGAGGACAGCAATACCCGGCCATTGCAAGCGCCAGAAAGCTTGGCCGTCAGCGCTGCACCCGCAGGCCATGCGAAGGCATTGGCCACCACCAGCGCCACTGACAGCGCCGGCAGCGTTCTGGCCGATCAGGCCGTCACCCTGCAGGATGCGATCGCGATCCTCAAGATGATCGTCGGGCTGAACATCAACGCCGATGGCAAGCCACCAACGCCCTATCAAATCTATGCCGCCGACTTCGACGCCAACGGCAGCATTGAACTGGCAGACGCCATCGCGGTGCTCAAGCATGTTGTCGGGATCGCGTCGCCGACGCCGCAATGGATGTTCTTCAACCCGGCAGACCCCGCACTGGCCGGCAAGACAGGCTTGAATCCCGGCGCGGTTCCTGCCTTGAGCGCGTTGCTCCCCGCGTCGGCATCGACCGCCATGCGACTGGTCGCCGCGCTGCGCGGCGATGTCATGGGTGATTCGATGAGCTATTCGTGGTCCTTGACCTCCAGGCCCACAGGCAGCGCGGCATCGCTGGCCAATTCGACGCAGGCAAGCCCTAGCTTCACACCCGATCTGGCCGGCGTCTATGTCGCCAGCCTGGTGGTGACCGATGGCAAGCAAAACAGTGCCACAAGCTCGATCACGGTGACCGCCATCCTGGCCAACACGGCACCCGTGGCCAACGCCGGTGCTGCGCGACAGGTGGAAACCGGCAGCACCGTGACGCTCAGTGCTGCGGCCAGCAGCGATGCTGAAGGCGACCCGCTGACCTATCTCTGGACCCTGTTGTCCAAGCCCACCGACAGCAATGCTTTGTTGAGCAACCCGACCGCAGCGGCACCGAGCTTCGTCCCCGATGTCGCTGGCGCCTACGTCTTGGGCTTGACGGTCAACGACGGCAAGCTTGCCAGTGCAGCAGTCAGCCAGACCATCACCGCGGTCAGCACGCCGGCGATCCTGAGCCTGAGCGCCGACCGCTTGAGCTACGGTCGGATCAGCAATTTCGTGATGACAGGCTACAAACTAACAGCCAGCGGGGTCAGCCTGAGCGTCTCGGGTTGCGACAGCCCTGTTCTGCTGGCTGGCGGCAGCGCGGCCCAGCTGGGCTTCACCTGCCTGCCCAACAAGGCGCTCAGCGTGCGCGTGACAGCCAAGTTCAACGGCACCGAGACCTTCAGCCCAGCGCTCGTCGTGCCCAAGCCGCAGGTGACGATGACAACGACGATGGGTGCTGTCGTGGTCGAACTCGAGCCAGCCGCAGTGCCGGTGACGGTCGACAACTTCCTGGCCTATGTCAACAGCGGCTTCTACAACGGCACGATCTTCCACCGCGTGATCAAGGGTTTCATGAACCAGGGCGGCGGCTTCACCGCGGTAGCGGGCAACACGTTGACCGCGCAAGTTGGCCTGCGTGCGCCCATCGTGCTCGAGACCAACAAGGGCCTGAACAACGTCAAGTACAGCATCGCGATGGCGCGCACATCGGCTTCAGATTCAGCGACTGCGCAGTTTTTCGTCAATGCGGTGAACAACAGCTTCCTGGACTACGCCAGCACCGCATCACCTGGCTACGCGGTGTTCGGCAA
>RGQD01000372.1 GCA_010030205.1 Betaproteobacteria bacterium
TTGCGCGGGTGCGGGTGCAACGCGCTGGGGTTGCTGTGCGAGAAAATGACGGGCCGGGTCGCCACGTCGAAGACATCTCGAACCGTCCGGTGCCCGGTGTGGCTGCAGCAGACCTGCATGCCAACCCGCTCCATCTCTGCGACGATTTCACGGCCGAACGCCGTCAGGCCAGTGTCCTCGTCCTGGCAGCCCCCGCCAACACGGTTGTTGTTGTTGTAGGCGAGCAACATCCAGCGCACACCCAGGTCGTAGTACAGCGACACCAGACTGGGCTGGTCAGCCACGGCGTTGGCACCCTCGATGTCGAATCCAACCGCCAGTCGGCCCGAGGCATGCGCCCGCTCGATGTCCTTGGCGGTGCTCAGCAGGATGTACTCCTCGGGCCGTGACCGGATCCAGTGGCGCAGGCTGGCCAAGGTGCGCACGTGATCTTCGATGCCCATGTCGCCAAAGCCCACGTTGAGCATCACCGCACTCACGCCGGCTGCGCGGTAGCGCTGCAGTTGCGCGAGGAAGGATGTGTCGTGTGGGCGCGCTACCGGCATGCAGCCGTGGTTGTCCCAGACGATGCTCTGGCGCAGCAAAGCCGCAGCCTTCTCTAAGGTTGACTTGGATGTCGAGTTCATGCCAAGCGAACCATAGGCCAGGCCGACAGCGGATGGGTTAGGCTCAAGATACAGATATTTAGGAGCATCGAACACATGCCCAGCCTTGCCGCCAAGTCCAGCGAAGACGCCTGGTCACCGCTGGACTTCGACCAGGAAGCCTTCCGTGCCGGCGCCAGTGAACACAGCTTCAAGCGCTTTGCACGCCAAGGTGTGCGCACCCTGCATGCTCAAGAAGGCGGCAGCGGCACATCGGACACCGTGCGCCTCGACCAGGACCTGCTGCTGACGGTCATCAACTGCGTGCTGCCCCGCACCACACGCTGGCGCTACGACACCGATGAGGCATTGATCATGCTGCGCGCATCCTTGTGCTGCGATGTCGCCTTTGAGGTGGGCAGTTCGGCGCAACTGGTCTTCAATCGTCCTGAAGTGACGCTGGTGTGCCTGCCCAAGGGTCGGCCACAAACCGTCGATATCGCGGGCGGCGCCCGCCAGCAAGGCATGGTGGCCATCTTTCGGGTATCAGCCTTCGCGGAGCGCTATGGGCTGCAGTTGGGCGATCTGCCGCCCTTGGTGCGAGATGCGGTGACAGGCTCGGCCGAGGTCGGTCGCATCGCGTCGTTTCCGCTCGACCATCGCCTGGCCGCGCTGCTGGCCGACACCATCGACACGCGCCTGGAAGGCGAGATGCGCGTGTTGCAATACGCCGGCCGCTTGGCCGAACTGGTGGCCTACACCCTGGACGCCATGCAGCATGTACCGCTTCTTCGCGGCACTGCGCTGAATCGACTGCGCGACGTTGAACTGGCCCATGCCGCCTTGGCCCGGCTGGAGCGCAGTTTCCGAAAGCCGCCGTTGTTCACCGAGCTGGCACGCGAAATCGGCACCAACCAGAACAAGCTCAAGGCCGTCTTCAAGGAGGCCTTTGGCGTGACGATGGCCGAGTACTGCCTGGAGCGCCGAATGCGCGAGGCGCAGCAACTGCTGCTGGCGGCAACGCTGACGATTGCGCAAGTGGCAGAACGGGTCGGCTATGAGCATCAAAGCAGCTTTGCGGCGGCATTCAGCGGTCACGTGGGGATGTCGCCGCGCCAGTACCGGCAGCACCGTGCGCCCTTCAACCTGTCGCTGAGCGCAGGCGATGAGCGCGACCCTGCTCGCGCCTAGGGTTCACCCGAGCAGACAGGCCGTGCGACTGCGGGGCTGTGCCGATCGCCTAAATCTTTGGTGCAAGTTCAAATGCTTCCACGACCTCGCAACGCTTCCCATACCGCCTCTCCGGCCTAGGCGCCGCTCTCGCCGCTGCAGGGCTGATGGCCTCGCAGCCCGCTGCTGCGCAACAAGCGCCAGCGGACAAGGCTGACGAGGACAGATCGCAAACCATCGTCATCACGGCCAACAAACGGCTGGAGAAGCAGCGCGAGGTGGCAGGCACGGTGTCAGTGTTGCAGGGCAGCGATCTCGAGCGACGTGGTGCGCGCGACCAAGAAGACTTCCTGAAGCTGACGCCGGGCGTGCAACTCAACCGGGGCGACCCCAACGGCAGCGGCATCACCATCCGCGGCCTGAGCAGCCAAGCCTCACCCGAGAGCGGCGGCGGACAACAGAACGCGAGCGGTTCGTACCTAGAAGACGTGCCGCTGGCGTCGCCCATCGGCAAGGGGCTGGTGGCCGACATCATGCCCTTCGACCTGGACCGCATTGAGGTACTTCGCGGGCCGCAGGGCGCGCTCTTCGGGTCTGGTTCTCTCGGCGGCGCGGTGCGCTATCTGCTGGCCAAGCCTGACCTGAAAGCCTTCGGTGCGGCGGTCCAGGTGGGGGCCAGCAGCGTGTCGCAAGGCACGACCGCCGCGTCGCTGTACGGCATGGTCAATGCACCCCTCAGTGAAGTGGCTGCGCTGCGCGTGGTGGCCTTTGATCGAACCTCACCGGGGTACATCGACAACAAGGGGACCAACACCAAGGACGCCAACGAGGTGCGCCAGACCGGCGGCAGGTTGCTGGTCACCGTGAAGCCCTTGCGCGAACTGACGGCCACCTTCGTGGCCAGCACGCAGAAGACAAAGCAGAACGACTTCAGCTATGTCTTCGGCGACCCGAAGAAGCTGGAGCACGACAACCCCTCGCTCGGCCGTGGCACCTCGCAATTTGACTTCTCCAGCCTGACGGTCGACTACGACCTGGTGGCGCGAGTCGCCGCCGGCAGCAGTGATGCCAAGTCGCAGGAACTGCGCATCAGCAGCAAGCCCGGTGGGTCGCTCAGTTGGGTGGCCGGCGTCTTCTACCAGACCAACCAGGGCAGCGGTGCGGCCAAGCAAAGCGACGCCACGGCTGCGTTTGGTGTCGTGGACCTGGTGGACTTGAAGACGAGCTCGGAAGGCAGCGAGAAGGCGGCGTTCTTTGACGGCGAATACAGCCTGGGCGGTGGCTGGAGCGCAGGGCTGGGTGCCCGTGTCTACAAGACCACCACCGCCTTCCAACAGACCGGTTCGGTCTTTGGCGCCCCTAGCAACGGGCCGGTGCTGGGCGGCGGCGACAACGGCAACACGCCCAAGGCCAGCGTGAAGTACCGTTTCGGTGACAACCTGTGGTATGCGCTGGCCTCCAAGGGCTACCGCTATGGTGGTGTGAATGAAGGGCCGCCGCAGACGACCTTCAAGTCCGATAGCCTGTGGAACTACGAGACCGGTGTTCGCCTGGCACCAGCAACAGGTGTGCAACTCGATTTGACAGCCTTCCTGCTCGACTGGACCGACGCGCAGTTCACCTACTTTGAACAACGCGGCAAACTGGCCTTCTCGGGCATCGGCAATGTCGGCAAGGCCCGCAGCACTGGCCTGGAAGCCGCCCTGCGCTGGCGCATCAACCCAGCCTTCGACGTGGCGGCCTCGCTGGCCAGCATCGACGCCAAGACCACCAAGGACGTACAGACGCTAGCAGGCCGCGCACCCGTGACCATCGCTTCCGGCGCGCGGCTGCCCGGCACCGCCAAGCTGCAGACCGCCCTGCAGGGCAACTACCGCTTCACGGGTCCGCTGGGCTCGGCGGGGCGGTTCAACATCACGCACACGCATGTCGGTGAACGGGTCATCGACCTGACAGCCTTCTACAAGGCGCCCGCCTACGACACGGTGGACCTGGGCGTGAACTTCAACAAGGGCAACTGGACCCTGGCAACAGGCCTGGGCAACGTGGCTGACAAGCGCGGCATCATGAACATCCAGGGCACACCCGACGGCAACAAGGCCTTCCAGCAGTACTACCTGCAGCGCCCCCGCACGCTGGATGTGTCGGTGCGCTACGACTTCTGAGGCTTGATGGACTCGACCGCCACACCGTCTTCATCGCAGGTCGCGTCCCCCGACTCCGCTGCCAGTTGGCGCGCACTGGCCGGCAGCGGTGCGCTGGCCATGTTTGGCGTGAGCGCTCTGTATGGCTCCACGTTTGGTTTGTTCCTGCTGCCCTTGCAGCAAAGCCTGGGCTGGAGCCGTGGCGAGATTGCCTTCTCGCTCACCCTGGCCACCTTGTTCACGCCGCTGATCGCGCCACTGACTGGCTGGGTCATCGACAAAGTGCCGCTGCGTCCGCTGATGCTGACGGGGGTGGTGCTGCAGTCGGCGA
>RGQD01000373.1 GCA_010030205.1 Betaproteobacteria bacterium
AATCAGGGAAATCAGGGAAATCAGGGAAATCAGGGAAATCAGGGAAATCAGGGGTTCCAGGGGTTACAAGGTACACAGGGAACCCAGGGATCGACTGGAGCACAAGGTACACAGGGTTTCCAAGGTAACCAAGGTACCCAGGGTAATCAGGGGTCAACTGGCTCACAGGGAGCTACTGGGGCACAAGGTACACAGGGTTTCCAAGGAACACAAGGTAACCAAGGTACCCAGGGTAATCAGGGGTCTACTGGCTCACAAGGAGCTACTGGATCACAAGGAACACAAGGTAACCAAGGCTTTCAGGGATCGACTGGCTCACAAGGAGCTACTGGAGCACAAGGTACACAGGGGTTCCAGGGAACACAAGGAACACAAGGAACACAAGGTAACCAAGGCTTTCAGGGGTCAACTGGATCACAGGGAGCTACCGGTGCACAAGGTACACAAGGTACACAAGGTACACAAGGTACACAAGGTAACCAGGGATTCCAAGGATTCCAAGGAACCCAGGGGTCTACTGGCTCACAAGGAGCTACTGGCTCACAAGGTACACAGGGTTTCCAAGGTACACAGGGGTTCCAGGGTACTCAAGGTAACCAAGGATTCCAGGGATTTACTGGCTCACAAGGAGCTACCGGTGCACAAGGTACACAGGGATTCCAGGGAACACAAGGTACTCAAGGTTTCCAAGGTAATCAAGGAACACAAGGTAATCAAGGAACACAAGGTAACCAAGGTACCCAGGGTAATCAGGGGTCTACTGGCTCACAAGGAGCTACCGGTGCACAAGGCTTCCAGGGTAACCAAGGCTTCCAGGGGACACAAGGTAACCAAGGATTCCAGGGATCAACTGGCTCACAGGGAGCTACCGGTGCACAAGGTACACAGGGTTTCCAAGGTACACAGGGTTTCCAAGGTACACAGGGGTTCCAGGGAACCCAGGGGTCTACCGGCTCACAAGGAGCTACTGGGGCACAAGGAGCTACTGGATCACAAGGTAATCAAGGAACACAAGGTAACCAAGGAACACAAGGTAACCAAGGATTCCAGGGGTCAACTGGCTCACAAGGAGCTACTGGAGCACAAGGTACACAAGGATTCCAAGGTAATCAAGGTACCCAGGGGACACAAGGTAATCAGGGGTCTACTGGCTCACAGGGCCGCACAGGTGCACAGGGAGCTACTGGAGCACAGGGTACTCAAGGTTTCCAGGGATCGACTGGCTCACAAGGAGCTACTGGAGCACAAGGTACACAAGGCAACCAAGGGAACCAAGGATTCCAAGGTAGCCAGGGTAATCAGGGGTCAACTGGCTCACAAGGAGCTACTGGAGCACAAGGTACACAGGGTTTCCAAGGTACACAGGGTTTCCAAGGTACACAAGGTAATCAGGGGTCTACTGGCTCACAAGGAGCTACTGGAGCACAAGGTACACAAGGTACACAAGGCAACCAAGGGAACCAAGGATTCCAAGGTAATCAGGGGTCTAGGTAATCAGGGATCAACTGGCTCACAGGGATCTACAGGTGCACAGGGCACCCAGGGTAACCAAGGCTTCCAGGGTAATCAGGGATCAACTGGCTCACAGGGATCTACAGGTACACAAGGCAACCAAGGGAACCAAGGATTCCAAGGTACCCAGGGTAATCAGGGGTCTACTGGCTCACAGGGCCGCACAGGTGCACAAGGAGCTACTGGAGCACAAGGAGCTACTGGAGCACAAGGTACACAAGGTACACAAGGCAACCAAGGGAACCAAGGATTCCAAGGTAATCAGGGGTCTACTGGCTCACAAGGAGCTACTGGAGCACAAGGAACACAAGGCAACCAAGGTAATCAAGGATTCCAGGGATCGCAGGGAACACAAGGTAGCCAGGGTAATCAGGGGTCGACTGGATCACAGGGCACACAGGGCACACAGGGTAATCAGGGGGCACAGGGCGCCTCAGGTGCTGTACAAACAACAGAAACACTGTCTTCATCAGGAGGAACGATATCATCCACGACATCTGTATCGTATGTACAAGGTGCCTCAATAACGCTCCCATCGTATACATTATCGTCATTAGGATTAACGAAGACAATCATTCAAGCGACTGACGGCCAATGGTCTACATTAACTACGGGTCTAAGTGGTACGTGTTATGCAATCGCTAGTGACTCACTTGGTAATGTATATGTGGGAGGAAACTTTACGACAGCAGGGGGTATCGCAAATACAGCATATATAGCCAAATGGACTGTATCCACCTCTACATGGTCAGCATTAGCTACAGGCTTGGGCGTAACTACCCCAACGTGTTACGCAATAGCTATAGACGCAAGTAACAATGTATATGCAGGAGGAAACTTTACAACTGCAGGGCCCACAACCGTAAATTATATAGCTAAATGGAATGGGACTGCGTGGTCAGCATTAGGTACAACAGGTCTAACCGGTCAATGTAATGCAATCAAAATAGATGCAAGTAACAATGTATATGTAGGAGGGAACTTTAAAACAGCAGGGACCACAACCGTAAATAATATTGCCAAATGGGATGGAACTGCGTGGTCCGCATTAGGTACAGGTCTAAGCGGTGCGTGTAACGCAATCGCCATAGACACCAGTAAAAATGTATATGTAGGAGGAACCTTTATTACAGCAGGGGGTGTCGGTGTAAATAATATAGCCAAATGGACTGTATCTAACTCTACGTGGTCGGCATTAGGTACAAGTACTGTGGGTCTGGGTAATACGTGTAACGCACTCGCTATAGACACAAATAACATTGTATATGTAGGAGGGTCGTTTGCATCAGCGGGAGGGCTTGGCTATGCAAATATAGCTAAATGGAATGGAACTAATTGGGCTGGATTGGTTACGACTGCTGGTATAAATGGTACGTGTAACGCAATAGCAATAGATACAACTAACAATGTATATGTAGGAGGGGCCTTTACGATAGCAGGGTCCGCAACCGTAAGTAATATAGCTAAATGGGATGGATCTGCTTGGTCGGCATTAGGTACGGGTATAAACAGTACAGGTTATGCAATCGCTTTAGACGCAACTAACAATGTATATATAGGAGGAGGCTTTACGTCAGCAGGAGGTATAAACGCAAATTATATAGTCAAAACGAATAGCACTGGCACCAGTGCTTCTACGATATCTGGATCTGTTAATTACAATAATACTACATATTCATCTATTACAATATCGCCATATAAAGGGGAAAATATCGTTCTAAATAACACACCAACTGGCTGGTGTGTTATCTCACAATCCGTAAATGTTACCTTGTCAGGAGCTTCAGGATCTTCACCGACAGAAACACTAGCCACAACAGGAGGAACGATATCATCTACGACATCCATATCCTATGTACAAGGTGGTACAATAACACTCCCTGCGTATACTTCCTCTTCATTGGGATTCACGAAAACGATCTTCCATACTGTGGGTCAATGGTCAGCATTATCTACGGGTCTAGCTTATTCTGGGGGAGGGCAATCCTATAACGCAATCGCTATAGATTCAATCGGCAATGTGTATATAGGTGGGAGATTTTCATCAGCAGGGGGTGTCAGTGTAAATAATATCGCCAAATGGACTGTATCTACCTCTACGTGGTCCGCATTAGGTACGGGTCTAAACAGTATCTGTTACGCAATCGCTATAGACGCAAGTAACAATGTATATGCAGGAGGGGCCTTTTCAACTGCAGGGGGTGTAACCGTAAATTATATCGCCAAATGGAATGGAACAGCGTGGTCGGCATTAGCTACAGGCCTAACCAATACTCCTTGTACCGCAATCGCTATAGACGCAAGTAACAATGTATATGTAGGAGGGAACTTTACAACAGCAGGGGGTGTAACCGCAAATCGTATAGCCAAATGGAATGGAACTACATGGTCAGCATTAGGTACAGGCCTATCCGGTGGTACACCGGTTTGTAACGCAATCGCTACAGATTCAATCGGTAATGTATATGCAGGAGGGACCTTTACAACAGCAGGATCTATAACTACCGCAAATAATATAGCTAGATGGAATGGAACTGCTTGGTTCGGATTAAGTACAGGCTTTACCGGTGGCCCACCAGTTGTTAACGCAATTACTGTAGACACATCTAACAATGTGTATGCTACAGGACTCCTTAATGCAGTAGCGGGTGTGAGTGGAAACATAAATAATATAGCCAGATGGAATGGAACAGCATGGTCTGCATTAGG
>RGQD01000374.1 GCA_010030205.1 Betaproteobacteria bacterium
CCGACATCGAAGGCACGGTGTTCGGCCATCGCGATGGCCATGGCTTCGTGCGTCGAGACGATGGTGAGCCCGACATTTATCTCTCGCCGCAAGAGATGCGTTCGGTGCTGCACCGTGACCGAATCCGGGCACGGGTGGTGCGCTCAGACCGCAAGGGCCGGCCGGAGGGGCGGGTGATCGACATCGTCGAGCGGCGCAAGTCGCCCATCATCGGGCGCTTGCTGCATGAGAACGGCGTCTGGCTGGTGGCGCCCGAGGACCGGCGTTTTGGGCAAGATATTTTGATCCCGAAGAACGCCACCGCCAACGCCGCAGTGGGTCAGGTGGTGGCGATCGAGCTGACAGAGCCGCCTTCGATGTTTTCACAGCCGGTGGGGCGGATCACCGAGGTGCTGGGCGAGATCGACGATTCGGGCATGGAAATCGAGATTGCAGTGCGCAAGTACGAGGTGCCACATCGATTCTCGGCCGAAGCTCTGGCGCAGGCTGCGGCCTTGCCGGACCGAGTACGCCCGATCGACAAGCGCCACCGCATCGACCTGACCGATGTGGCGCTGGTGACCATCGATGGCGAGGATGCGCGCGACTTCGACGACGCGGTGTATTGCGAGCCGCTCAAGACCGGGCGCGGCAAGACAGCATTCGAGGGCTGGCGCTTGATCGTCGCGATCGCCGATGTCAGCCACTACGTCAAACCCGGCGAGCCGCTTGACGACGACGCTTACGAGCGCGCGACCTCGGTCTACTTCCCGCGTCGGGTCATCCCGATGCTGCCCGAGCGCATCAGCAACGGTCTGTGTTCGCTCAACCCTGACCAGGAGCGGCTGTCCATGGTCTGCGACATGAACGAGGTGGCGACAATTCTGGGCAACACCCGAGGGGTCGAGGCTCAGCGCCGCGCCGATCTGGTGCCTCATCTGATCCATCTGCACGAGGTCTACAGGGTCTTGTTGAAGAATCGCGCGCTGCGAGGCGCGATCGACTTCGAGACCACCGAGACCCAGATCGTCTGCGACGACAACGGCCGGATTGAAAAAATCGTGCCGCGCACCCGCACCGAGGCGCACCGCTTGATCGAGGAGGCGATGTTGGCGGCCAATGTCTGTGCCGCTGAGTTCATCGAGAGCCACAAGCATCCTGCGCTGTACCGGGTGCACGAGGGTCCGACGCCTGAGAAACGCGTCACGCTGCAGAACTATCTGCGAACGCTGGGACTGGGCTTCCACCTGAGCGACGACCCCAAACCCAGCGAATTGCAGGCGATCTCGCTGGCCACCAAGGACAGGCCGGACGCGACGCAGATCCACTCGATGCTGCTGCGCTCGATGCAGCAGGCGATCTACACCGCCAGCAACGCGGGTCACTTCGGCTTGGCCTACGAGGCCTACGCGCACTTCACCAGCCCGATCCGGCGCTACCCCGATCTGCTGGTGCACCGTGTCATCAAAGCCTTGTTGCTGGGCAAGCGCTACCACTTGGGTGGCAGCGCGGTTGAACATACCGCGCTGTCGTCCACTCAGCCGGCGCGCAAGGTCAGCAAGTCCGCAGCCAAGCCGCCCGCCAGCGCGCAGGATTCGGGCCTTTGGGAGGCGGCTGGTGCGCACTGCAGCGCCAACGAGCGGCGCGCCGACGAGGCTTCACGCGATGTCGAAGCCTGGCTCAAGTGCCGCTTCATGCGCGACCATTTGGGCGAGGAATTTGCCGGTACTGTGACCGCGGTCACCAGCTTCGGTCTGTTCATCACCCTCGACGAGCTCTATGTTGAGGGTCTGGTCCACATCACCGAGCTCGGCGGCGAGTACTTCCGCTTCGATGAAGCGCGCCAGGACTTGCGCGGCGAGCGCAGCGGCCTGCGCTACACCGTCGGGTCAAGGGTGCGGATTCAGGTCAGCCGGGTCGACCTCGATGGTCGCAAGATCGATTTCCGGCTGGTGCGCGAGGGCGAGGTCGACGCGCCTGTGGCGCGCAAGCGCAAAGGCGCAGTCGGTGGCACGGTTGCTGAGGAGTTGAAGGATGTGCAGCAGCGCGACCGGGCAGCCAAGGCGGGTCGCGTCAAGGCGGTGGCAGCGCGCGGTGCGTCGGCGGCCAAGAAGAGCCGAGGCGCCAAACCGACCAGGAGCCGCCCCAAGCCCTGACCCGTCCTGTGCAGGCGCGCGGTGTCTGGCTTGCTCGGGGCCGCTCTCAGCCGGCCCAAGGCAAGCGGGCTGCCATCGCATCGATCAGGTCGCCGGCGCGCAGTGCCAGCCTTGCATCGCCGGCCTGCTCGGCAGCCCAGCCGTGCAGCCAGACGCTGGCCGCCGCCGCGTCCCGGCCCAAAGGGTCGCCGGCCTGCGACCACAGACCGGCGAGCCAGCCCGCCAGCACATCGCCGCTGCCTGCCGTTCCTAGACTGGCATTCCCGGTTGGGTTGACCAGCAAGGTCTTGCCAACCGATGCGATCACTGTGCCCGAACCTTTGAGCACCACCACCGCATGCAACTGGTCAGCAAGCGCCTGCGCGCTGTACAGCCGTTGCGCCTGCACAGCGGCTGCGCTGCAGCCAAGCAGGCGTGCGGCCTCCAAGGGGTGCGGCGTCAGCACAGTGGGTTGGCCTCGTGTCGCGCGGGCCCGTAGCGCGTCCTGCAGCGCCGGATCGGCAGCCAAGGCGTTGAGCGCGTCGGCGTCAAGCACCAGCCTTGCTGCATGGTCCAGCACCGGCGGGAGCAGCGCGCCGATGTCACGGCCGCCGCCGCAGCCACACACCACGGTGGCTCGCGCCAGCAGATCGGGCGCCAGCGCAGCCTGCACGCTTCGCGGCATCAGCTCGGGTCGGGCTGCATCGGGTGACAGGTCTTCATCGATCCTGGCCAGATAGACCCGGCCGGCACCTGCGGTCAGCGCTGCGCGTGCCGCCAGCATGGCTGCGCCGCCCATGCCCGCTGCGCCGCCCAGCACCAGTACATCGCCGAAACTGCCTTTGTGTTGGGCGTGCGCGCGCTGGGGCATGAGCTGAATCAGGTACTCCGGGCCAGCCAGCCAACTGCTGCAGTGCTGGCCTGAGGTGTCGACGCCCAATTCATCAAGCCAGACGCGTCCGGC
The DNA here is from genome assembly GCA_010030205.1 of Betaproteobacteria bacterium. Taxonomy (GTDB): domain Bacteria; phylum Pseudomonadota; class Gammaproteobacteria; order Burkholderiales; family Burkholderiaceae_C; genus Pseudaquabacterium. The sequence goes on from RGQD01000374.1 coordinate 3,079, forward strand.
ATGGTCACGTCCCTGCCCAGTGAACAGGCCAGGTTTGAGTGTCAGCAGTGACAAGGTGTGGGCTGCCGCCACCGCGACTTCGCCCAGGCAGCGGCCGCTGTCGCCGCACAGCCCGGTTGGCAGGTCCACGGCCAGCACTGGCGCCGTGCCGGCATTGAGTTGTCGGGCCGCTTGCTCGATCGCCCCCTCGGGCGCACGGTTGGTGCCCAAGCCTAGCAGCGCGTCTATGCCCAGATCGGCACCAGCCTGCCAGGGACAGTCCGGTCCTGCGCCAATCCACAGGCCGGCTTGCTGGGCCTGGGCCAGCGCATCGCGCGCGTCTTCCGGCATGCGACTGGCTTCGCCGAGCAGGCTGACCCTGACATCCAGCCCTTGGCGGTGCAGATGACGCGCCGCGACCAAGCCATCGCCGCCGTTGTTGCCTGGACCCGCAGCGACCCAGATTCGCCGCGCCTGCGGCGCGACCGCCAACGCCAGCCTGGCAACGGCCAGTCCGGCCTTGCCCATCAGGCTTTGCGCCGGCCGCACCGCGATCGCTGCCTGTTCGATGCGCCGACTGGCAGTGGCGTCGAACATCGGCCAGGCTTGGCTGGACGGCAGCATGGCCAGAGGTCCGGCATCGGCACGGGGGCGTGACAGGTTCATCGCTGATCCAGGGTTCGCCGCAATGAAGGCGCGCTCAGCCATTGTGCTTTACCCCATTGGCCTTGCTCTTGTGTTCCAAAGCCGCTAGCGTCAGCTTGCGGGCTAGCGCGAGCTCAGCGTTTGTTTTCCACCACGGCCCCCAGGCGTCCGACATCCAGGCCTTCGACGTCGATCGCCGGTGATCGACCGGCGATCTGATCGGCCAGCACCCGCGCCGACCCGCAAGCCAGCGCCCAGCCACTCGAACCATGGCCGAGGTTGAGCCAGACGCCGGGTGCGCCGCTGGCACCGAGCACTGGCGGGCCGTCGGGCAACATGGGTCGCGCGCCTTTCCAGACCTGCGCCTGCGAAGTCTGCGCGCAGCCAGGAAACCAGTCGTCCAGCACCTTGTGCAGCGTGCCGATGGGTCCTAGCCTGTGTTGAGCTAGCCGTCCGCCCAGCTCCGCGCTGCCGGCTACCCGAACCCGCTGGCCCAGTCGGCTGATCGC
>RGQD01000375.1 GCA_010030205.1 Betaproteobacteria bacterium
GGCCTCGAGGTCACCGCCGGGGCCATGGACAAGGCGGGAACATCCACCGACTACGAGAAGATAGCCGCGGCGATCCGGGGCAACCAGTGGAACACGGTGCTTGGTGACATGAAGTTCAACAACATCGGGCAGGGCTTCCTCGCCAGCTATATCGTGCAGGTGAAGAACGGCAAGATCACCACAACCGCCCGCGCAAATTGATCGACCGGCAGATCTGGCAGGTATCGCGGAGAATCCGGCGCTGATGGGGGCGGTTTTTTTTCAGCAACTGGCCAACGGGCTCGTCAACGGGATGGGCTACGTGCTCATCGCGGTCGGGCTGACGCTGGTGTTCGGCGTGCTGCGCATCGTCAACTTCGCGCACGGCGAATTCTACATGCTGGGCTCTTTCGCGACGTTCTTCGCGATGTCGCTGCTTGGCGTGCACTACATTGTTGCCGTGCTGATGGCCACGGTCGTCGTCGCGGGGGTTGGCGTCCTGGCCAACCAGGTGCTGTTTCGCCCGCTACGACGCGAGCACGAGTTCACGATTCTGATGGTCAGCCTCGGCCTGAGCCTGGTGCTGGCCAATGGAGGTGAACTGGTGTTCGGAGCCGATCCCAAATACATCTCCAGCCCGTTCGCGGACGATGCCGTCGAGTTGGGCTCGGTGTTCCTGACCTGGCAGCGCATCATCGTGCTGGTGGCCGCGTCGGTGCTGATCTGTCTGGTGTACCTGTTCATCCGCTTCACGCGCATGGGCAAGATGATGCAGGCCACTGCGCAGAACCGTGAAGGAGCGGCGCTGAGCGGGGTCAACATCGACTGGGTCCACACCTACACCTTTGCGCTTGCCTGTGGCCTGGCCGCCGCCGCCGGGGCGCTGCTGGGCCCGACCGCGGTGATCTTCCCGACCATCGGGGAATGGGCGGTGCTCAAGGCCTTTATCGTCGTCGTCATGGGCGGGCTGGGCAGCATGGGTGGCGCGGTCGCCGGCGGCCTGATTCTGGGTATCGTCGAGGCGCTGGGCGCCAACTACATATCGATCGCTTTCAAGGACGCAATTGGCTACGGCATCGTGGTGGCGGTGCTGCTGTGGCGCCCGGCTGGTCTGTTCGCGCCGCGGCAATGAGGCGGTTTGTTTTCCCCCGCGCGGCCGCCGCCGGCGTTGCGATGCTGCTGCTGGTCCCGCTGGCGGCCGTCGGGTCCTATTTCCAGCACCTGCTGGTGATGTGGATGCTGTTCGCGCTGATGGCCGTCAGCCTCAACATCATCGTCGGCTACCTTGGTGAGCTGAGCTTCGGCCACGCCGCGTTCTTCGGCCTGGGTGCCTATACCTCGGGGATGTTGACGGTATTCGGTGGCGTTCCATTCTGGCTCTGCCTGATCGCCGCGCCGCTGGTCTCCGGTGCCTTCGGGCTGGCGATCGGATATGCCTCGCTGCGCATCAAGGGCCCGCAGTTTGCCATCCTCACGCTGGGCTTCGGCGCCATTTTGCACAGCGTCTTCCTCAATTGGGTCGACTTCACCAACGGCCCGTTGGGCATCACCAAGATCTCGCCGCCGAGGATCCCGCTGCTCGGCCTGGAAATCAGCGGCGGAATTCCCTACTACTACCTGGTCCTGTTCTTCCTGCTGGTATCGGCCTATCTGTGCCGTTCGCTGATGCGTAGTCGCACTGGCCGCGCTTTCATCGCGGTACGCGAGAACGACATGCTGGCGACCTCTCTGGGCATCGACGTGTTCCGCTACAAGCTGCTGGGGTTCGTCGCGGCGACGATGATGGTCGGCGTCGCGGGCTGCCTGTATGCGCACTACCTCAAGGTCATCACGCCCGGCTTGTTCACCCTGCACTACATGGCACCGATGGTGATCATGGTCATCATTGGCGGCAAAGGGACCGTGACCGGGCCGATCGTCGGTTCGCTGGTCTACGTGGCCCTGCTGGAGGTGTTGCGCGCCAGCGGCTCGATGCGCATGCTGGTGTTCGCGGTCCTGCTTACGTTGTCGGTGATCTTCCTGCCCGGCGGCCTGGTGTCGCTGCTGCCGTTCTGGCGCGGCCAACGCGGTGGAGCCAGGCAGCATGACTGAGCCGCTGCTGCAGGTCAATGGGCTGACACGGGTTTTCGGCGGCCTCGTGGCGGCCAATGCCGTCGATTTTTCGGTCCTGGACGGCGAGGTGGTCGGGTTGATCGGTCCTAACGGCGCCGGCAAGACGACGGTATTCAACATGATCGCGGGAAGCCTGGCGCCGACCTCCGGGTCGCTGCGGTTTCGCGGCGAGGACTACGTCGGAACCCCCGCGCATCGAATGGCCCAGCGTGGCATAGCCCGGACTTTCCAGATCACCAGCCTGTTCCCGACCTTGTCGGTGCTCGACAACGTAAAGCTCGGCACCCACCGCCACAAGAAGACCGGCTGGTGGGGCGCTACCGTCTTCTCCGCCGCCTACCGGCGCGAGGAGCAGGAGGTCGACGACAAGGCGAACGCCGTGCTCGGGTTTCTCGGCCTGTCCGACAAGGGTGCGCGCATCGCACAGAACCTTGCCTACGGCGACCAGCGCCGCCTCGAGATCGCCATCGCCCTGGCTGCCGAGCCGGTGTTGCTGCTGCTCGACGAACCGGCCGCCGGCATGAATCCCGATGAGGCGCGGCGCCTGACCGAAACCATCGGACGCATCCGTGATACCGGCGTCAGCGTGCTGCTGGTGGAACACCACATGCGGGTGGTGATGGGCATTTGCGACCGCATCATCGTGCTGAACCAGGGCAACAAGATCGCTGAGGGTACGCCGGCGGTGGTCGCCAACGACCCGACGGTGGTCAGCGTCTATCTCGGACGGGGGGCGACCGGTGCTTAAGCTCTCCGGCATCACCGTGCGTTATGGCCTGCGCGAGGCCCTGACCGACATCGACATCGAGGTCAAGCAGGGGGAACTGATCACGCTGGTCGGTGCCAATGGAGCCGGCAAGACCACCTGCCTGCGGACGATTTCCGGCCTGTTGCGGCCAGCGGCGGGGCGTCTCGAGTTTCTGGGCCAGGATGTCGTGGGCAAGGCACCGCACCAATTGCTGGCGCTGGGCATGGCGCATGTCCCGGAGGGTCGCCTGCTGTTCCCTGAGATGACCGTGCTGGAGCACCTCGAACTCGGCGCCATGCGCGCGGAGCGCGGCGGCCGCTCTTTCAGCGACCAGCTCGAGCGCTGCCACAACCTGTTTCCGAAACTGCTCGAGCGGCGCTCCCAGAAAGCCGGCACGCTGAGCGGCGGCGAGCAACAGATGGTGGCCATCGCTCGCGGCCTGATGTCCTCGCCCAAGCTGTTGATGCTCGACGAACCGTCACTCGGCCTCGCGCCGGTCGTGGTCGACAGCCTCGGTGACGTGATCCACCAATTGCACCAGGAAGGACTGACTGTTCTGCTGGTGGAGCAGCGGGTGGATCTGGCGCTCAAGCTCGCGGACCGGGGTTACGTACTCGAGACTGGCCGGGTCGTGCTGCACGATCGCGCGGACGCGCTGCTGGAAAACCCTATGGTGAAACAGGCCTACCTGGGGACTTGAAATGGAAGCCGCTGACTCGTCGACGCCACAACCGGTGGAGCACAAATCCCCGTGGCGCATCGGCGTCGATGTCGGCGGCACCTTCACCGATAGGTGCCATCGGTCCCCGGCCAGCAGGCCGAGGGTGTTATGGCCGCCGTTGGCGCGGCAGCGGCCGCGTTCGGCCTCGGTGTCGAGCAGTTCCTGGACGGCTGCGGTCTGTTCATCCACGGCTCGACGGTCGCGACCAACGTCATCCTGGAAGGCAAGGGCGCCAAGGTTGGCCTTTTGACGACCGAGGGCTTCCGCGACAGCCTCGAAATCCGCCGTGGAATTCGTTTCCACCAGTGGGACCATCGCGCCGCCTATACGCCGGTGCTGGTGCCGCGGCATCTGCGCCTGCCGATCGGCGGGCGCATCGACCGTGACGGACGGGAGATCGCGCCGCTGGAGCGCGAATCGTTGCACCGCGCGCTCGCCACCTTCGAGGCCGAGGGGGTAGAGGCAATTGCCGTCTGCCTGATCAACTCGTTCGCCAACCCCGCACACGAACATGCCGTGGCCGATGCGATCCGGCAGAAGTGGCCGCAGCGGTGGCTGTCGGTTTCGGCCGATATCGTGCCCATCGTGGGCGAATACGAGCGCACGTCGACCACAGTGGTCAACGCCTACATCGCGCCGC
>RGQD01000376.1 GCA_010030205.1 Betaproteobacteria bacterium
CCGATGCCCGGCTGCCGCCGGCGCAGCGCCTGCGCCAGGTCGTCGCGACCCGATTCACCGACGCGATGCCTGCCGAGATCGACCCGGCCGAGCTGCCCAGCCCGGCGATCCTGCAGTGGCTGCTGGCCGATTCGGTGCTGCCTGTTGGGGTCACGCGCTGGACCGACGCGCTGGCCGCCGGCCACCGGCCGAGCGAGCACCTGGCACAGCCCGACGACCTGGCGCTGCTGCCCTACACCAGCGGTACCACCGGCCTGCCCAAGGGCTGCATGCACAGCCACCGAACGCTGATGCACAACACCATCGGCGGATCGGTCTGGGGATTTGCCGGGCCAGAGACCGTGGCGCTAGGCGTGTTGCCGATGTTCCACATCTCGGGCTTCATTTATGGTTGTCTGGGGGCGGTGGCCTGCGGCTTGACCCAGGCGATGCTGCCGCGCTGGGACCGCGAACTGGCCGCCAGGCTGATCGCGCGCCACCAGGTCACGCATTGGTGCTGTATCCCGACCATGGTGATCGACCTGCTGGGCAGTCCGAACAGCGCCAGTTTCGACTTGCGCAGCCTGAAATATGTCTCGGGCGGTGGTGCTGCGATGCCGCAGGCGGTGGCCGAGCGGCTGCAGGCCGAGTTCGACCTGGTCTTCGCCGAGGGCTATGGCCTGACCGAAACCGCTGCGCCGACCCATGCCAACCTGCCCGAGCGGGCCAAGCTGCAGTGCCTGGGCATCCCGATCTTCGACACCGATTCGCGCATCATCGACCCCGACACCGGGCGCGAACTGGGCATCGGCGAGACCGGCGAGATCGTCAGCCACGGGCCGCAGGTCTTCAAAGGCTATTGGGGCCATCCCGAGGCGACGCAGGCCTCGTTCATCGAGATCGACGGCAAGCCGTTTTTCCGCACCGGCGACCTGGGCCGGATGGACGAGGAGGGTTTTTTCTTCATCACCGACCGGCTGAAGCGGATGATCAACGCCAGCGGTTTCAAGGTCTGGCCCAGCGAGGTAGAGCTGCTGTTGTTCAAGTGCCCGCTGGTCCAGGAAGCCTGCGTGATCGCCAGCCGCGACGCTTACCGCGGCGAGACCGTCAAGGCGGTGGTCGTGCTGCGCGAGGAAGCCCGCAGCCGTGCTGAACCCGAGGACATCATCGCCTGGGCGCGCGAGCACATGGCGGCCTACAAGGTGCCGCGCATCGTCGAGTTTGCGCAGTCTCTGCCCAAGAGCGGGTCGGGCAAGGTGATGTGGCGGCTGCTGCAGGAAAAAGAGCCGGCGGCGGGCTGAAGCAGACGCCCCGGGCCTTGGTGGCCGGGCGCGGCCGTCAGGCTGTCTCGCCCAAGTCTTTTGCGGGCGGCTGGACCTCGTCTGTGAGGCTGTCGGCGCTGGGGTCCAGGTACTCGATCACGCCGTTGCGGCTGACCACCAGCGAGGTGCCAGTTCGTTGCGCAATCTCGCGCGCGCGCTGAGCCGCACGGCGCATCGCGACGATGGACGAACGCAAGTCAGCGTCCTTGGCTTCCTCGATCGGGCGGTCGTTCATGGCTTTTCGCTCCACTTGAGCAGTTTCGTGATGGCGCCTGAATTGTCGTACAGCGCCCAGGAGTCCACACGCGGCCGATACCAGCGTTCGAAGTTCGTTCGACCAGCGAAGAATCGGCGCCGGATCACGTCTTCTGGGATGTCATGCCCGCCCTGTCGGACACGCTGCGCGACGCGCGCGATGGCCTCTTCGGGGCTGGCCAGCTGGAGAAACACCAGCTTCACTTTGTAGCCCGCTGCCTGCCATCGATCGATCTGTCGCAGGTAGCCGCGGCCTGACAGCGTGGTCTCGAACGAAAAACTCACGTGTGCCGCACTGTGCAGAGCCAGTTGCTGCAGCATCACCCTTGCGGCCTGCAACGCGGCTGTTTCGGGTCCAAACGGCGCCAGTCCGGCGGCGATCAGGTCGGCATTGACAAAGACGGGACAGTCGGCCTCGTAGGGCAGGAATTCCCGCGCAAACGTGGTCTTTCCCGCGCCGTTCGGGCCGGCAATGATGATCACGCGTGGTGCGGGATTGCTGGACATGTGTCGCGCCTTGCCGGCTCAGAACCCCGACCCCGGCGTCTGCAGAAAGTCCAACTCCTCGGCCGTGCTGGCCCGTCCCAGCATCGTGTTGCGGTGCGGAAAGCGGCCGAAGCGCGCGACGATCTCGAGGTGGCGCTGGGCCCAGTCGACCAGCCCGGCCAGCGCCGGTTCGTCGCGTGCCAGTTGCTCGAACAACTGCACCGAGGTGCGCTGGTGCGACAAGTCCTCGGCATGCTCGAACGGCAGGTAGACGAACTGGCGTTGCACGCCGGTCAGGTCGCGGTCGCGGCCTGAGGCCACCAGCGCGCGGGCGATGTGCAAGGCCTGGCCGTCGCCGGCAAAGCTGCGCGGCGTGCCGCGGAAGGCGTTGCGGGTGAACTGGTCGAGCAGGATCAGGCGTGCCAGCGCCGGCGCGGCCTGCAGCGGGCGGGTGATCCAGTCCCGGCTGACATCGGTCTCGTCGGCCAGCAAAGCGGCTTCGATCAGCGGCCCGAAGCGCCGGGCTATCTCGGCATCGAAGGCCGCGTCTTTTTGGAACCAGGCGGCGCGCGGCAGCGTGTGACCGGGGTCGTCGGGCGCGCCGAACCAGAAATCGAGCACTTCGTAGGCGGTGGTGTGCATCGCGGCGCTTTCAGCGGGTTTCCAGCAGGTCGTGGGTCTCGGGATGGCGGCGCATGTAGGCGCTCACGTAGCCGCAGACCGGACGGACCTGCCAGCCCAGCGCCCGGGCCTGGTCCAGCACCTCTTGCACCAGCGCGGCGGCCAAGCCCTGGCCTTGCAGCGCTGCTGGCACCTCGGTGTGGACGATGTGCATCACGTCGCCGACCAGCCGGTAGTCGGCGACGCAGCGCCCACCGGCCAAGCCGGCCTCGAAACGGCCAGCGGCCGGGTCATGGGTGACGGTGAGCTGGGTCATGGTCTTGTGTCCTGGGGATGGGCGCTCAGCGGGCGAGCTGCTGCCAAAGAAAGGCGAACTCCAGCGCCATCATGTCGGCTTTCTGGCCGTTGTCGGCGGCGCCGGCGTGCCCGCCCTCGATGTTCTCGTAGTACAGCGGCGCATGGCCTTGCTCGGTCATCCGCGCCGCCATCTTGCGGGCATGGCCGGGGTGCACCCGGTCGTCGCGGGTCGAGGTGGTCAGCAGCAGCTTGGGCAGTTTCATGCCGGCCTTGACGTTCTGGTATGGGCTGTACTTGGAGATCCAGTCCCATTCGGCGGCAATGGCCGGGTCGCCGTACTCGGCCATCCAAGACGCACCGGCCAGCAGCAGGTGGTAGCGCTGCATGTCGAGCAGCGGCACCTGGCAGACCACGGCGCCGAACAGCTCGGGGCGCTGCAGCATCACCGCGCCCACCAGCAAGCCGCCGTTGCTGCCGCCTTGGATGCCCAGGTGTTTGGGCGATGTCACCTGGGTCGCGATCAGGTCCTCGGCCACTGCGGCGAAGTCGTCGTAGCTGCGCTGCTTGCCGGCCTTGGTCGCCGCCTGGTGCCAGGCCGGGCCGTACTCGCCGCCGCCGCGGATGTTGGCCACCACCAGCACGCCGCCGTGGCGGTACCAGGCGGTGCCGAAGCCCGCCGAATACCAGGGCTGCTTGGAGACCTCGAAGCCGCCGTAGCCGTTGAGCAGCGTCGGGTTGTTGCCATCGGCGGTCGCGCCCTTGGGCCAGACGATGAAGTAAGGCACGCGGGTGCCGTCCTTGGATCTGACGAAGCGTTGCTCGACCCGCAGCCCGCTGCTGTCGAACTGGGCCGGCAAGGCCTTGAGGGTTTCCAGCCCCTCGCTGTCGGTGCGGCCCAGCAGCAGCGAGTCGGGCGTCAGGAAGTCGGTGTAGGTCAGCGTGTAGGCCTCGGCCAACAGGTCGGGCCCATCGACGAGTTCGGGGTCGTGCAGCGCGCTGGCGTGCAGCGTGCCGGGGAAGGGCGTTTTGATCTCGCGTCCGACCCAGCGCTGCCGGTCCGGCTCGCCCTCGGGCCGCCAGGCCTCGAGCTTGCCCGCCACATCGTCCAGCACGTTGACCAGCACCTGGCTGCGCGTGGTGCTGAACCCCGCCAGCGAGCGCGTCGCGCTGGGGCTGAACAGCGCTTGCAGCGGCGGCATCGCGGCGGCATCGGCGGCGGCCAGCACCGCGCTTGCGTCGC
>RGQD01000377.1 GCA_010030205.1 Betaproteobacteria bacterium
AACACATGTTTGCGCGCCTTGGGGTCGAATTTCATGAATTCGAGCTTGCCAGGGGTTGTTTTCTTGTTCTTGCTGGTGGTGTAGAAGTGGCCGGTCCCCTCAGAGGATTCCAGCTTGATCTTTTCACGTCCGCCTTTGGATGCCATGTCGTGCTCCGGGTTTGCTGTGGATGGGGACGGCGATCAGAGCGCGTGTTTGGCGCGCAGATCGGCCACGATCTGGTCGATGCCGACCTTGTCTATCAGGCGCAGCGCAGCGTTGGTGATGCGCAGGCGCACCCAACGATTTTCGCTCTCGACCCAGAATCGGCGGTATTGCAGGTTGGGCAACCAGCGACGCTTGGTCTTGTTGTTGGCGTGGGAGACGTTGTTTCCCACCATCGGGCGCTTGCCCGTGACTTGACAGACGCGTGCCATGACGCTTCTCCGAAAATCTTGACTGTTGCAGGCCAGGCAACCAGCGCAGGGGGGTGAACCGGGGTCCGGGGTAACCGCCTGAGTAGATGCCTGTTTGACGCTCGCTTACTCCACGAACCGTCTACGCTTTTCAGCCGCCAGTGGCACGGTTTTGATCTGGATCGATCAAGGCCCGCAGCCACCTGAGGCAAAGACGGCGATTATAGCCAGAAAATAGCCGGCTCTAGCTGTTCAGACTTGCTGCTCCAGGAAACGCTGTGCGTCCAGTGCCGCCATGCAGCCTGTACCGGCCGAAGTGATGGCCTGGCGATAGATGTGGTCCTGCACGTCGCCGGCCGCAAAGACGCCTGGCACGCTGGTCATCGTCGCAAAGCCATTCAAGCCGGTGCGGGTGACGATGTAGCCGTCCTTCATCTCCAACTGGCCTTTGAACAAGTCGGTGTTGGGTTGGTGGCCGATGGCGATGAAACAGCCCTTGAGCGTCAGATCCTCGGTCGTACCGCTGCGGACGTTCTTGAGTCGCACACCGGTCACGCCGCTGGCGTCGCCCAGCACTTCGTCGAGAGTCTGGAATAGGTGCAGCTCAATCTTGCCGGCGGCAACCTTCTCGTGCATCTTGTCGATCATGATCGGTTCGGCGCGAAACTTGTCGCGCCGGTGTACCAGGTGCACCTTGCTGGCGATGTTGGACAGGTAGAGCGCTTCTTCGACGGCGGTGTTGCCGCCACCGACGACCGCCACGATGTCGCCTTTGTAGAAGAAGCCGTCGCAGGTGGCGCAGCCACTGACGCCGCGGCCCATGAAAGCCTCCTCCGACGGCAGTCCCAGGTACTTGGCAGAGGCGCCGGTGGCGATCACCAGCGCGTCGCAGCTGTACTGGCCACTGTCACCGGTGAACTTGAACGGCTTGCTTGAAAGGTCCACCGCGTTGATGTGGTCAAACACAATCTCGGTGTCGAAGCGCTCGGCATGTTGCTGAAAGCGCTGCATCAGTTCCGGCCCCTGAACCCCCATCACGTCGGCGGGCCAGTTGTCGACCTCGGTGGTGGTCATCAGCTGACCACCTTGGGCCATGCCGGTGATCAGCACCGGCTTGAGGTTTGCTCTAGCGGCATAGACCGCTGCGGTGTAGCCGGCAGGGCCGGAGCCCAGGATCAGCACTTGGGCGTGGAGGATGGGTGAGCTCATGATGAATTCGGGTTAGGGTGAGGTCTGTTGGCCGAACAGCGGCCAGTCCAATGGCCGAATTGTCCCATGGGGGTCAGGGTCGGGCTGGGCGCTACCCTTGGACTTGAAAACCAGGCAGTTCGCACGAAATCGCATCGAATTTTGTCAACCGACGGGCCGATTTGTCGGGATGATGCAGCCAACACAATATTTCAAATAAGGGAATCCCTCATGTCCATGTTGACCAACCTAGATCTGATCCGACGCGTGCCATTGTTCTCGATGCTCACCAACGATCAGGCCCAATTGATTGCTGACAGCGTTGTCAAGCGCAAGCTCCGGCGTGGCGAGTTGGTGGTAGAGCAGGGCCGCAAGAGCAACACCTTGTTCATCCTGCTCAATGGTCGGGCCCGGGTGCTGACCTCAGACGCCCGGGGTCGCGAGGTGATCCTGGCGGTGCTCGAGTCGGGCGATTATGTCGGCGAGATGAGCATGATCGACAACGAGCCGCACTCAGCCACCGTGCGCTGCGAAGTCCAGACTGACGTGCTGGTGCTGGGCCGCAGCGATTTTGCGCGTGTGTTGCCCGACAACTCGTCGCTGTCTTACGCGATCCTGCGCGGCCTGGTTCGACGCTTGCGCCACGCCAATCGGCAGATCGAATCGCTGGCCTTGCTCGACGTCTACGGCCGGGTTGCGCGAACGCTGCTCGAGATGGCCGAGGACATCGACGGCGTCAAGACCGTGCGTGGCAAGGTTTCGCGCCAGGACATGGCCAAGGTGGTGGGCGCTTCGCGCGAGATGGTCAGCCGCGTGATGAAGGACCTGGAGGGTCGTGGTGTCATCGAGACGCTGGAGAATGGATCGGTGCAGATCAAGGAGCCTGCGCCGCAGATGATGTGAGCGCTGGCCTGGACTGATGCAAGCCGCTTGGGCGGTGGGGCTGATAGGCCACAATCTCGGGCATGACTTTTTCGCTCGGATTTTTGGGGGTCGATGGCGCCCAAGCTCGGACCGACACGGTGCAAAGTGCTGCACCAGCCGGCGGGCCGCCGCGCTGGCGCTTGCAGGTGCTGTTGCTGGGCGGCGGTTTGATCTGGCTGCTGTTGCTGCTGGCTTTGGTCACTCACCGTGCCAGCGACCCTGGTTTCTCGACCTCGGGCAGTGGCGCGGCCATCGCCAACAAAGTCGGTCTGGCCGGGGCTTGGGTGTCTGACATCGCGTTGTTCTCGTTCGGGCGCTCGGTGTGGGTGTTGATGCTGGTGGGCCTTCGGGTGTGGCTCGCCGATTTGGCGCTTTGGCTGCGTGGCCGGGCTGCAGGCGGCGAGCCGGCCTTGAGCCGGGGCTTGTTCTGGTTCGGGGTGGTCTTGCTGCTGACGGCCTGTTGTGGCCTAGAGTGGACCCGGCTGTATCGGCTCGACGCTGGATTGCCTGGCGGCCAGGCCGGAGGCATGATGGGTGCGGCAGTCGGCCCGCTGTCGATGAGGTGGCTGGGTTTCGCGGGCTCAGGCGTGCTGTGGATCGCTGCGCTGGTGCTGGGTCTGTCACTGGCGCTGCGGTTTTCCTGGGCCCGTGTCGCAGACCGGCTGGGGCAAGCGATCGAGAGTTTGTGGCAGGCTCAGTCCAAGGCCCGCGAAGTCAAGCATGACTTGCGCATCGCCGAGGTGTTGACGCGGGAGCGCGAGCAAGTGGTCGAGGAAGATCGTGTCGAGGTCGAGGTTCACTTGCCGATCGTCTTCGAGCCGCCGATGGTCGAAGTCCCCAAGAGCAGCCGTGTCGCCAAGGAGCGCCAAAAGCCCTTGTTTGCCGAGTTGAGTGACACCCGGTTGCCTCAGGTGGACTTGCTCGACGCTGCGCCGACCAGCCGGGTTGATTCGGTCACACCCGAGTCGGTCGAGATGACCTCGCGCATGATCGAGAAGAAGCTGCGCGACTTCGGCGTCGAGGTCCATGTGGTCGCGGCCTCACCGGGCCCGGTGATCACCCGCTACGAGATTGAGCCGGCCACCGGGGTCAAGGGCTCGCAAGTGGTCAACCTGGCCAAGGACTTGGCGCGCTCGCTGTCGCTGGTCAGCATCCGGGTGGTTGAGATCATTCCTGGCAAGACGACGATGGCGCTGGAGTTGCCCAACGCGCGGCGCCAGATGATCCGTTTGGCCGAGATCTTGGGCTCGCAGGTCTACCACGACGCCACATCGCCGCTGACGATGGGCCTGGGCAAGGACATCATCGGCTTGCCCGTGGTGGCCGACCTGGCCAAGATGCCGCATTGCCTGGTCGCCGGCACCACGGGTTCGGGCAAGTCGGTCGGTATCAACGCGATGATCCTCTCGCTGCTCTACAAGGCCGAAGCGCGCGATGTGCGCTTGATCCTGATCGATCCCAAGATGCTCGAGATGAGCGTCTACGAGGGCATTCCGCACCTGCTGTGTCCGGTGGTCACCGACATGAAACAGGCCGCCAACGCGCTGAACTGGTGCGTCGGCGAGATGGAGCGGCGCTACAAGCTGATGAGCAAGCTGGGCGTTCGCAACCTGGCCGGGTACAACAAGAAGATTTCGGACGCTGTCGCGCGCGAGGAAAAGA
>RGQD01000378.1 GCA_010030205.1 Betaproteobacteria bacterium
GCGCGGTGGTCAGGCCCTGCGCCACTTGCGCTGTGGTCAGCGCCGCCACATTGGCTGTGGTCAGCGCAGCGAGGTCTGGGATCTCCAGGGCGGCGACCTGCTCAGTCGTCAGTGCGGCCACTTGGGCCGAGGTCATGGCAGCCCATTGAGCGGTGGTCAACGCCCTAACTTGGCTGGTGGTGAGGCCTTGGCTTACTTGGGCCGGCGTCAAAGCACTGGTGTTTTCGGTGGTCAGCGAGACCACCTGGGCAGTGCTCAGGCCCTGGTTAATTTGTGCCGTGGTCAAGGCAGCCGCCTGGGCTGTGGTCAGGCCCTGGGCCACCTGGGTGGTGGTCAGGGCAGCGATGCCCTCAGTGGTGAGCGCGGCCACATCGCGGGTCTCCATGACCGCCACCTGGGCTGTCAACAGCCCCTGGCTGATTTGTGCCGTGGTCAGCGCTGCAGCCTGCTCTGTGGTCAGGGCCACAACTTGGGCGGTGGTCAGGCCCAACTGCACTTGGCTCGTGGTCAGGGCACTCAGCGCGTCGGTGCTCAGTGCCGCTATGTCGGCGGTCTCCAGCACGGCAACCTGGGCGGTGGTCAGGCCCTGGGCCACTTGGTGCGCCAGCAGCGCTGCCGCTTGGGCGGTTGTCAGGGCCACCACTTGGCCGGTCGTGAAGCCTTGGCGCAGTTGCGCGGTTGTCAGCACCGCCACGTTGGCTTTGGTCAGCGCGGCAATTTGTCTCGTCTCAATTGCCGCAATTTGGGCGGTAGTGAGGCCCTGGGCGACCTGCGCTGTGGTGAACACCGCCAACTGTGCCGTGCCCAAGTACGCCACTTGGGCCGTGGAGAAGCCCAGTTTCACTTGCTCTGTGGTCAGGGCTGCTATCTGGGCCGTGGTCAGCCAGGCTTGCTTCATCACCGTGGCAAGCGTCGTACCTATGGCATCGGCTGCGGGCCGGCTCAGCGTGGCAATGCCCGCCGTCGTTAAGGCCGCCACTTGGCCGGTGGTCAGGCCGTCGGCCAATTGAGCCGTGCTCAGGGCATCCACCTGGGCAGTGGTCAGCGCGGCGATGCCCCCGGTGGTGATGGCCGCAATCTGGCTGGTCGACAGCGCCAGTCGCACTTGCGATGTACTCATGGCCGCGACCTGCGAGGGGGTTAGCGCCTCGATTTGAGCTGTCTGCATGGCAGCCAGGTCACGCGTCTCCAAGGCAAGGACTTGGCTGGTGCTCAGACCCTGGGCGACTTGCATCGTGGTCAGTGCGGCGGCCTGCGCCGTCGTCAGGGCCACCACCTGTGCGGTGCTCAGGCCCAGGTTCACCTGGCTGGTGGTCATGGCCGCCACGCTGGCGGTTGTCAGCGCCGCAATATCTTGGGTCTCCATCACCGCAACTTGGGCGGTGGAGAGGCCTTGCGCAAGCTGCGTCCCGGTCAAGGCGGCAACCTGTGCCGTGCCCAGGATCACCAACTGCGCAGTTGTCATGCCCTGGGCGAGTTGCGCTGTGGTCAGTGCTGCCACTTGCGCCGTAGTCAAGGCGACCACTTGGGTGGTGGTCAGCCCCAGGTTCACCTGAACTGGTGTCAGTGCCACCACTTGCCTGGTGTTCAGGCCCAGGCTCACTTGTGCCGTGGTCAGGGCGCTCACACCAGCTGTGGTCAGCACCGCAACATCTTGAGTCTCCAGGGCCGCCACTTGGGCCGTACTCAGCCCCTGCGCAATTTGGGCGGTAGTCAGGCCCTGCTGAACCTGGGCCGTGGTCAAGGCCGCCACTTGGGCCGTGGTCAGGCCCTGCGCGATTTGGCTTGTGGTCAGTACCCCGATGTCACCGGTCTCAAAAGCCGCCACCTGCACCTCGGACAAGCCCTGGCCGATTTGCGCCGCGCTCAGTGCCACAACCTGGGCGGTCGTCAGGGCAACAATCTGGTCTGTGGTGAGGCCCAGTTTGACTTGGACCGTGGTCAGAGCAGCAATATCTCGGGTCTCCATGGCCACCAGTTGGGTCGTCGAGAGGCCTTGCCCAATATGTTCGTTTGTGAGGCCTTGGGCCACCTGGGCCGTGGTCAGCGCCTCTACCTGAGCCGTAGTCAGTGCTTTAAGATGCTCAGTGCGCAGGCCCAAGCGCACTTGGGCGGTGGTCAAAATCGCCAGGTTGATGTTTGTCAGCGCGGCGATGTCCTGCGTCTGCATCGCCGCAATTTGGGCAGTGCCCAGGCCCAGGGCCACCTGGGCCGACGTCAATGCAGCAACCTGGGCGGTGCTCAAGGCCACCACTTGGTCTGTGCGCAGGCCCAGGTTCACCTGGGTGGTGGTCAGGGCTGCGGCCTGAGCCGTGGTCAGAGCTGCGACCTGGGCTGTAGTCAGGCCCAGGCGCACTTGAGAAGTCGTCAAGGCGCTGATGCCGGCCGTCGTGATGACCGCAATTTGGGCACCGCTCAGGCCCTGGCTAATTTGTTCCGTGGTCAGCGCTGCTGCTTGGGCCGTGGTCAGGCCCTGGTTAATTTGTGCCGTGGTCAGCGCCGCGATGCTGGCGGTGGTCATGGCTGCTACATCGCGCGTCTCCATCGCGGCAATTTGCCTTGTGGACAGGCCTTGGGCCACTTGGGCCGTGGTCAATACGGCGATCTGGCCCGTTGTCAAAGCCACCACCTGCTCGGTGCTCAGGCCCAGGGCAATTTGCTCGGTGCCCAGGGCCAGCACTTGGGCCGTGGTCAACACCGCTACATCGCGCGTCTCAAGGGCGGCTAACTGTGCTGCGGCCAAGCCCTGGTTGATCTGCGCAGTGCTCAGGGCCGCCACTTGGGCAGTTGAGAGGCCAACCAACTGGTCGGTGGTCAGGCCTTGGCGCACTTGGGCTGTGGTCAAGGCAAGCACATTGGCTGTTGTCAGCGCAGCAATGTCTTGCGTCTGCATCGCCGCCACTTGGGCGGTTGACAAGCCCTGGGCAACCTGGGCCGATGTCAAGGCCGCCACCTGGGCAGTGGTCAGGGCCACCACTTGGTCGGTGGATAGGCCCAGGTTCACCTGCGTGGTGGTCAGTGCGGCTACCTGGGCGGTGCTCAGGAAGGCCTGCTTCATCAGCAAGCTGAAGTCTGCTACCACGCCCAGCCTGGCAATACCTGCCGTCGTCAAGGCCGCCACTTGGCCGGTGCTCAGGCCTTGCGCCAATTGGGCCGTGCTAAAGGCATCGACCTGGGTCGTGGTCAGCGCTGCAATGCCAGCGCTTGTCAAGCTCCGAACCTGACTGGTCGACAGGCCTTGGGCAATTTGGCTCGCCGTCAAGCCCTGGGCCACCTGCGTCGTGGTCAGGGCGGCGATTTGGTAGGTCTTGAGGGCGGCAACATCCACTGTCTCCATGGCGGCCACTTGCGCAGTCGTCAGGCCCTGAGCCACCTGCGCGGTGGTCAGGGTCGCGACTTGGCCCGTGGTCAGGGCCGCCACCTGCGTGGTGGTCAGGCCTTGGCGGACTTGGTCGGTGGTCAAGGCCAGCAGGTTGGCGGTGGTCAGTGCGGCTATGTCTTGTGCTTCAAGCGCTGCAATCTGGGTGGTGCTCAAGCCTTGGGCCACCTGGGCTGATGTTAGGGCTGCCACTTGCACCGTCGTCAGCGCCGCCACCTGGGCTGTGCTCAGGCCCTGGTTCACTTGCGTTGTGGTCAGCGCGGCGATTTGGGCGGTCGCCAAGAACACTTGTTTGCGCTGGCCCGTGTCTGTTTCGTTGTTGCCCAGTGTCGCAATGGCTGCGGTTGTCAGCGCAACTACCTGGTTGGTGCTCAGGCCCAAGGCAAGTTGAGCTGTGGTCAGCGCATTCACCTGCGCCGTTTTCAGCGCCGCAATGACGGCGGTGGTCAAGGCCGAAATCTGGCTGGCAGACAAACCCTCGGCAAGTTGGTTGGTGCTCAGGCCCTGGCTTACCTGGGCTATGGTCAAGACCGCGACCTGGGTGGTCTTCAGGGCCGCGAGGTCCAAAGTCTGCATGGCCGCAACTTGGGCGGTACCCAGACCCAGGGCAACTTGTGCAGTCGTCAAAGCAGCAGTTTGTGCTGTGCTGAGTGCCGCTATGTCTTGCGTCTGAATCACCGCAATTTGAGCCGTGCTCAGGCCCGTGCTCACCTGGCCTGTCGTCAAGGCGGGCACCTGCTCGGTGGTCAGGGCCACCACCTGGGC
>RGQD01000379.1 GCA_010030205.1 Betaproteobacteria bacterium
CAAGCGCCAAATCCGCGCCCAAGCCAGCGTCGGCGGTGAGCCTGGTGCCTGCCAAGCCACTGCCGGCCGCACCCAAGCCTGCTGACGATGGTGGCCGGGCCCGTGCGCTGCTCGACGGCGAGACCAGCGCATCCAGCGCCCCCAGCGCTCGTGTGGTGGTGCAGGTGGGCGCTTTTGCCGATGCCGGCAAGCTCGCCGAGGTGCGTCAGAAGCTCGAAAAGCTGGGCTTGAAGACCTATACCCAGGTGATCGAGGTCGAGGGCAGCAAGCGCACCCGGGTTCGGGTCGGGCCGTTCGACAATCGGGCCGATGCTGACAAGGCTGCAGCACGGATCCGGGCCGCCGGTTTGCCGGCGGCGATCCTCACGCTGTGACCTTCGAGCCTGCGTTGGGATGGGTCGACTGGGCGCTGTTGTCGGTGCTGGCCTTGTCGGTGCTCGTGGGTCTTTGGCGCGGTCTGGTTTTCGAGTTGATGTCGCTGGTCGGCTGGGTCGTGGCCTATGTCGTGGCGCAGATGTTTTCACCCCAGGTGGCGGTTTATTTGCCGATCGGTTCGCCAGGCACGGCCTTGCACCAGGGGCTGGCTTTTGTGCTGAGCTTTGTCGGCGTGCTGATCGCCTGGTCACTGTTGGCCAAGCTGGTTCGGATGGGTCTGCATGCCACACCGCTGACCTTGATCGACCGATTGCTCGGTGCTGGCTTCGGCCTGTTGCGCGGTTCGGCCTTGTTGCTGGTTTTGGCGACCATCGTGGCCTTCACACCTGTCCTGCGCTCGCCGCCTTGGCAGGCATCGCAGGGTGCGGCCTGGCTGGGTCAGGTGCTGCTGGGGCTCAAACCCCTGTTGCCGGCCGAGATGGCCCGCCACTTCCCGGTTTGACGGGCCAAGGCATTCGGCCCGGACTGACTCTTTCATCTCGTATTCCCAGGACTCCCCCATCATGTGCGGCATTGTTGGCGTGATCTCCAAAGCGCCGGTCAACCAGTTGATCTACGACGCGCTGCTGCTGCTGCAGCACCGCGGACAAGATGCCGCCGGCATCGTCACGATGCAGGGCACGCAGTGCTTCATGCACAAGGCCCGCGGCATGGTCAAGGACGTGTTTCGGACCCGCAACATGCGCGCGCTGCCTGGCAGCGTCGGCCTGGGTCAGGTGCGCTACCCGACCGCTGGCAATGCTTTCAACGAGGAAGAGGCCCAGCCCTTCTACGTCAACGCGCCTTACGGCATCGTGCTGGTGCACAACGGCAACCTGACCAATGCCCATGCGCTCAAGCAAGAGTTGTTCGATGTCGACCGTCGCCACATCAACACCGGCAGTGACACCGAGGTGCTGATCAATGTGCTGGCACACGAGATGGAGCTTGCCGGCCGCGACGTGCCGCTGACGCCAGACCTGGTGTTTCGCGCGGTGCGGGCTGTGCACCGGCGGATCCGAGGTTCCTATGCGGTGATCGCGCTGATCGCAGGCTACGGTCTGCTGGCGTTTCGCGACCCCTATGGCATCCGGCCGCTGGTCTTTGGCGAGGCCGAGTTGTCGGCCGCCGAGGGCGGCGGCAAGACCGTGATGCTGGCCAGCGAAACGGTGGCGCTCGAAGGCACAGGTCACCAGGTGGTGCGCGACGTGGCGCCGGGCGAAGCGATCTTCATCGATACCGCCGGTCAGCTGCACAGCCAGCAGTGCGCCGAGGCGCCGTCGCTGCATCCCTGCATGTTCGAATATGTCTACCTGGCGCGGCCCGATTCGGTGATCGACGGCATCTCGGTCTACCAGGCGCGCCTGAACCTGGGCGAGAGTCTGGCGCAGCGCGTGATCAACACCATGCCGCCCAGTGATATCGACGTGGTGATCCCGATCCCCGAGTCGAGCCGACCATCGGCGATGCAGTTGGCGCAAAAAATCGGCAAGCCCTACCGCGAGGGCTTCGTGAAGAACCGCTATGTCGGCCGCACCTTCATCATGCCGGGCCAGCAGGCGCGCAAAAAGAGTGTGCGCCAGAAGCTCAATGCGATTGGCGTCGAGTTCAAGGGCCGCAATGTGCTGCTGGTCGACGACTCGATCGTTCGCGGCACCACCAGCAAGGAGATCGTGCAGATGGCGCGCGAGGCCGGTGCGCGCCGCGTCTACATGGCCTCGGCAGCGCCGCCGGTGCGCTACCCCAATGTCTACGGCATCGACATGCCCACGCCCGAGGAGCTGATCGCCCACGGCCGCACGCAGGAGCAGATCCGCGAGTTCATCGGTGCCGATGCGCTGATCTATCAAGACGTCGACGTGATGAAGCGCGTCGTCGGGGCCCTCAACCCGGCGATACAGGGCTTTGAGGCGAGTTGCTTTGATGGCCACTACATCACCGGCGACATCAGCCTGGCCGATTTTGCGGCGATCGAAACCCAGCGCACCGAGGCCCGTCTGCAAGACGAAGACAGCAGTGACCGAACCCGCCTGACGCTGCAAAGCCGGGCTGACACATGATGAGCATGAAACCACAAGACCCCAAGAAAATTCCCCGCGTCGCCTTACCGGCTGATGCCAGGCCCGACACGCTGGCGGTGCGCGAAGGCTTGCCGCGCACGGTCTGGGGTGAAAACAGCGAGGCGCTGTTTCTGACCAGCAGCTTCGTCCAGCCTGACGCCGCCACGGCCGCCGCGCGCTTTGCCAACGAGGAAGAGGCTTTCACCTACAGCCGATTTTCCAATCCGACGGTGATGATGATGGAGCGGCGCCTGGCCGCGCTCGAAGGCACCAGCGGCTGCATCGCCACGGCCAGCGGCATGGCTGCGATCATGCTGCTGGTGATGGGGCTGCTCAAGGCCGGTGACCATGTGGTGTGCTCGCGCAGCGTGTTCGGTTCGACCATCAAGCTGCTGCAGAGCGAGTTCGGAAAATTCGGCGTGCAGAGCAGCTTTGTCTCGCAGACCGATCTGGCCGAGTGGCGCGCAGCGATCCAGCCCAACACCCGCTTGCTGTTCGCCGAGACGCCGAGCAATCCGCTGACCGAGGTCTGCGATATCCGCGCGCTGGCCGAGATCGCCCATGCCTGCGGTGCCTGGCTGGCGGTGGACAACTGCTTTTGCTCGCCGGCGCTGCAGCGACCGGCCGAATACGGCGCCGATTTCATCATCCATTCCGGCACCAAGTACCTCGATGGCCAGGGACGGGTGATCGCCGGCGCGATCTGCGGATCGGCCGAGATGGTCGAGCAGAAGTTTGTGCCGGTGATGCGATCTTGCGGCCTGAGCTTGTCGCCGTTCAACGCCTGGGTCGTGCTCAAGGGCATGGAGACGCTGGCGATCCGAATGCGCGAGCAAAGTGCACGCGCCTTGCAGCTGGCGACCTGGCTGGAGTCACAAGTGCAGGTCGCGAGGGTCTATTACCCTGGGCTGGTCTCGCATCCACAACATGCGCTGGCGATGGCCCAGCAAGCCGGTCTTGGGGGTGCGGTGTTGAGCTTTGTGGTCCGAGGCGAGGGCGCGGTGGCGGCACGGGCGAATGCCTTTGCCGTGATCGACCACACCCAGGTCTGCTCGATCACGGCCAATTTGGGCGACACCAAGACCACGATCACCCACCCGGCCAGCACCTCACACGGCAGGCTGACCGAGGTCCAGCGCCAGGCCGCAGGCATTGCGCAGGGCTTGATCCGGGTCGCGGTCGGACTCGACGATGTCGAGGATTTGAAGACCGACCTGCTGCGGGGCCTGGTGACGCTGTGATGAACCCGACTCGTCCTGTGCGGACCCGCATCGCGCCGTCGCCGACCGGTTTTCTTCACCTGGGAACGGCGCGCACGGCGCTCTACTCCTGGGCCTATGCCCGACACTTTGGCGGCGAGTTTGTGCTGCGCATCGAGGACACCGATGTTGCGCGTTCGACCCAGGACTCGGTCAGCCAGATTCTCGACTCGATGCGCTGGCTCGGGCTGGGCTATGACGAAGGGCCGATCTACCAGATGCAGCGGCTGGCGCGCTACCACGCCGTGGTCGAGCAGATGCTGGCCGCCGGCACCGCCTATCGCTGTTACTGCACGCCCGAGGAGCTTGACGCGATGCGCGAAGCCCAGCGCGAGCGAGGCGAGAAGACCCATTACGACGGCCGCTGGCGGTCTGCGCCGGGCAAGCCGCTGCCGCCAGTGCCCGCAG
>RGQD01000380.1 GCA_010030205.1 Betaproteobacteria bacterium
GCTCAGCGTGACTTGATTGATCACGCTGCCAGCCTGCTGGGCAAGAACCGTTCGGACTTCATGCTCGAAGCCGCTTGCGACCGCGCACGAGCGGTGGTGCTGGACCAGGTCTTTTTCAATCTGGACGACGACGAATTCAGACGGTTCAGTGCAATGCTCGACGCGCCACCCAGCCTCAATCAAGGGCTCGAACGCCTCATGGCCGTGAAGGTCCCCTGGCGCAGCGACGCGGCATGAGCGTTCAACCCAGCGCGCCGGTGCCGATCTCGGCAGCGCATTTATGGAACGAATTTGGGTGTGGGCAAGCGAGTCTTGACGCTGCGTTTGAACGCAGTGAAGACCTGAGCGCAACCCTTGCAAGTACTGAGGTGACCAAGCATCGTCACCATCACGCTGGCTCGAATGACACCTGGGTGTAGACCAGGCCTTGGTGCCCGGGAGTACGCGTCGCACGGCCTGTTGAAGGCCGGGCTGGGCTGGCCGGATTCAGCCGGCGCTGATGATTCGGCCCTGGCGCAGCGCTCGGGCAATGTGCTCAGGCTGCGCTGCGTTATCACGTCTCGAAGCTCACCAACACCCGGCCTGCCGTCCTGCCTTGCAGTTGGCTCGCGCTGTGCGCCATCAGCTCGGCCAGACCGATATGGGCAACATGCGGCAGCAGCTTGTCGAAGTCAGGCTTCCAGTCGCTGCCCAGTCGGGCCCATAGTCTGTGGCGCTGCGGCCAAGGGGCGTTGGCAACGATGCCGAACAGCTGCACCCTTCGCATGATGAAGGGCAGCACGCTGCCTTCGAAGCTGTTGCCCGCCGCGTTGCCGACCGAGGCCACGCAGCCGCCGTCTTGCATGGTCCGCAGCAACCAGGACAGCATCGCACCGCCGACGTTGTCGATCGCGGCGGCGAAGCGGGGTTTCTCGAGCGGGCGCTGCGGCTGCGCCAGCACTGTGGCGTCGATCACCTCGGCAGCGCCGGCCAGCCGCAAGCCGTCAGCGAGATCCATGCGTCGCGTGATTGCCGCGACGCGGTAGCCGGCGCGGCTCAGGATCGCGATGCTCATCAGACCGACCGCGCCGCCAGCGCCGCTGACCGCGATCGGGCCTGACGCTGGCGTCACGCCCATCTCTTCGAAACGCTCCAGCGCCATCGCAGCGCTGAAGCCCGGCACGCCGAGCACTGCAACCTCATGCGGCGTCAGGCCTTCGGGCAGCGCTTGGGCATGGCCTGCGGGCACCCGGACGTAGCTTGAAAAGCCACCGTCGTGGGCGATCCCGGTCTGGAAGCCGTGCACCAGCACAGTCTGCCCGGCAGCCCAGCCTGGCGCGTTGGCGTCGACCACTTCGCCGACCAGTTCTATGCCGGCCACGCGCGGGAACGCGCTGATGATCTTGGCCTGGCCGTGCAGAGACAGCCCGTCCTTGTAGTTCACCCCGGCATACCGGGTGCGGACCACCAGCTCTCCGGGCGACAGGTCGTCTAGCCCGAGTTGCTCGATCCGGCTCTCGGTTCGGCCGTCGATCATATGGGTCCGCAACGCGGAAAAGGTCGCGGGCACGCGGGCAGCGGTTTTGGGCATCAGGGCAGGCATCGAGGTGGGCAGGGTGATCTTGGGCATGGCGATCTTAGGCCTGGGTCTTGGCCTTGGCAGCGGTAGTGGCGGGAATGCCGGTAATGGCGGTAATGGCGGTAATAGCGCTAATGGCGCCGTATCTGAACACATCCGGCACTTCGCCTGTCGCAACAAAACTCGACGCCGCGGCCTGCAGTGGCGATGATGGTGCCCTCTGCGACCTTGAAGAGCCCCGATGAATCCAAGCCCACACAAGCCCCGACTGTTCGGCGACCATTTTCTGCGCGCACTGGCCGACGATGAGCAGCAGTTGATCGAACGCCTGCGCGGCCTGTGCCGCAGCCACTTCGGACCACAGGCCGCCGAGGTCGCCCGCCAGGACGTCTTCGCCTGGGACACCTTCAGGCTGCTGGCGCGCGAGGGCATCGTCGCCACCGCTTTTCCCAAGGCCTATGGCGGCAGCGACGCCCGCCAGGTGCTGCGCATCCGCATCATCGAAGAACTCGCGCGGGTCTGCAGCACGGCGGCGTCGATCGTCACCGGCACCGATCTGTCGAGCCGGGCGATCGTCGCGGGCGCATCCGACGCGATCCAGCAGCAGCTCGTCCCCAAGCTGTGCAGCGGCGAGCTGCAGTCGGCTTTCGCGCTGACCGAGCCCGGCGCGGGCTCGGACGTTCGTGGCTTGCAGACCACAGTGCGGCGCTCGGCTGATGGCTATGTCGTCAACGGCGCGAAGAAGTTCATCACCCGCGCCAGCACCGCGGACTGGTTCGTCGTCGTCGGTCGGGCCGAAGAAGACGCTGCCAGCTTCATCGCGGTGTTGATGCCTCGGGGCGCCGCCGGGTTCGATGTCGGCCCCGAAGTCGGCAAGCTGGGCTGGTACGGCGTGCCGATCTCGTCGCTGCGCTTCGACGGCGTGCAAGTGCCCGCCAGCCATCGCTTGGGCGCCGAGGGCGAGGGTTTCAGCCTGGCGCAAGACGCCTTGCTGCGCGCGCGCATCGGCCACGCCGCGATGGCACTGGGCCGGGCGATCGGCGCGGTCGAGATCGCCGCCGCG
Source organism: Betaproteobacteria bacterium (assembly GCA_010030205.1). Taxonomy (GTDB): domain Bacteria; phylum Pseudomonadota; class Gammaproteobacteria; order Burkholderiales; family Burkholderiaceae_C; genus Pseudaquabacterium. Next base: position 2,622 of record RGQD01000380.1, read on the forward strand.
TACGCCACCGACCGCAACACCTTCGGCAAGCCCTTGGGCGGGCACCAAGGCGTGCAGTGGATGCTCGCCGACATGCTGACCCAGGTCGAATCGTCGCGCGCACTGCTCACGCTGACCGCCGAAAAGTACGACCGCGGCGACGCCGATGTCGCGATCTTCGCGTCGATGGCCAAGATGCAGGCCACCGACCTGTGCATGAAGGTCGTGACCGATGCGCTGCAGCTGACCGGTGGTCGTGGCTACTTGCAGGACTTTCCGCTCGAGCGCTTCTTCCGCGATGCCAAGCTCAACCAGATCGGCGAAGGCGCGAGCGAGGTCCACAAGACCGTGATCGGCCGCGACCTGGTGCGACGCGCGCGCAGCGCCGAGCGCAACCCCTGCTTGCGCGACGGCTCGCTGGTCGACTATTGAGTCAACGCGGCATTGCCACGCGCTTTGAGCGCGCCCCAGCGCGCACTTGGCCCCGGCCGACTCGCGCAGCACCTGTGCGCCCCGAGGCCGGCCGACGCCGGCCACCCCCCGTCGGGGTTAAGCCGCCAAGCCACATTTACTTGAGACTATTGATGACCTTGATCCGAACCCTGATTGCCGCCTGCGTGGCGGCGCTGTCCCTGCTCTTTGCGAACGTCGCGTTGGCGCAAGCCGAGAGCTTCCCGAACAAGCCGCTGCGCATCGTCGTGCCATTCACCGCTGGCGGCGTGGTCGACTCGGTGGCCCGCGTCGTCGGCGAGCGCCTGTCGGCCCGATACGGTCAGGCGGTGGTGGTCGAGAACAAGGCCGGGGCGGGCGGATCGATCGGTACCGACTTTGTCGCCAAATCGGCGCCCGACGGTTACACGCTGCTGTGCGTGAGCCCCAGCCACGCGGTCGCACCCAGCCTGATCAAGGGCTTGAGCTGGGACCCTTTGCGCGACTTCCGCGCCGTCGCTGGCTTCGGCGCGATCCCGAACGTCGTCGTCGTCCACCCGGACCTGCCGGCCAATACCCTGGCCGAACTGCTGGCGCTGGCCAAGAGCAGTCCGGCGCCGCTGACCTATGCAAGCGCGGGCATCGGCACGTCCAACCACTTGTCGGGCGAACTGCTGGCCCAGAGCGCAGGCATCAAGCTCACGCATGTGCCTTACAAAGGTCAGCCCGAGGCGATGAACGACTTGCTGGCCGGGCGCGTGACGATGATGCCGCTGACCGCCGCGTTGGCTGGGCCTCACATCAAGGCCGGCAAGCTGCGCGCGCTGGCGGTGACCACCGCCACCCGGTCGACCGCGCTGCCGACGCTGCCCACGGTCGCCGAGGCGGGCAGGCTGCCGGGCTTCGAGGTTGGCTCCTGGTTCGGCTTCGTGTTGCCAGCCAAGGTGCCTGACGCGATCGCCCGCAAGCTCGCGGCCGACGTCGCCGAGATACTGGCGCTGCCCGAGGTCAAGGCCAGGTTCGACGGCCTGGGCATGGAGACCGCAGCGCAGACGCCGGCACAATTCGACGCCTTCATCGCGCAGGAATTTGC
>RGQD01000039.1 GCA_010030205.1 Betaproteobacteria bacterium
CTCGGCGGGTGGCGCGGCCTGCGCGGGCACCTCAGCCTCTTGCGGCACCTCTTGCGGCACCTCTTGCGGCACCACCTGCGCGCGCAGCTTGGCGTTGGGAGCCAGCACACCATGGAAGCGGATCAAGTGCAGTCGCGGGCGTGGCACCAACGCTGCCAGCCGCTGCATGAACTCCAGCGGGCTCATCACCAAGTGCGTCGTGCCGTCTCGCCAGGGGGTTTTGAGCTTGAGCACCACTTGGCCTGCGGCGTTGGTTTGCACCCGTTCGTTGGCCAGTGCCGGGCGGGTGATGTAGGGGCACAGTTGCTCCAGCGCCTGCCGGTCGTTGGCCGCGCAGCGCACCGCAGCGTGCAGGGTGAGGCCAGACACAAGGGCCCGGAAGGGGCCTTGTGTCTGCCGAACGCCAGACAGCGATACAAGCCGTCTGGCTGAACCCGTCGATGTCAGCGCAGAGCATCTGCTTGAAGCCCTTCTCCCCGGGCATGGCTTGCAGCCCGCGCTCGCGCTTGCAGGCGCGAGCCCTTCGCGAGGCACTGGCCCGTCCGCAAGGACGGGCCCATGTCCACGCTCAGCCCCTTGCAGCGTCAGCACGTTCTGGCCGGCGCGTGGTCCGAAGGCGATCCCGTAGGTGCACGCCGCGGCCTGCAGCGGCCTGAGCATGCGGGCCTCGTCCGAATCACCGTCGTTGTCGGCCATGTCGCTGTCAGCCTCGTCGGCCTTGAGCCCGGCGCCACCTGCAGCACGGGCGTCACCAGCTTTGGCTGTGCTGCGAGCAATAGACGCAGTGGGATGGGTAGCAGCCTGTGCCTCGCCGATGAAGGTCGCGGCGTGCTGCTGCACCAGGCGGTACAGCGTGGTCTGTTCCGGGCGGTGGCGCCGTAGTGAACAGGCGCGCCATCGGGCGCCCGCTGGGCGGGCCGATGGCTTGCACGATGCGCTCCCGAGATGGTGAGCCCGTACGGTCTCAAGCCGCGCACGGCCTCGCAATCGCCCTGTCGGGCGCCCACCTGCGGTTGCCTGCTTGCAGGTGCCTAAACTCGGGTGGCTAGCTCCTGGTCGCCGACGGCGCGCGCATGGTCAGGAAAGATGTCCGGAAGCTGCCCGTGGCCAGCGCCGGCTGTCGATACCGGCTCTTCCCGGGTGTTGCCGTGATCCGGCCCTGGCTGCCGAGCCCGCGAATCGAAAGCCAGTTTCCTGGCACGGCCTCGTGCTCACTGCCGCCACCCGGGTTGACGGCAGTTGAGCGCTGCTTCGCGCCCGGGTTGCCTCCGCTGGGAATGTTACCCGGCGGGGGCTTGCCTTCGGTTCCGGACGACAGGCGCAAGGCGATCGAACAGGGCCCGTTGCAGTTTGCGAACCGGGTCAGGCACACAACGGACTCTCGTCGCGAGCCAGGCCGTTAGGATCGGTTACTCCGCCGTAGCCTGGGGCGGGCTCGACGACCTGCATGGAGTTCCGCTTCGTGACCGCTACCGTTCAAAGACGCCGCTTTCTGTCGACATCCCTAGGCGCGGCCGCCATGGCACTGGCTGCGCCCCAGGCGCGCGCGCAAGGTTTACCCGGCGGTGCCCTGAAGATGCTCGTCGGCTACGCACCGGGTGGCGGGACCGACGTGATCGCACGGCTGATCGCCGACAAGCTGCGCGATCATTCCGGCCTGAGCGTGCTGGTCGAAAACAAGCCCGGCGCAAGTGGCATCCTCGCGCCTGCGGCGATGAAGGGGGCGCCCACCGACGGCTCGGTGATCCTGCTCACACCGGGCGTGTCGACCATCGAGCAAATTGCCACGCGCAAGTCGATGCCCTTCGACCTGAACACCGACCTGCTGCCGGTGACTCTCGCCGGGACGGTCGCGACGGTCTATGCGGTTTCGTCGGCCATCAATGCCTCGACACTCGCCGAATACGTCGCCTGGCTGAAAAAGAATCCCAAAGGCGCGTCATTCGGCACGGCAGCCATGGGCAGCACAACCCACTTCTTCGGCGTGGAACTCGGCCAGGCGCTCGGGATCGTGCTGGAACCGGTGCCCTACAAAGGCACCGGGCCGCTGCTGAACGACATCATGGCCGTGCACATTCCGGCCGGTTGCGGCGGCGTCACGTCCTTCCTGCAGCACCACCGCTCCGGCAAGGTGAAGATCCTCGCGGTGTCAGGGACGAAGCGGCCGACCGCGGCGCCGGACCTACCCACGGTCGCCGAACTCGGATACCCGAAGCTGACCAGCGAAGGCTTCTATTCGTTCTATTTGCCAGCCAAGACCAGCCCGGCCATCGTCGCCGCGTGGAACGCCAAGCTGGTCGAGGTGCTCGCGCTGCCCGACCTGCGCAAGCGACTGGTCGAAATCGGGCTGGAAGTGCAGACCTCGACCCCTGCCGAACTGACCGATCGGCAGAACCGGGCGCTGGTGGCGTTCACCGCATCGATGAAGGCGGCGGGGTATACGCCGGAGTAGGGCAGCCGCGCCCTCAGTCGAGCGTGATGCCCAGCGAGCGCGCCAGCTCGATCCACAACGGCGCATCCTCGCTGGCGATGCGCCGCTCCTCCTTGTGCGTCGTCGGCTTCCTGGCGATGCCGGAGCGTTCGCGGAACTGTAGCCCGCGGGGGTATCGGCGAACTCGACGGCGAGGTCGGCGATGCGCGCAAGGATCGGCTCCGGCGTCTTCGCCGGGGCGACGCGCGAAGTCCAGCGTCGGCGCAGCCGCCAGCTTCGGCGAGCGGGTGGACGTGTTGACCGCGATCGGACGCAGCGCACGCTTCTCGTACAGCGGCGAGAACGACTGGAAGGTGCCGGCCTGGCCCAGCGCTGCGAGGACTGTGGCGTGGACCAGAGTGGCGCAGAGCGCGCTGGCGCCAAGACCGCCAAGACCGCCAAGACCGCCAAGATCGAGGATCCCTGCTGTTGTCGACGATGATCAAGCCTGCCAACAAAAACCATCTTCACACCATGTCCAAAAAATCACTTCAATCCCTGTTCGCGCAGAAATCCTGGGCTAACAACGAGTTGTTCAACGCGCTGGCTCCGGTGGCTGCTGAACAGGGCGCGGAATCGGTTCACATGGCGATTCGGATGCTCAACCACATCTATGTTGTGGACCGGATCTTTCAGGCGCACTTGCGGGGCGAGCCGCATGGCTATGCAGCCACTAACACGGAAGCCACACCGGACCTGGGTGAGCTTCAATTTGCCGTCGCAGAGCTTGATGCCTGGTTTGAGGGCTACGCCGGCACTGTCACTGCGCATCAACTCGATGAGCCAATCTCATTTCACTTCACCGACGGTGACGCCGGCACGATGAGCCGGGAAGAGATGCTCTTCCATGTCATCACCCATGGTTCCTACCACCGAGGCAATGTCGGGCAAATGATGAAGGCCATTTCTGTTGCGCCACCGCGCGACCTCTATACAAAGTTTCTTCATGTCCGCGAGCCGTCACGCCGGCAGGTCTGACCTGGGTTCAAGCGGAGCCGCTGCTGATGCGGGTCCTCAGGTGTGTCCAGGATCGCGGCAATGATCTTCAGTTCGCCACCGCAGTTCGGGCAGTGCCCCATGTCGATCTCGAACACGCGCTTGAGCCGCCCAGCTCAGCCGCAGCGGACGATGCTGCGTACAGCCCGCCTCGCGCTCGCCTCGCGCTCGGCGGGTGGCGCGGCCTGCGCGGGCGCCTCAGCCTCTTGCGGCAGCTCTTGCGGCAGCTCTTGCGGCACGGCCTGGGCACCAGCGCCGCCGGTCTGGTGGCGCCGTTCGAGTACTCCGCGCTGGTGCTGGCGGCGTTCTGGGGCTTCACCATCTGGGGCGAAGTGCCTGCCGCGGTATCAGGCGTCGGCATCCTGCTGATCCTGTCTTCGGGTGTCCTGGTGGCGCTGCGTGAAGCGCGTCAGCGCAGTGGTGCTGAGCCAAAGCCGTAGCCCACGCGGGTGCACAAGCTGCTAGGCTCGCGTCCATGAATGCCCAAACGGACACTGCGGTCGAGGTCTACCGGCGAGACGGCTGCCTGATCGTGCCCGATCTGCTGTCGCCGCACGAGTGCGCTGCCTTGTGCGCCGAGTCGCTGGCCGTCTGCTGCGGCGAGCGCGGGCCGGTGGCAGGGCTTGAGGTGCCCGAGCCCGGCGAGAGCGAAGAGGACACCATGGCGCGCTACATGGTGTGCGCGATGGTGCACAAGCTGAACAGTGCGTTTGCACCCATGCTGCGCGACCCACGCATCGTCGCCGTGCGGCAGCGCCTGATCGAGCCCGATGTGAAGGCCGTCCACTCGCAGCTGTACTTCAAGCATGCCGAGCAACGCCTGGCTCGTGACCCGGTCATGATTGCATGAAGACCATCACCGCGAAAGACCTGGCCGAGGGCCTTGTGATCACCGAGCCCGGCCACTACCGGCTCACTGAAAGCGTCGCGTGGACGACGGACGATCCGAACGCCCGTGCGATCACGATCGCCAGCGACAACGTCACGCTGGACCTGGGCGGCCACACCTTGCGCCAGATCGATCCGCCCAGGCCGGTGATCGACAACCACACCGAGCGGGCCTGCAAGGGCCACGTGGTGTCGGGCAACGTTGCCATCTGGGCTGTCGGGCGCACCGGCGTGACGATCAGGAACGGCAGCGTGCGCGATGTTCAGGGCGTGGGCGTGTGCCTGAAGGACTGCGTGCTGGTCGACCTGCTGGACCTGCGCATCCACGGTTGCGGCGGCGACGGTGTGGTGGACACCAGCTTCCTGCGCCGCAACGGCGGCTTGTTCGTCATCGGCACCAGCGCAGCGCAGGAAGAGGTGATCACGTGGTCGACCGACATCCGCATCATCAACTGCGTCTGCACCGACAACGCCAGTGCCCTGGACTACGTGGTGACGCTGGGCTCGCTGGTGCAGAACTGCCGCAACGTCACGGTCCGCCACAGCGTGTTCAACCGCACCGTGAACTCCAGCCCGCAGCCCAGCGGCGTGCAGTTCAACGTCGTCGGGATCGACTTCGTCATGTGCCGCAATGTGCTGGTGGCCGATTGCGAGGCCCACGAAAACAGTTCGGGCGGTGAGCCGGCGGGATTCTTCGCCTGGGGCGAGAACTACAAGTTTGTCGACTGCCGCGCCAATGGCAACTACACGCTGACAGGCCACCGCGCCTGCGGCTTCAACATCTCCACCACAGCGCATCTGGAGATGATGAACTGCGAGGCCAACGGTAACTTCAACGCCAACCGCGAAGCCTGCGGCGACGCGATGAAGGATTTCACAGCCTGCGGTTTTCGCATCGGGCGCGCGGTGAACCGTGCCGTGCTCGAGAACTGCCACGCCAGCGGCAACCACGGCATCGGGCAGCACGCACCGGTCGCCGGCTTCATGCTCAACTCAGCCAGCCACGTGCTGCTGAAGAACTGCACCGCCACGGCCAACCGCTGTGCCACCGGCAGCCGCGGCGGGCCGGCATTCGCCGCCGGCTTTCTGGCGTCGACGGTCCAGCCGGCCGCCGAGGGCGGTTTGTGGGGCGGTGAGTTCAACAGCTTCGTGCAGTGCAAGGCAGCACGCTCGCACACAACACGCTGCTGGGGCTTCATGACGAGGCACCTTCGGGCACCAACCTGATCGTGGATAACCTGGGCCCGCAGGCATGCTGATCACCGCCGAGTCCTTGCACGTCGTCGTGACGGTCGCCAAGTCCAAGAGCTTCGCGGCGGCGGCCAAGCAGCTGCACCGGGTGCCCACGGCGGTCAGCTACACGGTGCACAAGCTGGAGAGGTCACTGGGCGTTCAGCTGTTCGAACGCAGGGGCGCGACCCTCGCGTTGACGGAGGTCGGGAAATACGTGCTTGACCGGGGCGAGTTGATCCTGGACGAACTGGAAGACCTGCGCTTCGCGGCAACCCGGATTGCCGCCGGCTTCGAAGCCGAGTTGCGACTGTCGCTGAACAACATCGTCAGTGTCATGCCCTTGCTAGCGCTGATACGCCAGAGCGAGCGGCTGTTTCCGCAGACCGAGATCCGGGTTCAGATCGATGTGCACAACGGCGTCTGGGACGCCTTGCTGGAAAAGCGCGCCGACATCGCCATCGGTGCGCCCAACCAGGTCATCAACGACGCCGGCCTGGTCTTCGAATCGATGGCGCAGCTGTCCTGGGACTTCGCCATCAGCCCCGACCATCCGCTGGCCAGGGCGAAGGAACCGCTGTCGTCGGCCAGCCTGCGCAAGTACCCGGCGGTCTGCGTGACCGACACCTCGGTCCGCCTGGAGCCCAAGGTGGCCTGGCGCCTGCGCGGGCAGAAGGCGCTCACCGCGCCCGATTTCCTGCACAAGATTTACATGCAGGTCGCCGGCCTGGGCATCGGCTTCCTGCCGCGCCAGATCTGCCGCCCCTACGTCGAACGCGGCCAGCTGGTCACCAGGACCGTGCTCGAACCCAAGCAGGACACGCCGCTGTTCCTGGCCTGGCGCGGTGAGCCGCAGGGCAAGTGCTTCAACTGGTGGCTGCAAGCATTGCGCGAGCCGGCCATGAAGGCCAGCTGGACCAGCCTGGAGCTGTAAGGCCCAGGCGCCTGTGGCGCCCCATGTGTGCCGGTCAGCGGGAATGCACCTCGTCGTTGTCGACCGCCGACCAGTCCACGCGCCCCGACTCCTTGGCCTGCTGCATCGCCAGATAGGCGAACATCAGCGTGGCCAGGCCATAGCCCAGGCTCACGGAGGGCGAGGCGTTGAAGGCCAGGTGATCGGCATGGATGAAGCCGAAGTAGGAAAACACCGTGGCCGCCGCGGCGTAGACCGCAGCCCAGTTAAAGCGCCGGTCGATCACGAACACGGCCACCGCTGCCAGCATCAGGCCGGCCAGCACCGCGCCGCCGCCGGTGACGTCCATGCCGTGGTAGAGCACGCCGTTCTGCGCCATGCCCTTCATGACATCGGGCGGTATCGCCGTGACGTTCACGTTGGCCGCGCCGAGCGCACCGTTCACCTGTGTCTTGGCCCACTCGGCGATGCTGGGGATCAGGGCCAGCACGATGGCCGGCGCATGCCGCGGGGGGCAGGCCTGGAACGCCTGCGCACCGATCACCATGCCGATGAACAGCAGGATGGGGACGATCGCCACCAGCGGAATGATCGACAGCAGCAGCGCGGTCAACCCGAGGAAGCACATCACGGCCACACCCACGCCGGTTGCCAGCGAGTAGCCGATGCGTCCACCCATGGCCTTCCAGCCCGGGTGTCCGATGTAGACGGCAGGCGGAAACGGCGAGCCCAGCAGGGAACCCACGATGGCGCCGAAGCCATCGGCCAGCAACACCGGGCGCAGCGGGAACTCATCGCCCCCGGCAGCCGCCGATTCCACGTTGTTGATGGCCTCGGTGAAGTTGTAGATGCCCAGCGGGATCGCCGTCACCAGCAGCGGCCACACTGTAGCCATCGGCAACGAGAACACATCGCCGCTGATGCCAGGCAGGTGCAAGGAGAAATTGCGCATCGACTGCGTGACGCCGGCCGGGTCCATCATCGTGCCCATCCCAAGGAAGACGGAACCCCAGGCCAGCACCGAGCCCACGACCACCACGGCCAAGCCCCCGGGCACACCGAACGGCAGGCGCACGTTGCCGACCCAGTTGAGCAGGATGATCATGAAACAGATCAAACCGATCCAAGCACCGTCGAACATCTGGTAGGCCGGGCGCATGGAAATGAAGGCGACCGAGATGCCGGCCAGCGTGCCGAGCATGGCGGCGCGCGGCGTGTACTTGCGGATGGTCGGGCCGACGAAGGCCCCGAGCAGCACGATCAGTCCGACGATGAAGGCCCAGACCAGGCCCAACTTCCAGGCCAGCAGGGCGTCCTTGCTGACCAGGTAGGTGGGCAGCATCACGACGAACACCACGATGAACATATGAGGCACGCTCGGTCCGTAGGGCAGTGCCGTGACGCTGTCGCGGCGGTCCTTGTTCGTCAGCTTCCAGGCCAGGTAGGCGTAGAACAGGTTGCCCAGCGGCAACGCGATGCCCAACGCTGGCAGGATACGGCCGAACACGGTGTCAGGCGGCATCTGCACCACGTACAGCGACAGGCTGGTCAGCACCAGTACGTTCAGCAGAACGTTGGTGAACAGACCGAAAAACGCGTTCAGGTCACCCGGAACCCACAGCTTGGGCTTGAACCCGGCATTGGCATCGCTCATGGCAGTTCTCCTCATGTAGTTGAATCACACACTCGACAAAAAATGGGTTCCGGTCTCGCCTTGCAGCGCCCGGCCGATCGCCTCCGGCGTGGTGATCAGGCCGCTGCCGCCTGGGCGCTGGCGCAGATAGCTCAGCATGGCCTCGACCTTCGGCCCCATGCTGCCGGCGCCGAACTGGCCCTCGCGCAGCAGTTGCTCGGCCTCGTCTAGCGCCAACTTGTCGAGCCAGCGCTGCTGTGGCGTGCCGAAGTGGATGGCCACGCGCTCCACCCCGGTCGGGATCAACAACAGGTCCGCGTTCAGCTCGATCGCCAGCAGGGCCGAGGCGCGGTCCTTGTCAATCACCGCCTCCACGCTGTGCAGCGAACCGTCGGCATGCTCCACGACGGCGATGCCGCCGCCGCCGCAGGCCACGACCAGCACCTCCTGGTCCAACAGCTTGCGGATGATGGGGCTTTCGACCACGCGCAGCGGCCTGGGCGACGCCACCACGCGGCGCCAGCCTCGACCCGAGTCCTCGGCGATGTGCCAGCCCATCTTGGCGCTCAGCCGCTGGGCATCGACCTGCGTCATCAAGGTGCCGATCGGTTTGTCCGGTGCGTTGAAGGCTGGGTCGTCGGCCTTGACCACGGTTTGCGTGACCAGCGCCACCACAGGCGTCTTCAGGCCGCGCTTGCGCAAAACGTTGCCCAGCGCGTTCTGGAACATGAAGCCGATCGCGCCCTGTGTGTCACCCACCGCGAAATCCAACGGCACGATGGGCACTTCGGCCTCGGCGAGCTCGGAGCGGCGCAGGATGAAGCCAACCTGCGGTCCGTTGCCGTGGGTCAGCACGACGCGCCAGCCTGCGCTGATCAGGTTCACCACATGCTCAGCCGCCTGCGACACGGCGTCGTACTGCTGGTGCAGGCTCTCCTCCTGTTTCGACCGGATCAGGGCATTGCCGCCCACGGCAACCAAAGCCAGCCTGGACGGGGCGGAGGATGCCATGGTCATGACGCCAGTTGGGTTGCCAGGGCCGCCAGTCCGTCGACGAAGCAGGCCAGCGGTGCGGTCGTGATACCGGCTCCGATCTGCCCCACACCGGCGAGGCGGTGCGCGATGCCGGTGTTGATGACCGGCAATATGCCGCGGTCCACGACCCGTCTGGCGTCGATGCCCGCACCCGAGCCGGCAAAGTTCAAGGCCGGCAAGGTGAATGCCGCGTGCTGCGCCAGCGTGATGTGCTGCATATCGCGGCTGTGGCGGGTGGCATCGGCCGGCGTGCCCCCCACGAACTTGACGATGGCCGGGGACGCCGCCATCGCGAAGCCACCCAGGCCGGCGGTCTCCGTGATGGCGCTGTCACCCAGGTCCGCCGCCGCATCGTTCACGTCGTAGCCGGGGAAGAACAGACCATCGACCGGGTTCGCCGGCGCCTGGAACCACCGGTCCCCGGTGCCGCTGAGGCGCACGCCAAAATTGACGCCGTTGCGCGCCATCGCCGTGACCATGGAACTGTGCCGAACACCCGCCGCAGCGTCCAGCATGGACTTGCAGGCCGCCATCGACAGGTTCAGAAAGAAGTGGTCGTTGGCGGCGATGAATTCGAGTGCGCTCACGCCCTGTGCCTGGCGCGCCAGGTGGGCGGCGATGCGCTTGAGGAACAGTCCCGTGGCGGCGGCATTGCGGTTGTGCACTTCGTCGCCCATGTGCAGTGCCTGGGCCATCATCGGCTTGAGTTCGATCTCACCGGCGCTGCGCAAGGCCTGGCGCATGGTCGGCGCCAGGGTGTCGCGCATCCAGCGCAGGCGGGCCAGCACCTCGTCGCCATGGGCGCCGAAGCGCAGCACCTTGCCCAGGCCTTCGTTGAAGTTGCTGAAGGCCCGGTTGCCATGGGTCCGGTTCTCCACCACCCACAACGGCATCGACGGGCTGATGATGCCGGCCATCGGGCCGACCGCGCCATGGTGGTGGCCCGGTTCCAGCGCGATGTCCCCACGCTGCGCCATGGCCGACGCGGCGTCGATGTCACTGGCCCAGCCTTCGAACAGGATGGCGCCGGCAATCGCACCTTGCATCGGCCCGCACATGTCGCCCCAGCCAATGGGTGGGCCGGCATGGAGGATGCGTCGTTCGGGTCCGGCCATGGGGGGCAGAGCTTCACGGGCCGGCATGACGTCGACCAGCACCGGCTGCGCATCCAGAAATCGCCGCAGCGCCAGGCGGTTCGCTGCCTCGATGCGAGGGTCGTTGATCAGCTTGGCCAACACCCAGTTCGCGGCGCTGTCACCCTGCGCGGCGGGCTTCCAGTTCAGGTGCAGCGCCTGGCCACCGGCTGCGCGCAGGTTGTCGGAGAAGCCGGCCAGCCCCAGGCCGATCACCTGCAGCGGTTGCTGAAACAGCGGGTTCATGCTGCTTTCCTGTTCAGCGCAAGAATGGCCTCGACAGCCAATTGCGCCGCCGCCATGTTGGAGCCGGCGACCAGCACGCCCGCACCACGCAGATGGCTGACGCAAGCTGCGCGCGGTTGCGGGTCCAGTTCGGTGCCGCAGACATGGGCGATGAAGAGGATGTGCCGCCAGCCAGCCTCGGCCTGTGCCTGCGCGGTCTTCAACAGCGGCAACAGGTCGACCACCGGTTCGGCATGGGCGCCAAAACCCAGCACGACATCGAACAGCACCACCGCTGTGCCGGGATCGCTGGCATCTTGCAACAGACGCCCATTGCGCTGACTCGGATCGATCATCGGATGCGGTCGACCCTGGGTGAACTCGTCGCCCCCCATGTCAAGCAGGCTGTGGCCATGCCCGGCCGCGCGGCTGTGCAGCGCTCGCGCACCCTGCACCGGGGCGTTGGATTCGCAGACCAGCCCGCGCGCCACCAGGGCCAGCTGCGCCTCGTAGCAGAAGGTGCCGCCCGCGAAGACGCCGCGCAAATTGGTCTGGCCTTTGGCCATGCGCTCCGCTGCCGCCAACGCCTGCGCGAGGAGGGCCGGGTTCGGAGCCGCCGGTGCGGGGAGGGCCTGGCCGCGCAAGGCCGCCACCGCGACCTCCGCCGTGTGCTGCAGGCTGTGCCCGACGACAAAGCCCTGTCTTTGCAACTGCTCGACGTCGGCGCCAAGAAAATGCACCACCACCGGCTTGCCGCAGTCGCGCGCGCGCTGCAGCACGTGCCTGGCAACGCCCGGCGCCGGCGGCTTGGAAAGCAACACGATCAGGCGGGTGGCCGGGTCCTGCGCCAGCATGGCGATGGCCTGGCACATGCTCTGGCCGCCGATCTCCTCGTGCAGGTCGCGCCCGCCCGTCCCCAGCGCCTGCGAAACACCCTCGCCCAGGTGATGGATGTGGCAGGTCAGTTCCTGCAAGCCGGTGCCCGATGCCGCCACCAGACCAATGGCGCCCGGGCGCACGACGTTGGCGAAGCCCAGTGGCATGCCATTGACGATGGCCGTTCCGCAGTCCGGCCCCATGACCAGCAGATCGTGCTCGCTGGCATAGGTCTTGATGCTGGCCTCCTCGGCCTCAGGCACGTTGTCGCTGAACAGCATGACATTCAGCCCCAGACGCAGCGCTTTCAAGGCCTCGGCCGCAGCGTAGGGACCGGGGACGGAGATCAGCGCGAGGTTGGCGTCGGGCTGGGCTTCCAGGCCCATCTCCAGGCTGCTCGGTGTGCGTGCCGCCTGGGCTTCGCCACCTTGCACATCCACTGGCTTGAGCCAGTTGCGCACATCGTCCAGGATCGATTGGGTCTGTGCATCGTCAGCGACCCAGGCCACCAACAGATCGCTGGGCTTGGCGCTGACCTCCACGGCAAGACCTGAGTCGCGCATGCGCTCGATGTTGGCCGGCGTGGCCATGGCGACCGAAGCGCGGGAAACGCCGGCCAGCTCGCTCAGGCGGGCCGAAACCTGCATCAGGGACACCGAGTCCATGTACAGGTTGGCGAAGATATGACAGTGCAGATTCAAGCGGGGACCTCATCGTTTCAGGGTCGACACTGGGCTCAGCGCAACCCCAGGGCGGCGCGGTAAGTGGTGGCCAGACCGGTCACAGCGTCGAAGCCGGAACTGCCGCCGATGCGCAAGGCCCTCTGGCAGGCACCGCGCAGTTGCTCCGCGTCGGGCTGGCCCAGGCAGCACTGGCGCAGTTCATCGAGCGGTTGCACGAACAGATTCCTGGTCGCCATGTCAAGGTAATGCCGACTGACGTCCGTCGTGCGGTGCAGCATTCGCGTCAGCGCAGAACACAACGAGGCCAGCAGCGGGCGCATCGACGGGACGAGGCAAGTCAGTCGCCACATGGCCGCCAGGCCGCCGATCAGGATGTCGTCGCCACTGGGAGTGAGCCCTCGGCCGTTGCCAACCAACTGGCGCGCGATGGCGTCGAGCGCACCCGCATGGCGCTGCGCAATCGCGTCGCCCATGGCGCGAGCCAGGGCCGTCAGGTCCGCCGCCGACGGATTGCCCGGATGCGATGCCTGCCACTCGACCAGTTCCGTATCCACCTGGTCCAGGTTGGTTGCGATCAGCGGGATCGGCAGCGCGTCCAGCGCTTGGACCGGCGCGAAGAGGGGCAGACCAGCCAGGTCTCCGCGGCAGCGGGCGGTACGCCAGACACCGGCCTTGATCGAGAACGGCTCGCCGGGATCAAACAAGGACCGCAAGCCACCCGCCACGTCCAGGCGAACGGCCAGCGGCGCGCTCGCACAGGTGTTGTCGAGCAAGCTAAGCCACTGGCCTTCGTGCAGCGCAATGTTGCAGGCGTGCTCGAACACGCTGTGGACCTGACCCAGCGCGTTGGCGGGCACCTGCGCGTCCATGTCCAGTCCGGCGAGCCAGCGCGACATTCAGCCTGCCAACGCGGAAATGATGCTGCGCGAGTCGGAGATCCAGCCCACGATGGCGCCCTGCGCCTTGATCATGTCGAGGGCCGCGCGGTGGAACGCGGGGAAGTAGGAGCCGACACAGTCCTCGGCAATGAGCACCTCGAAGCCCCTGTCGTTGGCTTCGCGCGCGGTGGTGTTGACGCAGACTTCGGTGGTGACGCCGCACAGGATCAGTGACCGGATGCCCTGGGCCTGAAGGATCATGTGCAGGTCGGTCTGGCAAAACGCGCCCTTGCCCGGCTTGTCGACCACCGGTTCGCCGACGATCGGATACAGCTCGGGGATGATGTCATGCCCCTTCTCGCCACGCACCAGGATGCGCCCCATCGGCCCCTGGGTCCCGATGAAGGTCTTGCCTCCGCGCGTCAGCTTCGCCGGCACGCAATCGGACAGGTCCGGGCGGTGGCCCTCGCGTGTGTGGACGACCAGCATCCCGGCCTGGCGCGCCGCCGCCAGCACACGCATGCAGGGCTGCACCGTGGCCTCGAGCAAGGACACATCATTGCCGAGCATTTCGCCAAAGCCCTTCGGTTTGATGAAGTCGCGCTGCATGTCGATCATCATCAGGGCCGTGCTGGCGGGGTCGAACGAGTAGCGGAACGGCTGGGCGTCGATGTGTTTCACGGTTTCACTCCAACGACGAACGGTGGCGAAGATCGGAAAACTATACGCGCCGAGTTGCCCGCCACGTGACTGAAATATTTTGAGCCCGGTACTCAAATTAGTCACCGCAGCGCAGGCGCAGGGAGCTGTGTACTCCCCACCGAGCTCAGCAAGGCCAGTGACATAGGGGCTGGGCATGGCGCGCCTTCGCGAGCTGTGCCACTGTGGAGCTTCAGTATTGAAGCGCCGTCGCCTTGCCCCGGAACACCAGGTAGCTGAACCGGCAGGGGCGCCAGCAGCACCACGTAGGGCAAGGTGAACCAACGCTCGAAGACGGTCGGGCTGACCAGCGGCGTGGCAGCCGATATCGCCACCACTCCCGCTGCCGTCAGTCCCAGCGATATTCGCGCCCAACGGACCGCCGCGAGTTGCAGCGCACCTTCGGTCTTCATGATCAACCAGCCTGCACCCAGCAACATATAGGTGCCCAGCAGGCACACGGCGATCAGTGCCGAGAACAGCGTAGCCCAGCCATCGTCGTGGAAGCCGGTCACCCACCGACCGAGCATGTAGCCCTGGGCCAGGCTGGCCAGCACCGACCCCACATTGAATGCCTTGTTCCACAGGGCTTTGCGGTCGATACCCGCCTTGGTGCGGAAATCGAACGCCACGCCGCGCAGCGTCAGACCCACCAGCATCAGCGCCACAGGCAGGTACAGCGCGCCCAGGATCAGCCCGTGCGCCGCCGGGAAGGCCACTAGCAGGATGCCCACACCCAGCACCAGCCAGGTTTCGTTGGCGTCCCAGAACGGACCGATCGACGCGACCATCGTGTCCTTGTCGGCGTCGGCTGCGGCGCCCAGCAACGCGCCCACGCCCAGGTCATAGCCGTCGAGGATGACGTAGGCCAGCATCGCCAAACCCATGATGGCGAGAAAGGCCAGGGGCAACCAGCCCCTTGGCGCCAGCAGTGCGACTTCGGTCGCGTTCATGCCGGGCTCGCATGCAGGCGCGCCGACGCAGGCAAGGCGGCGGCAGCCGGGCGCGGTGCTTCCAGGCCAGCGACCTTGCGCGCCAGACGGAAGACGGTCGCGACATAAGCCACCGCGAGCGCAATGTACATCGTCACGTACACCGCCAGCGTCAGCGCAATCGTCGGCGCCGGTACTGGCCCGGCAGCTTGGGCCGTGGTGAGCACGCCGTAGACCAGCCACGGCTGACGGCCGATTTCCGTGGTGTACCAGCCAGCCAGCACGGCCACCCAGCCCGAAAACGTCATCGCGAGCAAGGCAGCTGTCAGCAACGGCGAAGGCTCGGAGCCGGGGTGGCTCGGGCGCAACTGCCAGCAGCCGATCCAGCTGACAGCCAGCATCAGCAGGCCGACGCCGACCATCAGGCGAAAGCTGAAGAACACCGGCGCCACCGGCGGATGTTGGCCGACAAAGGCGTCCAGTCCTTTCACCTCCCCGTCCAGCTTGTGCGTCAGCACCAGCGAGGCCAGCTTGGGCACTTCGATCGCATAGCGGGTCTCGCGGGCCGCCGCATCGGGCAGGCCAAACAAGGTCATCGGCGCGCCCTTCTGGGTTTGCCAGATGCCCTCCATGGCGGCGATCTTTGCCGGCTCATGCTGCAGCGTGTTCAAGCCATGCAGGTCGCCGACCACGATCTGCAGCGGGATCAGTAGCGCCGCTAGCGTCACGCTGCTTCGCATCGTCAGCCTGACATCGTCGCCACGGTCACCCCGCCGCCAGCGGTAGGCACTGATGCCGGCCACGAGGAACGCCACCGCGAGCCCCGACGCAATCATCATGTGCGCCAGCCGGTAGGGCATTGAAGGGTTGAAGACGATGGCCCACCAATCGGTGGCATGCGCCACGCCGTCGCGCAGCTCGAAACCGGCCGGCGTGTGCATCCACGAGTTGAGCACGATGATCCAAAACGCCGACAAGGTGGTGCCGCCCGCGACCAACACCGTGGCCAGCGTGTGCAGTCGGTTGCCGACCCGGCTATGCCCGTACAGCATGATGCCCAGGAAGGTGGCCTCGAGAAAGAAGGCCGTCAGCACCTCGTAGGCTAGCAACGGGCCGGCAATGTTGCCTACCGCCTGCATGAAGCCCGGCCAGTTGGTGCCGAATTGGAAACTCATCGTGATGCCGCTGACCACGCCGAGCGCGAAGGTCAGTGCGAACACTTTGACCCACAGGTGATAAGCCCGCAACCAGGGCGTGTCGGCAGTGAAGGGCAGCCCATGACGGAGAGCCCACCGGTTGTGCCGCAGTTTGAAGACCAGGAGTGCCCAACCGAGCGCAATGCTGATCGTCGGGAACAGGATGTGGAAGGAGATGTTGGCCGCGAACTGGATGCGTGCGAGCAGAAGGGGGTCCAAGATGGGCGTCCTTAGAGGGTTTACCCTTGCATAACGCGATGAGGCGGCAGAAGTTGCATCCGCAGGCTCAGGGTCCAAGGCCTTCCATATTCGTGGGTCGCGCCGTCCCGCCAACGGGCGCAGACCTGCCACTTGTTATGCTTTGAATAGCGGGGGCATCCGATCGACCGCCCTGCTTCCCGCTGCTGGAAAAACTGTCCTCACCACATCGTTGAAGAGATCCTAAGCATGCTGATCCGCCTGATCTACTTGAGCAGACCCATAGGCGAGCAGACCGCTGCGCTCACCGATTCGATTTTGCGCAAGGCCCACGCCTGGAACGCGCAAAACGACATCACGGGCATGCTCTGCGAAGGCCAGGGTGTCTATTTGCAGGCGCTCGAAGGGGAGCGCAGCAAAGTGACGGGTCTGTATGCGCGCATTCATGCAGACCCGCGCCACACGGGCCTGGAACTGCTTCACTGCGAGAGCATCGCCGAGCGGCGCTACAGCGGATGGTTCATGGCGCGCGTCAGCCTGTCCGACGTGGACCCGCAGACCAAGATCGTCTGGCCGGAGTTCGATCCCTATTCGGCGACCGGCGCGATGGTCATGGCGCGTATCGACGAACTCGTTGCCCGCGGCAGTCCGGTGCAGGCGGCGAAGTCCTGAAAATCAACACTGGCCCACCGTCGCCCGGCAACGCTTGCACCTGCCGAAGACCTCGTTCAAGCCTTGCGCCGTTGGGCTTTTCGCACCGCGGCGAGGATGCGCAGCGTGTAGCCAGCGTCCGCTGAACGAAGCCCAGCCAAGCCGTCGCGAATCAACTGCTGCGCCGAGATTTCGTCGCGCAGCGTGACATCGTGCTTCAGGCGCTCGAGCAATGTCGTCAACTCGGCTTGCGTCAGTTCACCGTCCAACAGGCGTGCGGCGTCGTTCATGGCATGGCTCCTACCAGCGCCTGTCGCGCGTGGGTGCAAGAAGCGGGCGCACGCGGTGGGCTATCGCGTCGCGCGCCCGGAAGATATGGGACTTGACGGTGTTCACGGGCTGCCCGAGCGCCGCTGCGATGGTCTTGTAGTCGAGCCCGTCGACTTCGCGCATCAGCAGTGCTCGGCGCTGGACCTCGGGCAAGGCCGCAACTTCAGCGTCGATGCGTTCAAAAAGCTGGTGCGCCATGGCCTCTTCCTCGGGGCTGGGGGCGGCACCGAATCGGTGGTCCTCACCAGGGTTGTCGAGCGCCGCAACGGGGCGGTCGTCCTGCCGGTTCTGCCCGCTGCGCAGATAGCTCCTGGCCGCGTTGCGGGCGATCGTGAACAGCCAAGCCGCGAAATCCCCATCAGGCTTGAAGCTTGTCAAAGCAAGAAAGACACTCAAAAAAACCTCCTGGGTCAACTCTTCGGTGATCGAATCGTCACGCACGAAGCGCCGGATCGTTGCCGCAACCCGCCGCTGGTACTTCACCACCAGCACTTCGAACGCGACGGTCTCGCCTTGCTGAGCCCGCTCGATCAACGCCGCGTCGATGGCGCCTGCGAGCAAAGCATCGCTCACCTGAACCCCCTCGCGCCAGGCTCGAACCACCGTCGCGACACTGACCAACTCGGCGACCGCCTGTGCGGAATGTGCGCAATGTGCGGGATGGCACTGCCGCCCACACTCCCCTTACTCGGGCGCGCCGCCAAAGTTGCAAGGCTCGCAAAAAATTTGTCCGCCAGCGCAGCCCCCGCAACCACCCGGCCGCCGAAATCAGCAAGGCGGCAGCGGAAGCCCTGAGCGGCGCACCGACCCTGACCGCGCGGCCCGGGCTTGAGCCCGGCGCAGGACATCTTCACTGCCCCATGCGCTGCGCGCAACACCAAGCCTCGATGCCCTGCGGGCTGAACCGCCGGCGCTTGTTCGCCGCGCAAGTGCAACTTTTTCAATAAGGCGACGTTAAGAAGAGACCAGCCAACCACGGCAGAAAAGGTGAGAACCATGCACGATCATAGAAGCAGCGCTTGGAACAGCAGCTTGAACACCCCCTCGCCACCGCGCGTCGCGGTCGTCGGCGGCGGCATCGGCGGTTTGGCCTGCGCCCGGGAGTTGCGCCTTCGCGGCTGCGATCCCGTTGTTTTCGAAGCCGAAGATCGTCTGGGCGGTCGCTGTAGCTCGCGCAGCACCCGCGTCGGACTGTTCGATGACGGGGCCCAGTGCATCAGCGGGGCCTCACGCCTGGCCATCCATGTGGCGCAACCACCCGGTGAGCTGGCCGCGCTGCACCCGTGGACTGTTGCGGCCACGCCCACTGAAGAGGAACGCAACAGCAAAGCCTGGAAACAGGACGAGGACGAAGCGGATGTCACGCGGACCTTGAAATTGACGGGATCGGTAGGCGTGCCGTCGATGGCGGCCCTGGCCGATGCGCTTGCAAGGCCACTGCACATTCGCTTGAATACACCCATCGTGCAGGCCCGGCGCAGAGCCGCCAGCTGGGCGCTGAGCAGCGCTGTGGGCGAGATTGAAGAGGACTTTCAAGCGCTGGTGCTCGCCATGCCGGCGCCACTGGCAGTTCCGCTCGCGCGCGAGTCTTCAGAGCTGACCGCTGCCCTGCGTGCGGTTCGCTACCGCAGCCGCTGGGTGCTGTTGCTGGGGACCGAACGACCTGTCCCCTTGCCCGGCTACCGGGAATTCCAGGGTAGCCCGATCGAGCGCGTCGCCGCCATGCACAGCAAGCCGGGGCGCCTGGCCATCGGACCCCAACGCTGGTTCGTCGAAGCCGGCGGGCGCTGGTCCTCACAGCATGAGGATGTGGACGCCGAGACCGTGGCTGACCTGCTGCTCGAGAACTTTCGGGCGCATGCAGGTCGGCCAGTGACGCCCAACTATCTCCGGGCGCAGCAGTGGCGCCATGCCTTTGTTGAAACGCCAGCCGCCCCGCCCCGGCGAAGCGAGTGCTTGTGGGACGACAGTGTGCGGCTCGGGGTTTGCGGTGACAGTGTCGTTGCGAGTCAGGTTGATCGGGTCCATAGCAGCGGTGTCGCCATGGCACGGGTCGTGGCCGAGGGCTTGAGCCGCCACAGCGGACTCCACAGTTTCAGCGCAAGCAAGCGCGACCTCGGGCAGCTGTTGGAGGCGCACCTGTGATGGCTGAATCGATCGGCTCGGCTGTTCCGGCGCGACCCGAGCCTTGCTGCGCCACCCAGTTGCCAGCCAGGCTGATTTCCGACCTGCGCACCGACCACGCCGGCGAGACGGGTGCCGTGATGATCTACCGCGGCATTCTTGCCGCCACGCGCGATGCAGCGGTAAGGCGCTTTGCGCATGAGCACCTCGCCACGGAAGCGGCGCATCTCGCAGCAATCGAGCTGCTGCTGGCGCCGCGACACCGCAGTCGGCTGTTGCCGCTGTGGCGCGTCGCCGGATGGCTGACCGGCGCGCTGCCGGCATGGGTCGGGCCGCTGCCGACGTACGCCACCATCGAGGCCGTCGAGACCTTCGTCGACCAGCATTACACCGAACAGATCGAGGCCATCGACCGGCTCGATCCGGTTCGAGCGCAAGCACTGTTGCAGGCCTTGCGGACGCAGCTGCACGCATTGCGGGCCGACGAAATCCATCACCGCGACGATGCCGCCGCGCGCCTCGACCTCCACGCGTCTCCTGCAGCCCCTGCATCCGCCATGTTGAGTCTGTGGATCTGGGCCGTCGGCGCGGGCTCGCGTGCGGCGGTGAAGATCTGCCGCTGGGTTTGAGCCATGAGCAATGAAAAGCTGTCGATGACTCCGTCCAGCACCATCCGCAGCGACGAGGTCGCACGCTTCAACCGCCTCGCCGCGACCTGGTGGAGCCGCACCGGCCCCATGCGACCGCTGCACGTGGTCAACGATCTGCGGCTCGGGCACGTGCTCGAACAGATCGCCCAGTGCTTCGCGCGCCCGGTCGGTGCGCTGCAGGGTTTGCGCATCGCCGACCTGGGTTGCGGCGCCGGGCTGATGTGCGAACCGCTGGCGGCCCGCGACGCGTTGGTTGTCGGCGTCGATGCCGCGACGAACAACATCGCCGCGGCACGGCTGCATTCAAAGGCAGCCGGCTTGACCATCGACTACCGGGTCGGCGAGCCCGCTGCCGCACTCCACGGCGGTGAGCTCTTCGATGTTCTGCTGCTGCTCGAAGTGGTCGAACATGTCGACGACATGTCAGCCTTCGTGCGCGATGCGGTGACGCACCTGGCGCCCGGCGGGCTGCTGCTGGCCTCGACGATCAACCGCACACTGCGCAGCTACCTGACCGCTATCGTCGGCGCAGAGATGGTGTTTCGGGTGCTGCCCCGAGGCACACACCACTGGGCGCAATTCGTGCGCCCTGAAGAGCTGGCGCAGGCTGCCGAAGCTTGCGGGCTGGCCGCTGGCGAACGCCGAGGCATGGGCTACCTGCCTGCCATTCATCGAGCCTGGTGGACACGCAGTCTGGCGGTCAACTACATCGCCAGCTACAACAAACCCGGCGCTGCCATCGATCAGAGCCGCGCGGTCGGCCCATCGCTGTCGCTCGGCAAAGGCTGAGCTTCGGCCACCCAGGCAGGCCGGCTTGCATGCTGCAAGCTCGGCCGGGCTAGAACAACTGGCCCTGGCCATCCGGTGCGGCGCGGGTGCGGCGCTTCGGTGTTGTGGTGGGTGGCACGCCACTTTTTCTTGAGCCATGTTGGTGCTGAATGGCGTCGCCCTCGGCGTGTGCCTCGTCGGTCCGGCGCAGGCCGTACAAATGGTCTTTCGCTGCAGCCACCGCTGTGCGTTCATCGACGATCTGAGGCGTGTAGACCGCAGTGCCGATCTCCGGCACCCACGGCCGGATGTGCTGACCCTGCGGATCGTGGTCTTGCGCCTGCTTGGCTGGCGAATGGATGCGCAGGGTGTTGATGCCGCAGGTGCCCGACTCTGCATCTGCATCCGGCTCCAGTGGATGCCGGGCTCG
>RGQD01000381.1 GCA_010030205.1 Betaproteobacteria bacterium
TGACAGCCCAACAATGCTCAAGGCTCGCCATGTCGAGCAGGCCATCTCGCCGGCTCGCTGGCAAGGCGCCAAACGCCAGCACCGCAGCGTTCGCCAACTGTGCGGAATGCGGAATTCGTATTTCAATCACTCTTGTTCTTAGCAAAACATTTTTGAAGATGTAGACCTTTATCGCGATTTAAGTGTTTTACTTCTTAAAATCTTATTTTCGATGGTTCAATACGGCACGCCATTCATGGACCGAACGCGACGATGTCCCCCACCCCAGCACCGAGGCACCGAGGCAACAAGGCGGCGCTGGCCCCTGTCGGCCTGCTTGTGTTGCTGGGCTCGCCGCTGGCCGTGATGGCGCAAGCCACGCCGCCCGATGCCGGAGCGATACAGCGCCAGACCGAGCGCAGCCTCGAACGGCAGACCTTACCGTCGCTGGTGCCCCGCGCCGCCGCGCCGCAGATCGTGTTGCCCAAGCCCGGTGCGGTGACGGTCACGGTGCGCAGCTTCCAGTTTGCCGGCAACCGCCTGCTCAGCACCGAACGGCTGCGGGCCGCAGTCGCCCCCTGGCTGATGCGGCCGCTGGACTTCGCCGGCCTGCGACAAGCCGCCGAGGCCGTGGCCGCCGCTTACCGCGACGAGGGCTGGATCGCCAGCGCGTCGCTGCGGCGCCAGGAGATCGCCGACGGCAGCGTCACGATCGACATCGTCGAGGCCCGCTTTGGCGGTGCGCGCATCGAGGGCCGGCCGCCACAGCGCGTCAAGGCCGAGCGCCTGCTGGCGATGGTCGACGCGGCGCAAGCCATCGGCGCGCCGCTCAGTGCCCGGGCCATAGACCGCGTGCTGCTGCTGATAGACGACCTGCCCGGCGTCAGCGTCGAAGGCAACTTGGTCGCCGGCGCACGTGACGGCGAGACCGCGTTGGCCTTGACATTGGCCGACGAGCCGCGCTTTGGCGGCGACACGGCACTGGACAACAACGGATCGCGCTCGGTGGGCATCGAGCGAATCAGCGCCAACCTGAACTGGACCAGCCCGACCGGCTCGGGCGACGCGGTCGCGGTCAACCTGATCCACACCCGAGGCAGCGACTACGAGCGCGTCAGCTACAGCCTGCCGCTGGGCGTTCGAGGCCTGCGCTTGAGCGCCCAGGGATCGAACATCGCTTACCAGGTGATCAGCGTCGAGCTTGCGGCGCTGGGCGCTCGCGGCCAGGCCCAGACCGCGAGCTTAGGGCTGAGCTGGCCGATCGAGCGCAGCCGGTTGCTCAACCTGAACGCGTCGCTGCGTCAGGAGGTCCGGCGCTACGACAACGAGGCCAACGGCGCGACCTCATCGCGCTACCGCATCGATGCCACCAACGCCGACCTCAGCGGCAACGTCTTCGACACGCTGGGCGGCGGCGGTGCCAGCAGCGCGAGCCTGTCTCTGGCGGCCGGGCGGGTCGACCTGAGCGGCTCGCCGAACCAGGCCGCCGATGCGCAGACCGCGCGCACCGCCGGGCGTTACGCCAAGCTCGGCCTGACCTTGACGCGCCAGCAAGCGATCACCGAGGCCCTGAGCTTGAGCATCGCTGCGGCCTGGCAGCGCGCGAGCAAGAACCTCGACTCCTCGGAGAAGATCTACCTCGGCGGGTCGGCCGGCGTTCGCGCCTACCCTGCCAGCGAGGGCGGCGGTGCGCTGGGCCGCACGCTGACGCTGGAACTGCGCCAGCGCCTGGACGCCCGCTGGATGCTGGCCGGCTTCTACGACACCGGCGAGGTCACCGGCTACCGCCAAGCGAGCAACCCGAGCACCGGCCAGCCACTGTCAAACGCCCCTAACCGGGTCGCGCTGCACGGCGCAGGCCTGACCGTCAGCTGGCAGGCGAAGGCCGGCCTGGACTTCAAGGCCACGCTGGCGCGGCGCATCGGCACCAACCCGAACCCGACGGCCAACGGCCACGACCAGGACGGGTCGCTGCAGCTCAACAGGCTTTGGGTCAGCGCCAGCCTGGCGATTTAGCCCAGGCTGAAGCAGCGTTCAACCATGCACTCACCCGGCAGCCTGAACCGCTTCTACCGTCTGGTTTGGTCGGTTGCTGCGCATTGCTGGCAGGTCGCGCCCGAGAACTCGCGAGGCTGCTGCAAGTCCGGTCGCCCCGGCGTCGCCGCCACCCTGACAGCGATCGCCATCATCGCGATCAGCGCTGGCAACCCGACGTATGGCGCCAGCCCTGCACCTGCACCAGTGGTTGCCAACCAGCTGCCCCAGGGTGGCGTGGTCGCTGCCGGCCAGGCCGCCATCAGCCTGGGCGCGAACAGCGCAGCGATGGACGTGACCCAGACCAGCCAGCGCACGGTGATCAACTGGAACAGCTTCAACCTCGGCAGCGCCGCGTCGATCGTATTCAACCAGCCGGGCAGCAGCGCGGTGACGCTCAACCGTGTGCTCGACGGCCAGCCCAGCGCGATCTTCGGCCGCATCACAGCGCCGGGCCAGGTCTTCATCAGCAACCCGGGTGGCGTGTACTTTGGCGCCACTGCGTCGGTCGATGTCGGCGGCCTGGTCGCGACCACGCATTCGATCAGCGACGCCGACCTGATGGCCGGGCGCTACCTGTTCAAGCGCGACGGCAGCAGCGCGAGCGTGGTCAACGACGGCCAACTCAAGACCGCGCTGGGCGGCTACATCGCGCTGCTGGCACCCGAGGTGCGCAACAGCGGCGTGATCGTCGCGCGCGCCGGCACAGTGGCGCTGGCTGCAGGCGAAGCGATCAGCTTGAACTTCGATGGCCAGCAAACCCTGGCCGGCATCACCACAACGCCGGCGACGATCGCCACGCTGGTGGAAAACCGCAATGCGGTGCTGGCACCTGGCGGCTTGATCATCCTGTCGGCCAACGCGCTGGCCAGCCTGCAGGCCGGCGTGATCCGCAACAGCGGCAGGCTCGACGCGAGCAGCCTGGTCAGCCGCGGCGGCAAGATCATGCTCGAGGGCGACGACATCACGCTGGCCGCGGGCAGCCGGCTCGACGCGAGCGGCGCGACCGGTGGCGGCACGGTGCTGGTCGGCGGGGACTGGCAAGGCAGCGGTGAGATGCGCCAGGCCAGCAAGGTGACGATGGACGCCGGCGCCACGATCGACGCAAGCGCGACCGACAAAGGCGATGGCGGCAAGGTGGTGTTGTGGAGTGAAAATTGTGGCGTTGGGTGGCCCTGCAGGCGGCGCAGGCGGCAGGATCGAAACATCGGGGCATTTGCTGCTCACCGACGACCTGCACGGCAGCGCAGCGGCCAGCCAGGGCAAGGCCGGCATCTGGCTGTTCGACCCTTACGATGTCACGATCAGCGGCGCCACCAGCAACAACGACAACAGCGGCGGCGTGTTGACGCCAAGCGCCAACAACTCGACGATTCTCAACACCACGATCAACAATTTGTTGAACGGTGGCACCAGCGTCACCGTCACCACTGTCGGCAGCGGCACACAGAACGGCGACATCACGGTCAGCAGCGCGATCACAAAATCCAGCGGCAACGCCGATGTCACGCTGACGCTGCAGGCGGCCAATACGATCAAGATAGACCAGGCCATCAGCCACAGCGGCGGCATTGGCAAGTTGCACATCAGTCTGGATGCCGACAACAACAACGGCACGCGAGATGGCGGCGGGGTCACCATTTTGAACAACAACCTCAGCACCGGCGGCGGCAATCTGAGCTTCGGCACCGGCGCCACGATCACGCTGAACGGCATCAGCACCGCGGTCGGCGGCGATGTCTATGTGGCCGGCAGCGGTGCCATCAGCCTGACGACCGCTGGCGGCAATTTCACTGTCAACGGTGAAATGATTTTGGCCAATATCAGCGGTCTGAGCATCAACACCGCCGGTGGCAACGTCAACCTCGCTGGTCTGATCAACTCGGGCAATGCTTATTCAGGGGTGGCCGGCAGTTCAGGAACCGGCAGTTGGGATGCGGCTCTCGCGGCGGCCAAGGTCGGCACTGGCTCAGCGGTAGGCGACACCTATCTGGCGACGATCACCTCAAGGCTAGAGAACGCATTGGCCAGTCGCGCCGTCGGCTATGCGGGCGCCTGGTTTGGCGCTCGTCGCGATGCCAGCAACGGCAGCGGCAA
>RGQD01000382.1 GCA_010030205.1 Betaproteobacteria bacterium
CGCGCAAGCGCTGTCCACGCTCGAGGCGCCGGACTTCGAACTGCCAGACCTGGCCGGTCAAACCCACCGACTCTCAGACTACCGCGGCAAAAAGGTCTTGCTGGCAACCTGGGCCTCTTGGTGAGGGTGTAGAGCCGACCTGTCCGTGTGGCAGGTACTGTTCGACGAACTCAAGTCACAAGGCTTCGTGATCCTGGCGGTGGCGACCGACCAGGCAGAGCCGGCGCGTCCCTGGATCGATGCCGCCAAGCCAAGCTATCCCTGCTTGATCGACCGCGACCACCATGTCGCCGACCTCTATGGCCTGGTCAACGTGCCGCAGGCGGTCTGGATCGACGAGCAGGGCCGCATCGTGCGTCCGCCCGAAACAGCAGGCTCCACCGATGGCTTTCGTGGCATGGACCGCAAGACCTTCACGCTGTCCGAGGCGATCATCGCCGAGCGCGAACGCATCAAGTCGCTCTACCTCGATGCGGTGCGCGACTGGGTCGCCCAAGGTGCGAACAGCCAACACGTGCTCTCGCCGCAGGCTGCGCAAGCTCGCGTGAAGGCCGCTGATCCGGCGATCGGACGGGCGCATGCGCTGTTCCGACTCGGCCAGCACCTGCTGCGCGAAGGCCAGGCCGACGAAGCGGCGCAGCGCTTCGCCCAAGCCATCGAACTGCATCCAGACTCCTGGAATGTCTGGCGCCAGACCGCACAGAAAGACGCACGCGGACTGGCCGCAGGCCCCGCGTTCTGGGCCCGCGTCGATGCGTTAGGCCCTAGGCCGTACTACCAGCCGATCGACATGGCAGGCGTCTGAGCACGCCAGTGCGAGACGCTCTTCGGGGGGATGGGAAGTTTTGCTGACACCCTCCAACGGCGGGGAGCTTGTGCGCGCGAAAGATGATGCAAGCACCGCCGTCTTCCAAGCCACCGACGCAAACGCAGCCCCATTCATTCAACCGCCGCGGCGACTCTGAGCGCCGCGCAGGAGACAGCCCACCGTGACACGATTGCCAACCATGAACCATGCAAACGAGATGGAAGACCAACTCGTGCTGCGCGCCAGGCGCTTTCTGGCCGAGCATGTGACGCCCAGGCTGGAGGCGGGCGAAAAGCCCTGGTATGACGCTGCGCTGAGCCAAGCGGCGGCAGCAGCCGGCATCTTGGGTATCTCGGTGCCGACCGAATTTGGCGGCAGCGGCGCCTCGTTCAGCTGCAAAGTCCGGGTTGTCGAGGCGCTGGCCGAAGCCGATTTCGGGCTGTCGATG
This sequence comes from Betaproteobacteria bacterium, assembly GCA_010030205.1. GTDB lineage: Bacteria > Pseudomonadota > Gammaproteobacteria > Burkholderiales > Burkholderiaceae_C > Pseudaquabacterium. Next base: position 1,257 of record RGQD01000382.1, read on the forward strand.
GCGCTGATCAATTCGCACAACACCGCCGAAAACATTGCCCGCAATGCCCGCCCAGCGGTGGCGCGGCGCTTCGTCCCGGAGATCGTCGCCGGGCGCATGGCGGGCTGTACCTCGCTGACCGAGCCCGGCGCGGGATCAGACTTCGCCGCGATCACCACCCGCGCCACCCGCGTCGAAGGCGGCTGGCGACTCGATGGCGAGAAAGCCTGGATCATCAACGCAATCCGCACCGGCGTTGCGGTGTGCTATGCGCAGACCGAAACCGGCAGTGGCGCGGCCGGCATCGCTTCGTTCGTTGTCGACGCCTCGCGTGCAGGCTTTGTGCGCGGCGGCCCGATCACCAGCGCGCTGCCGGCGCTGGGCACCGGGTCGTACCGACTGGACGCTTACCTGGCCAGCGACGACGAGTTGCTGGCACCGGCCGGACAGGCCTTCAAACGCGCGCTGACGTCGATCAACGGCGCGCGAATCTACGTCGGCGCGATGTGCAGCGGCATGGTGGCCGAATCGATACGTGTGGCCGCCGAGTACGGGCGTGCGCGCAAGACCTTCGGCGAGCCACTCGCTGGCCATCAGTCATGGCGCTTCGCGCTGGCCGACGCGTCAGTGGATCTCGAAGCAGCACGCTTGCTGATCTATGACGCTGCCAAGCGCCTCGACGCCGGCGAGGACGTGCAGGGCCCGGCCGCACGGGCCAAGATCTTCGCCACCACGATGGCGCATCGGCATGTCGGTGCGATGTTGCACTGCATGGGCGCGGCAGGCTTCGCCGACCGCTACCCCTTCCTGCGCCACCTCGAAAGCGTGCAGGCGGCGGCCTTCACGGACGGTTCGACCGAAATGCTCAAGGAACGTATCGCTCGCGGCTTCAGGTAAGGGCGATACGCAAATCCGGCGCTGACGGTCGCCGGTCGCGGGTCGCGTCAGGGCGTTGCCTTCCTGGCTTCAATCAGCTTGGCCAAAGCTTGTTTCATCAGAACAATGGCCTCACCGCGAGGCCCTGTGCAGCCGGATCCATCCTTGCCACCGCCACCACATTGAATTGCCTCTTTGATCGCGTTATTCATATTCACGATCGAAGCTTCCAGGTGCGACACGCCCTGACCAAACGCATAGCCTATGAAGCCTGACAAAACAAGTGCACAAGCGTAGGTCGGAAATTTCTTCATGGTCAACCTCATTCAATAGATTTAAAAAATATCAGCAAACACTGCAAACTGCAGTTCAAGCCTACCAAGAAAGCCGCCGCGAGCTTACGCAACTTCAAGCAGTTTGTAAACACTTAGCCTGCACACGCTGGTTGCCAAATGTTCGGCCTTGCCAGCCACCCCAGACAATGATCCTCAGACCGCGACACCGACGACGCGCTGGCAGCGCCGATCTGGCACGACCCCATCACGAATGGCCAAGCATGGCCGATACAGGAGCGACGACATGAAAGCCATTGAAGTTGACGGCGATAGACTGGTTTGGGCCGATGCGCCGAGCCCGACCTTGGGTGACGGCGAGATCCGGATCCGTGTCAAGGCCAGCGCCGTGAATCGCGCGGACCTGTCGCAACGCCAAGGCGGATACCCGCCCCCGCCGGGTGCGAGTCCAATTCTCGGACTCGAGTGCTCGGGTCTGGTCGAAGAAATCGCCGGCAATGTGACGGGTTTCAAGATCGGCGATGCGGTTTGTGCGCTGCTGGCCGGGGGTGGCCACGCCCAAGAGGTGGTCGTCCCGGCCGGCCAGGTGCTGCCGATTCCCAAGGGCTTGTCGTTCATCGAAGCTGCGGCGCTGCCCGAGGTCTTCGCCACCGCTTATCTCAACCTCTACGCCGAAGCGGCCCTCAAGCCCGGCGAACGGGTCTTGCTGCACGCCGGCGCGAGCGGGGTCGGCACCGCCGGCATTCAGCTGTGTCGGGCCTTCGGCAACCCGGTCTTCGTCACCGCCGGGTCTGATGACAAGATCGAGCGCTGCTTGTCGCTGGGCGCCGCCGGTGGTGCCAACCGGCATGACGGCAGCTTCGTCAACCATGTCGCGGCTTGGACCGCCGGCAAGGGCTTCGACGTGATCCTCGATCCGGTCGGCGCCGCCTATCTCCAGGACAACATCGGCAGCCTGGCCATCGATGGCCGCTTGGTGCTGATCGGCCTGCTGGGCGGTGTCAGCGCGGAACTCCCGCTGGGCCCGATGCTGAGGAAGCGACTGCGCGTGATCGGCTCGACGCTGCGGGCTCGATCGGTAGCGGCCAAGTCCGTCATCATGTCGTCGCTGCACAATCGGGTCTGGCCACTGATCGAAACAGGCCAGATCCGACCCATCGTCGAGGCGGTGTTCCCGATCGCTGAGACCGGCCGCGCCCATGAACTGCTCGCCAGCGACAAGACCTTTGGCAAGTTGGTGTTGACGATCGATTGATCGCAAGAGTGTCGAACGACCCGACTGCAGCAGTACCTGAAGGATGGCCAAGGCCTTGACAGCGACTGACGCAACAACCGTGAATCCCTTGACCATCCGGATGCACGATCGCGACAACGTCGCGATCGTCGCCAACGATGGCGGGCTGGCACCCGGCACATCGCTGCCAGGCGGTCCGGTCTTGCGCGACCGCGTGCCGCAGGGCCACAAGGTGGCGCTCGTCGATCTTCCCATCGACACACCGGTGCTGCGCTATGGCATCCCCATCGGCTATGCGCGCCAGGACATCGCTGCCGGCAGCTGGGTGCATGAGAGGCTGCTCAGGATGCCCGATGCGCGCGGGCTCGAAGGCCTGCCGATCGCCAACGCCAAGCCTGCGTCGCTGCCGCCGCTATTGGGCTACAGCTTCGAGGGCTACCGCAACGCCGACGGCTCGGTCGGTAC
>RGQD01000383.1 GCA_010030205.1 Betaproteobacteria bacterium
GCCCCGCATGAATCCCATGCCACCCAGGATCTGCACTGCGGCGTCGGCGCAAAACTGCATGCACTGGGTCGCCTGGACCTTGGCCATCGCGATCCGCGCGACACGCAGATTGGCATCGCCCGCGTTGTGCTGCTGGGTCCAGGCCAGGTCGTAAATATGGCAGCGCGCAACGTCGATCAATCGCAGCATGTCCATCAGCTTGTGGCGGATCACCTGTCGCTCCGACAGCGGCACGCCGAAGGTCTGGCGCTGGCGCGCCCAGTCCAGCGCCTCGTCGAAACAGGTCTGCGCATAACCCACCGCTGAAGCAGCCATCCCCAGGCGCTCGGCATTGAAGTTGGTCATGAAGGTCTTGAAACCCTTGTTCTCCTCGCCGATCAGGTGGGCCACCGGCACCCGGCAGTTCTCGAACCGCAAATGGGCAGTGTCGCTGGACCACCAACCCATCTTGGCCAGCGGCGTGCGCGTCAGGCCAGGCGTGTCGCCCTCGATCAGCAGCGCAGAGATGCCACCGGCGCCCTTGTTGGCGGGGTCGGTGCGCACCGCCACGGTGATGAAGTCAGCCCGCATGCCCGAGGTGATGAACACCTTCTCGCCATTGACGATGTAGTGCTCGCCCGCGCTGTCGGTGCCCCTGATCGCCGTGGTCTTGAGCGCAGCGACGTCCGAGCCGCCGCTGGGCTCGGTCACAGCCAGCGCGGCGATCTTCTCCCCAGCCAGCACCGATGGAATCACCCGGGACTTCAGCGCCGCGCTGCCGTAGGCCTTGATCGGCGGCAGGCCGATGGTGTGCGACATCAAGGACGCCGCGACGCCTCCGCAGCCCGGTCTGGCCAGTTCCTCGGACAGGATCAGGTGGTAGAACAAATCGACCGGTGTGCCGCCGAATTCCTCCGGATAGCCCAGCCCGAGCAGGCCGATCGCCGAGGCCTTGCGGTACAGCTCGCGCGGAAAGGTCTCGGCCTCGTCCCATTCGTTGACATGGGGGGTGATCTCAGCAGCCACCCAAGCGCGCAGCGAGGCCCGGAACTGCTCATGCTCGGGTGTGAAGTAATGCGGTGCAGGTGGAGCGTCAAGCAAACTCATGGGATGGGTGCCGGTGGAGGTTTAGCTGCCACTCTGGTCGCGCACCGAGCCAATGTCTTGCGCCAATTGGCTGGACCGACCGACACAGATCAACAGCCAGATCGCACAAGACGCTGAACCTCAACTTCCACTACGCTGAGCCAGCGGACGGTCACACTGAGTCAGACTGAAGACGCAGAATTCAGCCCGCCATGCCTACCCTCACAACCCTTACGCAGCACCAGGAGGCCTCTCCCATGCTTGACCGCTCCAACCTCGTCCGCGCGCTCATCCTGAGCGCTGCGCTGCTGGCCGTTGCCAGCCCGGTTGCTGCCCAAACTCAGGGCGTGACCAAGAACGAAATCTTGATCGCCACGATCCAAGACCTTTCCGGGCCGGTCGCGGCTTACGGCAAAGCTGCGCGTAACGGCATGCAGTTGCGCGTCGACGAGATCAACGAACAAGGCGGCATCCACGGCCGCAAGATCAAGTTGCTGGTCGAGGACAACGGCTACGACCCGAAAAAGGCTGTGCTCGCCACGCAGAAACTGGTCAACCAGGACAAAGTTTTCCTGATCGCAGCGCACATTGGCACGCCGATGAACAACGCGGCCATGCCGGTGATGTTCGAAAAAGGCGTGATCAACTTCATGCCTCTGTCGGCCGGACGCGAGATGTACGACCCACCGCACAAACTGAAGTTTGCCAGCGTGGCCTCGTACTACGACACGATGCGCATGAACGTGGCGAAGCTGTTCAAGGAAAAAAACGCCAAGCTCGCCTGCACGCTGTACCAGGACGATGACTACGGCCTGGAAGTGGTGCGCGGCGCCGAGGCTGGCCTGAAGGACATCGGCGTGGCGATGGGCGAGAAGACCACTTACAAGCGCGGCGCGACCGATTTCTCCTCACAGATCGCCAGGCTCAAAGCCTCGAACTGCGACTTCCTGGTGCTTGGCACGATCATCCGCGAGACCATAGGCGCGATCGGCGAGGCCCGCAAGAGCGGCTGGAACCCGACCATCGTCGGCTCGCAGGCCGCGTTCACCGACCTGATCCACAAATTGGGCGGCAAGGCCATGGACGGCTTTTACGCGGTGTCAACGGTCTACTTCCCCTACCTCGACGTCGAACAGCAAGCCCTGCGCTTCTGGGCCACCAAGTACAAGACCAAGTTCGGCGAAGACCCGAGCACTTACGCCACCGGCACCTACGCGACGATCGAGATCTTCATCCGCGCGGCCCAGAAAGCCGGTCCCAACCTGAACACCGACAGCTTCATCAAGGCGATGGAGACCATGGGCGAAATCCCGGCCGACATGTTCGGCACGCCGCCGCTGAGCTTCTCACCCACCAAGCGCTTGGGTTCCGCACTGTCGCGCCTGAGCCAGATCCAGGATGGTCGCTGGAAAGTCGTCTCGGACCTGCGCTGAAGGAACAACACCCTATGAATGCCGCCACCACCGTCACCGAAGCCCTGGACAGCCGCATGTCCGTGCGCGATTTTTTGCCCACACCCGTGTCCTCAGAAGTGATTCGCCGCGTGCTGACCACCGCCTCGCGCTCGCCCTCGGGCGGCAACCTGCAGCCCTGGCACATCGACGTGGTGGCGGGTGCCAAGCTTGATGAGCTCAAGGCCATCGCGCAGCGCCGTCTTGCCGAGGTGGCAGCGGGCGACCGCAGCGAAACGCCCGAGTACGACATCTACCCGAAAGAGCTGGTCTCGCCCTACCGCGATTACCGCTTCAAGGTCGGCGAGGACATGTACGCCCGCCTGGGCATCCCGCGCGAGGACAAGGCTGCCCGGCTGCGTTGGTTTGCCCGCAACTACCAGTTCTTTGGTGCGCCCATGGCCTTGTTTTGCAGCGTAGACCGCCGCATGGGCCGGCCGCAATGGAGTGACCTGGGCATGTTCCTGCAATCTTTGATGCTGTTGCTACGCGAGGAAGGCCTGGACAGCTGCGCCCAGGAATGCTGGGCTGTCTACCCGAAAACGATCGGCGAGTTCATCGGCATCTCGCCTGAGCGCATGCTGTTCACCGGCATGGCCATCGGCCATCGCAATCCAGACCACGCCATCAATGCGCTGCGCGTGGACCGGGCGCCGGTCGACAGCTTCGCCCAGTTCCACGGCATCTAAGGCTGCGCAAGGCTGGAGCGCAATCCTGCGACCGCACGTCGCCGCTGCACCGCTTGGCGTACCAGCGGTCGTTGCCGAAATGGTTGTTGCCGAAATACATGTCTTCGCCGCCGCCGACGACGAATATCGTCGGTGATCTAAAGTCCGGGCGCGCGATCACCTCATCGGTGTTGGCCTTGCGCTGCGCCTTGGCCTCGGGCGCGGCGTCGACGCCAACCGAAGTGACGGTCTCGGCCAACACAGCGTGCTGCGAGGTGTCGCAGTCATCGCTCCAGTAGGCCTTGAACACAGCCTCGGCAAACGGCTCCATCGACGCCACACCCAAAGGGCCCTGCTGCTTGAGCCAGCAGCAGACACGCATTGCCTTGACGCTGTTGACCGTAAACACCGTGGGCCGGAACACAATCTTCACGTCTTCGTGCCGCGCCCAATCAGCCAAGTCCCGGCGGAGCCAAGCCTGCTTGGCCGGCACCGTCTGGCGCACCCGTGACAACAAGTCCCGAAGACTAGCGCGAAACTGTCCCCGAGGAGATGCCTATGACCCCGACCCGACCCGATGCAGCCACGCTCGCGCCCACGCCGCTGATCGACAGCGATCACCCGGCGGTGCTTGAGTTCGCGCAGCGGCATGCCCAGGGCAGCAATGACCGCGAACGAGCGGTGGCCTTGTACTACGCCGTGCGCGATGGGTTCCGCTACGACCCCTATCGCTGCGACCTCTCAGCTGCCGGCATGAAAGCCAGCACGGTGATCGCGCAAGGCCTGGGCTGGTGCGTTCCCAAGGCCACGCTGTTGGCCGCGGCCAGCCGTGCAGCGGGCATCCCGGCGCGGCTGGGTTTTGCCGA
>RGQD01000384.1 GCA_010030205.1 Betaproteobacteria bacterium
CCAGCGTGATGCCGACGATGCCGGCCCAAGCCGCCGCGCTGGGCGACTCGCCGATCAGTGGCAGGCTGGCCAGCGCGACCAGCAGCGGCGCGAAGCCGCTGGCCTATGGCCATGCTCGGAGGAGTCGCGTCGATCGGCGCTTATGCGATCGCGCTGTGGGCGATGACGCGAGCGCCGGTGGCCAGCGTGGCCGCGCTGCGCGAGACCTCGGTGCTGTTCGCCGCGCTGTTCGGCAGCTGGCTGTTGAAGGAAAAATTCGGCCTGCAGCGTGCGCTGGGCACGGCGGTGATCGTCGCTGGCGTGATGGCCTTGCGGCTGGGTTGACCCGGAGACAACAATGGACTTGCCCTCCCATGTTCAGACGCTGATCGTCGGCGGCGGCATCGCTGGCTGCTCGACCGCCTACCACCTGGCCCGCTTGGGCCGGCGCGATGTGCTGCTGCTCGAACAGGGCCGGCTGACCAGCGGCACCACTTGGCATGCCGCCGGCTTGGTCGGCCAGATGCGGCCCAACCGCAGCATGACGCGGATGAGCCGCTACGGTATCGATCTTTACGCCGGCCTGGAGGCCGAAACCGGCCTGGCCACCGGCTGGAAGCGCTGCGGCAGCGTCAACGTCGCGCGCACGCCCGAGCGCTGGCAGTTGCTGCACAAGCAGGCCGCGCTGGCGCGCAGCTTCGGCGTCGAGGTGCAGCTGGTCTCGCCGCGCGAGGCGGGCGACTTGTTCCCGCTGATGCGCACCGACGACTTGCAGGGCGCGATCTGGATCCCTGGCGACGGCAAGGCCAACCCGACCGACTTGACGATGTCGCTGGCCAAGGGTGCCAGGCAGGGCGGCGCGACGCTGGCCGAGGGCGTGCAGGTCACTGGCGTGATCGTCGAGACCGGCCCGGGCGGCGCTGAGCGCGTCGTGGGGGTGCGAACCTTGCAGGCCGGCGTGGTCGGCGAGATCCGCTGTGAGACGCTGATCAACTGCGCCGGCCAATGGGCGCGGCAGTTCGGCGCGCTGGCCGGCGTCAACGTGCCGCTGTACTCGGCCGAGCATTTCTACATCGTCACCGACCGGATCGAGGGCGTGCACCCGATGCTGCCGGTGATGCGCGACCCCGACGGGCTGATCTACTACAAGGAGGAGGTCGGTGGCCTGGTGATGGGCGGTTTCGAGCTCGCCGCCAAGCCCTGGCGGGTCGACCCGATACCGGCCGATTTCCAGTTCCAGCTGCTGGACGAGGACTGGGATCAGTTCGAGCCGCTGATGCGCAACGCGATCCACCGCACGCCCTGCCTCGAGACCGCACCGATCAAGATGCTGCTCAACGGGCCTGAGAGCTTCACGCCCGACGGTCAGTTCATTCTCGGCGAGGCGCCCGGGCTGGCTGGCTATTTCGTCTGCGCGGGTTTCAACTCGGCGGGCATCGCCAATTCGGGTGGCGCGGGCAAGCTGATCGCCGAATGGGTGGTGGGCGGACAGGCGCCTTGCGACCTCTGGGAGGTCGACATCCGGCGCTTCGGCAGTTTCACCGGCAACCGTCGGGCGCTGGCCGAGCGCACGGTCGAGTCGCTGGGCCTGCACTATGCGATGCGCTGGCCGCGCCAGGAGCTCGCCAGCGCGCGGCCGCTGCGCACCTCGCCGCTCTACGACCGGCTGGCCGCGCAAGGGGCAGAGTTCGGCAGCAAAAACGGCTGGGAGCGCGCCAACTACTTCAAGCCGGCTGGCGTTGCCGCGCCGGCGCACAGCATGGGCCGGCCCGGCTGGCTGGACTGGGTGGTCGAAGAGCAGCGCGCCACCCGCGACGCGGTGGCGGTCTACGACCAGAGCTCGTTCTCCAAGCTGCTGCTGCAGGGCCGCGACGCTTGCGCTGTGCTGCAACGCTTGTGCGCGAACCAGGTCGATGTGGCCGTCGGCCGGATGGTCTACACCGCGATGCTCAACCCGCGCGGCGGCATCGAGAGCGATCTGACGCTGCTGCGCTTGGCTGCTGACAAATTTCTCGTTGTCACCGGCTCGGCGCAAGCGCTGCGCGACGCCGACTGGATCGAGCGCCATGTCGGTGCTGGCCAGCAAGCCTTGCTGACCGATGTCAGCGCGATGAGCTGCGTGCTGTCGGTGATGGGGCCCAATGCCCGCGCACTGCTCGCGCGCGTCAGCCCCGACGACTTGTCGCCGGCCGCGCTGCCGTTCTCGCACAGCGTCGAGATCGACCTCGGGCTGGCGCGGGTGCGCGCCGCGCGCATGAGCTATGTCGGCGGTCCGGGTTTCGAGCTCTACGTGCCGGTCGAGATGGCGCGCCATGTCTACCTCGCGCTGCAAGCTGCCGGCGCTGACCTGGGCTTGCGCGACGCTGGCTACTTCGCGCTCGATGCGCTGCGCATCGAGGCCGGCAGGCGGGCCTGGGGCGCCGAGCTCTCGCCCGACGAGACGCCGTTCGAGGCCGGCATTGGCTTCGCGGTCAAGCTCGACAAGGGCGCCGACTTCATCGGCCGCGACGCGCTGCTGGCCGCGCAAGGCCGGCCGCTGGCCAAGAAGCTGTTGAGCTTTGTCTTCGACGATCCGGCCGACCACGCCTGGGGCGGCGAGGCGGTGGCCATCGCCGGCATGCCGGTGGGCGAGCTCAGCTCGGTTGGCTGGAGCGACCGCGCCGGCGTCTGCGTCGGCCTGGGCTATGTTCGCGGCGAACTGGCGCTGCAAGCGCACACTGGCACCCCGGTCTCGGTCGACTTGTGGGGCAGGGCGGTGGGCGCAACCGCCTGGGACCGTTGGGCGGCGCCAAGCCATCGACAGCTCGGTTTTCTGGCTGGTCAGGGCGTTGTCGCGGCTGAGGTCAAAGCGGCGTTTGTCGACGACATCAACGCCATATTCCGCGCCCAAACCTGAGGCTCGCCATGCCGCGGATCGGTACCGACGTGAGGTTGGGGCACCGCTGCGCGCTCTAAACTACGCAAACACGTTTTGCGCTGAATGCTTGCGCGACTGTTAGGCGACGCTGGTATCGAGCCCTGGCGGCCGCCAGTTCGACCTTCAACCAGGATCTTGAGCATCTTGACAGTTTTGATGACTTTAAAGCCGCACCGGCTGTTTTTCGAATGGCGCATTGCGCTGATCGCAGCGCTCGCGCTGGGACTGGCAGCGCCGGTTCAAGCGCAGGACAAAGCCTCGCGCAGCGCGCTGATCGTCGGCGTCGGTACCTATTCGGTGCCTGAAATCCCGGCGCTGCCCGGCGTGGCCGTCGACATGGCCAGTGCCCGGGCGATCGCGAGCGCGATGGGCATCGCCGACCAACGCATCACCGTGCTGCGCGATGCGCAGGCCACCAAGCAAGGTGTGCTCGACGCGCTCGAGCAATTGGCGGCGTCGACCACCGAAGGCGGGCGGGTCTTCATCTACTTCTCGGGCCACGGCACGCGCTGGTACGAGCCGACGATTGCCGGCTGCAAGGAAGGCTTGCTGAGCTTCGATTACAAGACCATCACCAACGAGGAGATCGCCCAGCGCACGCGCCGCATCAGCGAGGTCGCCGACAAGGTCGTGGTCTTGTTCGACGCCTGCCATTCCGACGGCGTCTCGGGCAGCCGCGCGCGCAACCCCGCGGTCACGCGGTCGATCGCCAGCGGCGCTGTCACGGCCAAGTTCTTCCTCAAAGGCGGCGCCGATGCCGACGCCTGCGCCAAGCCGTCCAACGTCAAGACGCGTGGCCTGCTGGCCGAGTCGACCCGGCTGGGCGCGCTGAGTGAGAACTTCGTCCAGATCACCTCGTCTCGTGCCGACGAAGTCAGCTTCGATTCCGACAAAGGGGGCCTTGCGACGCAGGCGGTGCGCGACTGCCTGCTCGGCAAGGCGGTGGACCGCGACGGGTCGGGCGCGGTCGCGATCCACGATGTCGAGCATTGCGCCCAGCAGATCGTCGAGGAAAAGCTCAAGCCCTTCCCGGACCTCAAGCCACACCACATCACCGTGACCGGCAACCGCAACATCGTGCCGGTGGCTGTGCTCAGACCGCCGGCAGCGGCCGTGGTGGCCGTCGCGCCCAGCGCCATCACCGCAGCGCCGGC
>RGQD01000385.1 GCA_010030205.1 Betaproteobacteria bacterium
CTGCTGGCCTCGCTGGGCCGTGACAAGGCGGTCTGGATTGGCCACGACTGGGGCAGCCCGGTGGTCTGGAACATCGCCAGCCACCACCCCGACAAGACGGTCGGCGTGGCGAGCCTGTGCGTGCCCTATCTCTCGGCCGGGTTTGCGCCCGAGACGATCATTCCCTGGGTCGATCGCGAGGTCTACCCGGAGGACAGCTATCCCGCCGGGCAATGGGATTACATGCTTTTTTACCGCGAGAGCTTCGACAAGGCTTGCAAGGGTTTCGAGGCCAATGTTGGCAATGCCGTCAAGGCGCTGTTTCGCAAGGGTGACCCGGCGGCGGTCGGCAAACCTGCCCGCACGGCATCGGTCCGCAAAGGCGGCGGTTTCTTCGGCGGCGGCGCAGGTCCTGACATGCCACGCGACGGCGATGTGATCACCGAAGTCGATCTGGCGGCCTACACCGCCGCGCTGACACGCAACGGCTTCTTCGGGCCTGACTCGTGGTACATGAATGGCCTGGCGAACATGGCTTATGCGGCGCTGGCACCGAACGCCGGTAAGCTGGCGATGCCGGTGCTGTTCCTGCACGGTGAGTACGACGCAGTCTGCGAGACGGTTCGATCCCGACTCGCCGAACCGATGCGCAGCGACTTCACGACCACCTCGGTCAGGTCGGCGCAGTCGCTGCGCATCGGTTCGGCGGACTGTGTCTGTGAACTCCTGCGGTGCCGGAAACAGGCGACAGTATCAGCAGGTTCGGACAAGCCTTCGAGGCGATGGCCAAGGTGCTTCAGGCGAAGGCTAGCGATGCTGGCCTGCGATCAAACGAACCTGAACGACACCGCACCCATGGGCCCGTAGTCGACACAGAGCTGGCGTGCCAGTGCGCCAATGGTCTCGGGGTTCATCCGGTCGACTCTTTCAGGGTTTGGGCTGGAACAGCGGGTGCAGACTGCTGCTCTTGGCGTCGAAGACCTCGGGGCCTTCGTCGATCTGCAGGGTCACGCCGATCGGTCGATGGGCAAGTTGGGGCGCGAAGTGGGCTTTGGCCACCGCCTCCAAGCGCTGGCCGGCGAGTTGCTGCAGCGCTGCGCTGCGGCCTCGGCCCATGCGCAGGTTGAGGTAGACAAAGCCGTAGTCCGCTGCCTGGCCGGCAGCCCGGCCCGCCGCACCGCCGTCGGCGACCGCGAAATGCGGTGCCGGGTAGGCCAGCACTCTGACGCCGCCGGTCGGAAAGACCTGTTTGCCAGTTTCATCCTTGACGCCGAGCATCGCGTCGGCCAAGTTGCGGCACAGCGCGTCGATGTCGCTGCCGCCTTGGGCGACGGGTGCGTCGAGGTTGCCGGTGTAGAGGATCACGAGATGGGGCATGGCCGCGCCCTCAGAGCCGGCTGCCGGCGTTGGCCGGCGAGCGCGACAGGCCAATGCCTGGCAGGTCGGCCGGCATCGGCGTGACCGGAAAGACCGCGTTGATCTGGCCGGTGCCCGAGCTGGGAAAGAAGGGCGTGACCACCTCGACGCCAGCGTCGTAGCGGTCCCAACCGAGCGCACCGAGCAGCATCGCGGTGTCGTGCATAAAGCCTTCGCCATGGCCCTTGACCGCGTATTCGGGCAGCATCTCGCAGAAGGTGGCCCATTCGCCACGCTGCCACATGCCCACCACATGGTGGTCGAGTTGCTCGAGAAACGGGCTCCACATCTTGTTGGCGTGATCGCGCGGCGCATCGCCCAGCCCAGCCGGGCGCTGTCGGCCAGTTGGTGGACCATGCACAGCGCCGAGACCGAGACCACCTTGAAGTGCCGGTCAGCGTTCATGTAGCGCATCGGCACCAGCGTGCCGTACTCCAGCGCCAGCGAGGTGGCATCGTGCGCCAGGGTCTCGACACCTGCGGCGTTGCAGGCCTGGGCCAGCAACCGGCCCAGCGCCGGGTTGCCGTCGTAGGCGTAGGGCATGTTGCTGATGAAGTGCGGCAACTCGTTGCTGGTGTAGACACCCTGGAAATGCGGCGCGCAGTTCAGGTGGTAGTTGGCGTTGACCAGCCAGTGGGTGTCGAACACGACGATGGTGTCAACGCCGAGCGCGCGGCAGCGCCGTCCGATCTCGTGGTGGCCCTCTATCGCGGCCTGGCGCGTGCCTTTTTGCGGGCCGTCGAGTTCGCTCAAGTACATCGACGGGACGTGGGTGATCTTGGCGGCGAGGGCGAGGGTTCCCATGGGGGCATCTTTCGGAGCGGTGGCGGGTGTCAGCCCGCGGAAATCAAGAGCATGACCTTAGTCGGTTTCGAATTTCCGGATCGAGATGGTCATCGAGGCTTGCGAGCATGGCGGCTCGCCGCATTCGTTACCGAAATACCACTTCGATGCATAGATGCAAGGTTGGTTCGCATCGCTTGGGCCGTCACGGGCAGATCAGCTTGACGGCCGGGAAATAGCTTTTGTAGCGCCCCGCATCGCGGGTGAGGAGTGTCCAGCCTTCGGACTGGGCTTGGGCGCCGATGAAGAAGTCCGGCAGCACGCCTGTCTTCCCGCCGCGCTGGCGCCGGTAACGCAGAAAGGCACGCCCCGCCAGGTAGGCACTGTCCGCGCTCAGCGGCATCAGCTTGGCGCCGCTCAGGTCGATGAAGCTGGCCAGCGATGCGGCGTCGTCGTAAGTGGGTGCGAGTTCGGCATAGATCACCGGATTGATCACCGCTTGCTGCGCAGCCCGTGCCGCTTGCACCTGCGCCAGCGACCAATCCAGCCACTGCGCGTCGCGCTGGATCAGGTCGATCCAGACATTGGAGTCGATCAGGATCACGCCTTGTTCCAGTCCTTGCCCCGGGTCATTCGCATCAGTTGCTCGGTGCTGAGTTGGCGGTTGCCCGAGCCGATCAGCTGCAGGAAAGGATCGTTTTGATCGGCCGGCGTGCGCCGCGCTGCGAGCTGGCGTAGATGGATCTCCAGCGCGGCTTGCACGACCGAAGACTTGCTGACTTGCGCGGCGCGGCAATGCGCTGCCAATTGGGCATCGAGCTGCTCGGGTAGGCGAACGGAGAGCATCTCAACTCCTTGTATGACATCGAGTCATCACTGTAGTACAAACTGCCCAGACTGTCACCGCCCCCAATGCGGGATGTGGTGGTCGCCCAGGCTGACCGCGACGTTCTTGGGCTCGAGAAACACCTCGTAGCTCCAGGTGCCGCCCTCACGGCCGGTACCGCTGGCCTTGGTGCCACCGAAGGGCTGGCGCAGGTCGCGAACGTTCTGGCTGTTGACGAAACACATGCCGGCTTCGACCGCGGCGGCCACGCGGTGTGCACGGCCGAGGTTCTCGGTCCAGACATAGCTCGACAGACCGTATTGGATGTCATTGGACTGGCGGATCGCGTCGGCCTCGTCGTCAAACGGAATCAAGCAGGCGACCGGTCCGAAGATCTCGTCTTGCGCAATCTTCATGCGGTTGTCGACGTCGGCAAACACGGTCGGCAGCACGAAGTTGCCTTTTTGCAGCGCCGCTGGCAGCTCGGGTGTGGCCAGGCCGCCGCACAGCAGGCTGGCGCCCTCTTTCGGCCCCAGCTCGATATAGCTGCGGACCTTGGCCAGGTGGGCCGGGCTGATCATCGGCCCGACCAGCGTTGCCTCGTCGAGCGGGTCGCCAACGCTGATGCGGCGGGCGCGTTCGGTGAACCGTTCGACAAAGCGCGGGTAAATCGAGCGCTGCACCAGGATCCGGCTGCCTGCGGTGCAGCGCTCGCCGTTGTTGGAGAACACCATGAACACCGCGGCATCGAGCGCACGCTCGAAGTCGGCGTCGTCGAAGACGACGAAGGGGCTCTTGCCGCCAAGCTCCATGCTGAACTTCTTCAAGCCCGCTGCCTGCACGATGCGGTGTCCCGTCGCGGTGGAGCCTGTGAAGCTGATCGCGCGCACGTCAGGATGGGCGCACAGTGGCTCGCCCACCGCGCGGCCGGTGCCGTGGACGATGTTGAGCACGCCGGCCGGGATGCCGGC
>RGQD01000386.1 GCA_010030205.1 Betaproteobacteria bacterium
CGGCTGTTGTCGCGGATCTGCTCGACCAGGCGGCGGTGCTGCGGGTCAGCGATGTCTTCGGCGCTGCGGCCGCTGGTCGAGGTGTAGTGGTCGGGCGTGGCGAAAGCCAGATCGGGCCTGCGCAAGGTCTGGCCGCGCTGGCGCAAGCGCGCAAAGCCCGCTGCCGACCCGTCATGCATCAGGTGACGATCGATGTAGAGCAGTTGGTAGCCGTCGCCGCGGTCGACGACGACATGGCGCTGCCAGATCTTGTCGAACAGGGTCTGCGCAGCGCTCATGACTGGGACTGGCCGGAGGGGGCGTCACGGAAAGCGGTGCGCCGGGCGTCCCATTCGGCCGAGCCGAATCGCGCGAAAGTAGCGGCCGGCGAACCGCCGCTTTGCTGCGGCGGGTACTTGCCCAACCGTTTGACGTCCTCGAGCAAGCGGTCACAGGTCGAGATGATGCCGCCGAGCAGCAACCCAGGCAGGATCGCGATCACATAGCCCATGCGTTCGGCATCGTCGAGCAGCAGGTCTGGCGTCTTGCCGCCGCGCACCACATTGAGCAAACATGGCCCGTTGACCCGCTGCGGCACCAGCGCGAGCTCTTCTAGCGTTTGCGGCGCCTCGACGAACGCGATGTCGGCCCCGTTCGCGAGCGCGGCGTTGGCGCGAGCGATCGCCTCGTCCATGCCGAGCATCGCGCGCGAATCGGTGCGGGCGATGATGCAGAAGTCGGGTGACCGGCGCGCCGCGACGGCGGCGCGGATCTTGGCAACATAGTCCTCGCGGCTGACCACTTCCTTGTTGTCGAGGTGGCCACAGCGCTTGGGGAACACCTGGTCCTCGATGTGGATCGCCGCCACGCCAGCGCGCTCGAACTCCTGCACCGTGCGGAACACGTTCAACTCGTTGCCGTAGCCAGTGTCGGCGTCGCTGATCAACGGGATCGAGATCGAGTTCACGATCCGCGTCGCATTGGCCACCATCTCGGTCATCGTCACCAGGCCGTAGTCCGGGTAACCCAGCGTGGCCGAGGTGCCCGCGCCCGTCATGTAGGCGACGCTGAACCCGGCTCGGTCGATCGCCCGGCCGGTGATGCCGTCGATGGCACCCGGCGCGACGAGCATCTTGCCGCTTTGCTTGCCTTGGGCCAGCAGTGAACGGAACTGGGCAGCTTGGGTCATGGAAGGCTCCTGTGTGTCAGTGAAGATTTACCGCTTATTTTGATCGATAGGGTTCGCGACTGCGTCCCGGCGCAGCAGCCTGTGCCGATGGCGATCGGCAGCGCGATGGCCTGGACGGTATAGGGGTCAGCGCGCCGGCGCAGGCTCGACCAGTTCGGGGCGGCCAGACCATGTCCAGGCCATCGTGCGGCGCGACACGCCGAGCAGCAGCCCGTGCAGGTTCTTCGGGTGTACCCACAGCCCGTCGCGCTCGGTCGTGACATCACCGCTGCGCAGCGTCAGCGTCGCACCCGCGTCCAGCAGGCGCTGCTTGAGGCCGTCGAAATCATGGGTCTCGATGTAACACATGTACAGCGAATCGCCGCCGCGCCGGTCGACGAAGCGGCGCATCGCGCTGGGCTGGTCGGCAAAGGTCTGTGACAGCTCGATGCGGTCCAGTCTGGCCGGTGGATTGAACAGCGTGAGCGTGCCCTCGTAACCAAAGCGCTTGCTCGCGATCGGCGAGAAGCGGCTGGCATCAAGATCGAACAATTCGCTATAACGCGCTGCCACCTTGTGCCAGTCTGTCGCCAGCGTGTTGGTCGCCTCGTAGAAAAAGCTGACGGGGCCGATGCGCTCGCGCTCGACCAGCGTCGAGATCACCATCGGAAAGCCGAAGGTGCTGCTGCCCGGCAGATGCAGTTGCCCGTCTTCGCGTGTGAAGGGCAGGCCCAGCGCCAGCAACCTCGCGGCCAAGTCCTCGAGGCGGGTGCTGGCATAGCCGGCAGCGAACAAGCCCTCACCCCAGCGGTCGATGAACGCTTGCACCGGTCCGGCGCCCGCGGGCTCGCAGAGCTCGAGTTCGCTCTCGCCCAAGCGCATCACAGTGCGCCTAGCGTTCAGGTGCTTGCTGACAGACTCGCGGTCGGTTTGCGCACCGAGCATCTTGGCAAAGGTCTCAGCGGCAAGGGCGCGGTCTTTCACCGCAATCTGCATTCGGTCTACACGATCAAGCATGGATCAACTCCGGTTCTAGGAATATGGGACATGGCCGTGAAACGTCGGGCCAACACATTTTCAGGCATCGCGCACCTTGGGCAGCGTCAGCGACAGCATCGCACCCAGCACATTGCCGCCTGCTGCGATCAGCACCGCGGTAGCGTAGCCCTGGGTTCGGTCGAAGAGCCAGCCCGACAGCACCGGCAGGCTCACCGCTGCGACACACCAGGCGATGTAGAGCCGGCTCGCGACGCGGCCGAAAGCATTGCGGTGCCAGTACCTGGCGATCGCGCCTGCGGTGCTGCCGGAGATCACACCGTAGCCCATGCCGATCATCGCCAGCGACGCGACCGCCACCAGCGGCGTCGGCCACAGGCTGAGCGCGACCGCGCCGGTCAGCGAGAACAGGTGAGCGCCGGCGGCAACATGGCGCGCCGCAAACTGGTCGACCAGCCAGCCACCGGACAGCCGCGCAACGGCGATCGCGCCGGTGATCACCGTGGTGGCTGCCAGCGCCAGCATCAACTGCCCACCATAGGCCTGGACGATGCCCGCGGCCTGGCTCATCACCATCAGCCCGGCCGCAGCGGCCAGAAAGAAGACGCCGAACAGCCGCAGAAAGATCGGCCATTGGGGGTCATGGTCTGCTGGCGAAGCCACCGAGGCGTCGTGCATCCTGATGTCGGCAAGCCGAAGCAGCGCCGCGCTCAGCAGCGACGCGGCCAACACCGTGAGCGTCAAGGCCATCAGCGTGGGACGCAGCCCATAAGCGGCGATGGCCCAGCCGAACAGCGGCGCGCCGATCATCGCCCCCAGCGGATACAGCGCAATGACGTAGCCGTTGACCAGTCCAATCCTCGCCTGCATGGTCTGGTTGACACCTTGCTGGACAACGATGAAACCGACCCCGCCACCCAGACCGAACAACACGCCGTAGCCCAACGCGAGTTCGGGCAAACCGGTCGCGCGCGCGGTCAGGAACAGACCCACCGCACTGCATGCACCGGCGATCGCGATCAGCGCGCCTGGCGGCACGACCCGGTAGAGCAGCGGCGCGAGGTTCATGCCCAGCGTCAGGCTGCAGGCCGCCAGACCGAAGACCAGCGTCATCTCGGCCCGACCGATGGCCATCAGCGACTCCATCGGTTTGAGGAACACGCTGAAGGCGTAAATGGTGCCGAACGGCAGGTTCATCGTGGTCGCGGCAGCCAGCGCCGCCAACGACCGCTGCCTCGGGGTCAGGCGTCGCATCCGGATCTTTCGGTCATGGCCAAGGACTCGTCGACCGAAGCCCACTCGAGCCGACTGTGAGAATCCTTGTCATCATGCCAGCTGACCTGGCTCGGCGTCGGGTGAATACCCGGCCCCGCAGCGATACCGCAGCGATACCGCATCGGGGCCAAGCCCTTCAAGCCTTGCGCTGGCTGCCTGGTTTTCAAAAATTGAACCATTGCGGCGCTTTGAACGGTGGTGATTTACGGCGGCGATACACTGACCTCAACCCAGTACCAACCCTAGAGACCGGCCCATGACCCAGCCCGCAGACGAAGCCGCCGTGGAGTTCGCCGACGACAACGACGCCCCGATCGGCTACATGCAGCGAACGCGGGGCTGGTACCTGGGCCTGGGCTACGGCAACCCCTACCGCTGGGCGCACTACACCGACGCGCCGTTCCAGCCTCTGACCAAGCCGCTGGCCGAGTCCAGCGTTGCGCTGATCACCACTGCAGCGCCGTTCCAACCCGACAAGGGCAACCAGGGCCCCGGCGCGGCCTACAACGCCAGGGCCAAGTTCTACGCGGTCTACTCTGGCGACACCGCGCA
>RGQD01000387.1 GCA_010030205.1 Betaproteobacteria bacterium
GCGCCGTAGATCAGCAGCGGCTTCCAGTGCCGCACGAGCGGGCCTGGGCCGAATTTCCACAATGTGAGCGGCAGCAACACCAGCAAGCTGCCCATGGCCAGGCGAAGAAACACCATCGGTGCTGCGCCGAACGCCGGCACCGCAGCGCGCATGAACAGGTAGGCGCCGCCCCAGGCACAGGCGAGCATCAGGAGTTGGAGCAGGTCGGCAGGGCGCATGGCAGTGGGTGGTGGCCCCGTCAGGGCACGGGTCGTGGCCTCGAAGGGCTTGCGTTCGCCCGCCCGACGGCTGGACGGGGTGGCGGATCGTAGCGGAACGTCCGCAGCGGCGTGTCGCCGCAACATGCCCGCGCAACAGGTCCGGGAATTGCTCACCGCGACCGCGCCGGTCAACAGCGCGGTCTGTTGCGGGAGCGCTCTCAGCCGGCGACGTCCTTTTTGATCTGGAAGCCGAATCGCGGGAAATGCACGTGCACGGTGCCGGCGCGCGGGTCCTGTCGCCGCAGGGTGACCGATTCGAGCGACAGGCCGACCAGCGTGCCAGCCACGGCGTCGCTGCCGTAATCGGTGGCGGCGACGGTGATCGCCTGGCCGGCATCGAAACCCAGGCCCGGTGCCACACCGACCGGCGCATGGCCCGCGGCGCCGGCCGCCACGGCGATGGCGTCGGCGCTGCTCATCGCGGCGTGCTGGTGGTGGCCGATGGCCAGCAGGCGGTCCAGCCAAGGCCCGATCGCCGGGTAGTCATCGAGCAGATACGCCACCGGCTTGGCCAGGCGGATGAACCACAGGCAGTGTCCGACCGAAAAGTCGGCGATGCTGGGCGCTGCGCCCAGCAGCCAGGGGCCACCTGCGGCGAGCTGTGCATTCAGCGCGGCCAAGTGGGCCTTCAACTGCACCGTGCCGTCAGCCAGGGTCAGGCGTGGCGCGCCGACGCTGCGCATGGTGGCGCGGTCTGCAGCAAAGCCTTTCAACACCTCGGGCGACGGATCGCCCAAGATCGCTGCGACGCCGGCGGGTTGCATCGCCCAGCTGACCGCTGCGCCGAACAACATGCCGTCGGCCCATTGCGCCAGCAGCGGCGCCAACGGCATGTCACGCGGGTACAGGCTGTGGCTGGGCTGTGCCGATTCCAGCACACGGGCGATCAGCGCGGTGTCGCAATACACATCAGCACCGAGCTGCAGCACTGGCGTCTTGCGGTAGCCGCCGGTCAGCGCCACCACGTCGGGCTTGGGCATCACCGGCGGGATGTGCACCGAGCGCCAGGCCAACTGCTTGTAGCCCAGCATCAACCGCACTTTCTCGGCGAAGGGGGACATGTCGTAGTGGTGCAGTATCAGTTCAGTCATGGGTTCTTGTTTCCTGAGGGTCGAGGCTTGGATTCGAGGTCGATGCTCGCAGTCGGATCATCGGCAGGCGCCCTGGAGTGTGACAGGTCGCGAAGTTCTGGCGATCACCAGTCGATGGTGCCGTTTTGGCGCCGGACTCAGCGCAGCTGCAGGTCGTCGTCGCCGAAGCGGATGCCCAGCGGCTCGATCAGCAGTTGCTTGGGGCCGGCCTCGACCACTCCGGCCACGCGCGCTCCAACGCCTTGCGCTTGCGCGACCTGCACTGTTCGCTCGGCGTCGGCAGCGGCCACGAAGATCGCAAAACCAGCGCCCATGTTGAGGGTGCTGTAGGCCTCTCGGTCATCTTGTTGGGCGTGGCGCTGGATGAATTGAAGCACGGCCGGTACGGGCGGTACGGTATGGATTCGGTAGCTGAACGTCGCCGGATGGCGCAGCAGTTTGCGCCATCCGTGCCCTGTGATGTTGGCGCAGTAATGCGGCACGATGCCAGCCGCCCACAGTGCCTCGGTCACGGGCGAGTACAGCACCGTGGGCGCGAGCAGCGCCTCGCCGTAGCTCAGCCCCGGCTGCTTGATCGGATCGACCTCGGTCAGCCAGCCGTCGGGCAGCCTCGACAGCAGTTTGCGCGCCAAGCTCAAGCCGTTGGCGTGGATGCCGCTGGCGTCGAGCAGCACGATCACGTCGCCCGCAGCGAGTTTGTCGCCCACGCTGAGCCGTTCCTTGGGTTTGATCAGACCGGTGCACGATGCTGCCAGGTCGATGCGGCCACCCTCAACGATGCCCGCCAGCGCCGGTGTCTCGCCGCCACCCCAGGCCACTTTGCAGACGTCGCAGGCCGCTTTCCAGCCCGCTACCAAGGCCTGCGAACGCTGCGCGTCGGCAAACCAGTCCGAGCCGCCTGCTGCCCAGTACGCTTGCACCACCAGCGGCGTCGCGCCGACCGTGATCAGGTCATTGACCGCCATCGCGATGGTGTCCTGGGCGATGCCGGCATACCAGCTGCGACCGGTCAACGCTGCCATCTCGTCGGCCACCAAGGCTTTGGAGCCCAGGCATTCGACGATCGACGCGATGTAGAACGGCCCGACGTCCACCACATAGGCCGACTCTCCGCGCGAAGCCTGTATCTCGCTGAAGCCATGCCCGGCCAAGTGCCCGGCAGTGGCGGCGGCCGCGCGCTGGGCGCTGACCTTCAGTGGGTCTATCAGGTCGTAGTTGACGCCTGCCTGCTCATAGCTGAGGGTGCCTGGGTTGGAGGGGGCAGATGAGCTCATCTGCCAGATTATCGGTGACACCCTTGGTCTGCCGAGGTACTTGAGGCCTGTGCCGTCCGGCGCTGCCGCGCAGGGTCCGACCCGTAGAATCGGCAAATGAGTCATGTCGTTCTAGCCCGCAAATACCGGCCGCGCAGTTTTGAGCAAATGGTTGGGCAGGCGCATGTCGTGCAGGCGCTGGGCAATGCATTGACCAGCGGCCGGCTGCACCACGCCTACTTGTTCACCGGAACGCGTGGCATCGGCAAGACCACCGTCAGCCGCATCCTGGCCAAGAGCCTGAACTGCACCGGCGAAGACGGCCGTGGCGGTGTCACGGCGCACCCTTGCGGCGCCTGCCAGGCCTGCACCGAGATCGACGCCGACCGCTTCATCGACTACATCGAGCTCGACGCCGCCAGCAACCGCAGCATCGATGAAATTCGCGACCTGATCGAACGAGCAGCCTACAAGCCCAGCGTCGGCCGCTTCAAGGTCTTCATGATCGACGAAGCGCATCAACTGACGAAAGACGCGTTCAACGCGCTGCTCAAGACGCTTGAAGAGCCGCCCGACTACCTGAAGTTCGTGCTCGCCACGACCGACCCCGAAAAAATGCTGCCCACGGTGCTCAGTCGCTGCCTGCAGTTCAATCTGCGGCCTATGGCGCCTGAGGTCGTGCAATCGCATCTGCAGCAGGTGCTGCAAGCCGAAGGCGTGGCGGCCGATGCGGGCTCGCTGCGCTTGCTGTCGCGGGCCGCGCGCGGCTCGATGCGCGATGCGCTGTCGCTGACCGACCAAGCGATCGCTTACGGCGCCGGCACGCTTGATGAGGCCGGTGTGCGCGCGATGCTGGGCACGGTCGACCGCTCGCACGCAGCGGCCCTCGTGGGCGCGCTGGCGGCGCGCGACGGTGCTGGCGTGCTGTCCACTGTTGACGCGCTGCGACAGCTTGGCCTGTCGGCCGCTGGCACGCTCGAGGAGGTGGCCGCCTTGCTTTCGCAGATGGCGGTCGAGCAGGCGGTGCCCGGTGCGCTTGACGAATCCGACCCGGACAGCGCTGGGGCGCGCCGCTTGGCCGGTGCGTTGGCTGCTGACGAGACCCAGTTGCTCTACAGCATCGTCGTGCATGGACGCGCCGAGCTCAGCCTGTTGTCGGATGAATACGCAGCGTTGACGATGGTCTTGTTGCGGCTGCTGGCATTCGCACCCAGTGGTGCTGCGGCCGCACCGCGTTCGGCGCCCTTGGTCGCGGCAGCGCGCGATGCCCGCAGCACGGCATCCGTCAAGCCTGCACCATCGCTCAGGCCGGCCGAGTTTCAGGCTGTCGCCG
>RGQD01000388.1 GCA_010030205.1 Betaproteobacteria bacterium
GCGGTGGTCGGCGCGGGTCGATTCGAGCAGCGTGATGGCCTTGGCCACCGCGCGGCGCTGGCGCGGGCCGGGCGAGCCGACGACGGCGTCGAACAGCGCCTGGTCAGGTTCTGGCAGCTCGGCCTCAGACATCGAGGCCCGCCTGTGCAGGTCGAAGATAGTGCATGTCCCACTCGCTGGCCAGTTGCAGCACGAAGCCATGACGCTGGTAGAAGCGGTTGGCATCGCTGAGTTTGAGCGCGGTCACCCGCACCGGCAGCGCCCAGCGATCGGCCTCGACCAGCACCTGAGCCATCACCCAACTGCCAATGCCTCGGCCTTGCGCCTGCGGCGCGACATAGAGATGATCGAGCAGCAAATGGTCGACCATCGGCAAGACCACGACGAAGCCCACCGATTCGCCGGCCAGCACGATGTGGCGGCTGTGCGCGGGCTCGAATGCCCGGCTCAAGCGCTCGCGAGCGCGCTGCGGGTCGAAACGGCCCACACGTTGCAGGCTCTCGCGCATCGCCGCCAGACGCAGAGACAGCAGAGCCTCGAAGTCGTCCTCGCTGGCCGGCGTCAGCGCCAGGTCCTGCATCGCACAAGCGTTGTGCATCATGGGCTACAGGATCTCAAAAGACCGGCCATGGGTCAGCAACTGCGGCCAATCGAGCGAAAGGTCCATGCGCACCGAGATTGCCATCGCAGCCTCCAGCATGAAATACCGTCTTCCAGCAACACCACAACTGTCGATCGCTCAAGCAATCTGCGCCGCCCGGATCTGCTCGAGAACGTCCTTGGCGCTGACGGGAATCGGCGTGCCCGGACCGTAAATGCCTTTGACGCCAGCGTCGTAGAGAAAGCCGTAGTCCTGGCGCGGAATCACGCCGCCGACGAAAACGATGATGTCGTCAGCGCCCTGGGCCTTGAGCGCAGCGATGATCGCTGGCACCAGGGTCTTGTGGCCAGCGGCCAGCGTCGAGATGCCGACCGCGTGGACATCGTTCTCGATCGCCTGACGGGCGCATTCCTCGGGGGTCTGGAACAACGGGCCCATGTCGACATCAAAGCCCAGATCGGCGAAAGCCGTCGCGACGACCTTGGCGCCGCGGTCGTGGCCGTCCTGGCCGAGCTTGGCGATCATCACCCGGGGACGCCGGCCCTCGACGTCGGCGAATTGAGCGATCTCGGCCTTCAACTTGTCCCAGCCCTCGGCGCTGTCGTAAGCCGCTGCGTAGACGCCGGTGACCTTCTGGATGTCGGCACGGTGGCGGCCGTACACCGCTTCGAGCGCGTCGCTGACCTCGCCGACCGTCGCGCGCAAGCGCATCGCGGCGATGCACAGCGCCAGCAGGTTGCCTTGGCCCGACTGCGCGGCGTCGGTCAGTGCGGCCAACGAGCGCTGCACCGCAGCGCTGTCGCGACTGGCCTTGATCTGCTGCAGCCGGGCGATCTGGCCGTCGCGAACCATCACGTTGTCGACCTCGCGCGAGTCGACCGCGTCCTGGGTCTCGAGCTTGTACTTGTTGACACCGACGATCACGTCGCGGCCCGAGTCGATGCGGGCTTGCTTCTCGGCCGCGCTCGCCTCGATCTTCAACTTGGCCCAGCCGCTGTCGACGGCGCGGGTCATGCCGCCCAGCGCTTCGACCTCCTCGATGATCGCCCAGGCTGTGTCGGCCATGTCCTGCGTGAGCTTTTCCATCATGTAGCTGCCGGCCCAGGGGTCGACGACGCTGCTGATATGGGTCTCTTCCTGGATGATCAGCTGGGTGTTGCGGGCGATGCGCGACGAGAACTCGGTCGGCAGCGCTATAGCCTCATCGAAACTATTCGTGTGCAGGCTCTGCGTGCCGCCGAACACCGCAGCCATTGCCTCGACCGTCGTGCGCACCACGTTGTTGTACGGATCCTGCTCGGTCAGGCTCCAGCCCGAGGTCTGACAGTGGGTGCGCAGCATCAGGCTCTTAGGGTTCTTGGCATCGAAGCCCTTCATGATCCGGCACCACAGCAGGCGCGCGGCGCGCATCTTGGCGATCTCGAGATAGAAATTCATCCCGATGGCCCAGAAAAAGCTCAGCCGTCCGGCAAAGCCGTCGACGTCCAGGCCCTTGGCCAGCGCAGTCTTGACGTATTCCTTGCCGTCGGCCAGCGTGAAGGCGAGTTCGAGCGCTTGGTTCGCGCCTGCTTCTTGCATGTGGTAGCCCGAGATGCTGATCGAGTTGAACTTGGGCATCTTCTGCGCCGTGTACTCGATGATGTCGCCGATGATCCTCATGCTCGGCTCGGGCGGGTAGATGTAGGTGTTGCGCACCATGAACTCTTTGAGGATGTCGTTCTGGATCGTCCCACTGAGCTGGTCTTGCGGCACGCCCTGCTCTTCGGCGGCGACCACATAACCAGCGAGCACCGGCAGTACCGCGCCGTTCATCGTCATCGACACCGACACTTTGTCGAGCGCAATCCGGTCGAACAAGATCTTCATGTCCTCGACCGAGTCGATCGCCACGCCGGCCTTGCCGACATCGCCAGTGACACGCGGATGGTCGCTGTCGTAGCCGCGGTGCGTCGCCAGGTCGAAGGCCACACTCACCCCCTGGCCGCCAGCCGCAAGCGCTTTGCGGTAGAAAGCGTTGCTCTCCTCGGCAGTGGAAAAACCCGCGTACTGACGGATCGTCCAAGGACGCACCGCGTACATCGTGGCCTGCGGGCCGCGAATGAAGGGCTCGAAGCCCGGCAGCGTGTCGGTGTGCTGCAGGTCGGCGGTGTCGGCCGAGGTGTACAGCGGCTTGACGGTCAGGCCCTCAGGCGTGATCCAGTTCAGCGCCGCCAGGTCGCCATTCGGCGCCGATTTGGCGGCGGCACGCGCCCATTGGGGCAGCGTGGCGGTCTGGAACTCGGCGTCTTTCGGGGTGCTGGTCGGCATGAAGAGATCCTCGTGAGGTGGCGTTGCGGACTGGGCCTTGGGACAAACCCAGCCTGTTGTTCGACATGATACATGGGCGTATAATTATAAATTCAAAATTTTCGTCAAGCTGACAGGGCCGCGATGGACTTGCCGCAGCCACCGCTAGAGAGACCTTTGCCCGCCACCGCATCACCGACCGAGCGTCAACCGCTTCACGCCCGCGCCCTGTACCAGGATGTGGCAGAGCGTTTGCGGCAGAAAATTTTCAGCCGCGAAATCGAACCGGGCGGCTGGATCGACGAGCAGAGAATCGCCGCCGAGTACGGCATCAGCCGAACGCCACTGCGTGAGGCGCTCAAGGTGCTGGCTGTCGAAGGCCTGGTGACCATGAAGCTACGTCGCGGCGCCTATGTCACCGAGATGTCGAGCAGCGATGTGGCGCAGGTCTACCACCTGATGGCGCTGCTCGAGGCCGACGCGGCCGGGCTCGCTGCAGCCCAGGCCACCGATGCCGACATTGCTGAGTTGCAAGCCTTGCACAACAGGCTCGAATCCCAGGTGCAACAGCGTGACGCATTTTTTGCGACCAATGAGGAATTCCACCTCAGGCTGCTGGCGCTGGCCGGCAACCGCTGGAGCGCACAGATCGTCCAGGACTTGCGCAAGGTCATGAAGCTCAACCGCCAGCTCTCACTGTTCAAGCAAGGCCGGCTGGCCGAATCGCTGATCGAACACCGCGCGGTGATGTCGGCGATCGCCGCCCGACAGCCAGAGGCGGCAGCGCGCTTGATGCGCGCGCACTTCGACAGCGGCCTGGAGGCCGCGTCGGGCTGAAACCACGACCGAACCCAAGCCTCCTGACAATTCAGCCAGTGGTCAGGCAATTGACTCATCATCACATCCATCATCCTCAGGAGTCCGCTTTGAAGATCCACGAATACCAAGCCAAAGACATCCTGCGCCAGTTTGAGGTACCGGTGCCGCGAGGCATCGCCGCGTTCACGGTGCAAGAGGCGGTCGAAG
>RGQD01000389.1 GCA_010030205.1 Betaproteobacteria bacterium
CTGTTCAACGGCGACATCGGCATCAGCCTGCCCAACGAACAGGGCGAGCTGATGGTGTACTTCGCCGACGCCATGGGCGGCCTACGCGCGGTAGCGCCGGTTCGTCTGCCTGTGCACCAGACCGCGTTTGCGATGACCGTGCACAAATCACAGGGCTCGGAATTCGACGAAGTGCTGGTGCTGCTGCCCTCCCAGCGCAGCCGAGTCGTCTCGCGCGAACTGCTGTACACCGCAGTCACGCGCGCCAGACACCGGGTGTCGATCTGCGCCAGCGCCGAGGTCGTGACCGCAGCGATTCAGTCACCCACCTCGCGCCAAGCCGGCCTGCTCGACCGCTTGCGCGAAGCGGGATGTGCTGGCCGGCTAAGCCTGTGAGTCGCAGGCTATGCCGCGTGCAAAGCCGTCAGGCCCCGACCGACCAGACCCGCCCGCCGCCGACGGCGAAGGAGCGTGCGTCCGCCGGTGGCGGCTGGCGGCTGCCGCCGGTGAACGCGCCGAACGACGGCAACACCAGCAGACCATCGGCGAGCCAGAAGGCCGGCAAGCGCTGACGGTCACGCGCCGGGCCGTTGAGCGTGACGGTGGGATGCAGGTGACCAGCGAGCACCAGTCTTTCTGCCACCCGCTGCGGATGGTGGCAGGCGGCGAAGGGGCCCAGCGGATGGGGCTCGTCGACGACATCGACCTGCAGGTCGGCCGGTGGATCACCCGCGTGACTGTCATGGTTGCCGCGCACCAGCACGCAGCGCACACCGGCATGCCGGGCGCGCCATTGCCGCACGGGGTTCAGGACGCCGGCCTGCTGCGCGGCGGCGGCATGCAAGAAGTCACCGAGGAACACGAGGCGCCCAGCGCCATGGCCATCGACCAAGGCGCTGAGCCGGTCGAGGTTGTCTTGCGTCGTGCCGCTGGGCACGGGCTGGCCCAAGGACCGAAAGCTGGCGGCCTTGCCGAGGTGCAGATCGGCGATGAACAGCGTGCGCTCGGCCGGCCACCACAGCGCCTTGTCCGCCAGCAGCGCCACCGCCTCGCCCGCCAGCAGCAGTTTCACGGGCCGCCCTCGCCGTCTGCCACCATGCGCGCGATCCGGTCGGCCAGCGATTCATTGCTCAGGCGCTCGCGCAGCCGCTCGACCATCAGCGGGAAGGCCAGCGGCGAAGGCTTGCTCAGGGCCACCAGCTTGAGCGTCTGCAACTGCATGCGCGCCAGCACCCCCGCCAGCGCCTGCACATCCATCTCCAGGCTCAGCAACTCCTGCTCGGCCTGGGCCAGCAGGCGGTTGCCGGGGTCGTAGTTCTGAAACACCTCAAAGAACAGCGAGGACGAGGCCTGCAGCTGCCGGTTGCTGCGGTTCTCGCCCGGATGGCTCTGGAAGATCAGGCCGGCGATGCGGGCGATCTCGCGAAAGCGTCGCCGCGCCAGCTCGGTCGCGTTCAAGCCGGCCAACACTTCGGCCACGTCCACCGGCGCGGCCAGCCAAGCGGACAGCCGCGCGGCCCAATCGACCGGCTTGGCACTGAGCAGCTCGAAGCCGTAGTCGTTGACCGCGATCGAGAAGGTCCCGCGCTCGGCCTGCGCGGCGCGCCAGGCGAGCAGGCTGGCCAGGCCCAGATGGACGTTGCGCCCGGCAAAGGGGTAGAGAAAGAGATGATGGCCGTCGCGGCTCTTGAAGGTTTCGGCCAGCAGGCGGTCCGGCGTCGGCAGTGCCGAGCGCTCGCGCTGCAAGTCCAGCAGCGGGCGCACGCAACGCATCTCGGGGCTGTCGAAGCGGCCCGCGTCGGCGGCAGCCAGTTCGCGCAGCACGGCGTCGGCCAGGGTGCTGGACAGCGGCATCTTGCCGCCGTTCCAGCGCGGGGTCAGCGCGCTGCCCTTGCTGGCACGCTTGACATACGCGGTCATCTGATGGACGCGCACCAGCTCCAGCAGCCGGCCGCCAAAGCTGAAGCCGTCGCCGGGCTTGAGCCGCGCGATGAAGCCTTCCTCCACCGTGCCGACCTTGGCCCCATTGACGAACTGCACCGTCATGCTGGCGTCGCTGACGATGGTGCCGATGTTGACGCGGTGGCGACGCGCCAAGCGCGCATCCGGCACGCGCCAAACACCCAGCGCATCGGGCGCGGCGCGCTGGTAATCGGGGTAGACCGCCAGCGACTCGCCGCCCTGGCGGACGAAGTTCAGCGCCCACTGCCAGGCCTCAGGACTCAGGTCGTGATAAGCGCCCGTCGTGCGCACCTCGGCGTACAGCGCGTCGGCCGTGAAGCCGCCACCGAGCGCGACGGTCACCAGATGCTGAACCAGCACATCCAGCGGCTGCTGCGGCGCGTGGCGTGGCTCGATCTGCCCGGCCAGCACGGCGGCGCGGGCAGCGGCGGCCTCGACCAGCTCCAGGCTGTGCGTGGGCACCAGGCTGATCCGCGAGGGCCGACCCGGCGCATGGCCGCTGCGCCCGGCGCGCTGGATCAGCCGCGCCACGCCCTTGGCCGAGCCGATCTGCAGCACCCGCTCGACCGGCAGAAAATCCACCCCCAGATCGAGGCTGGAGGTACAGACCGCCGCCCGCACGCTGCCATTCTTCAGCCCCGCCTCCACCCATTCGCGCACCGCCTTGTCCAGCGAGCCGTGGTGCAGCGCGATCACCCCGGCCCAGTCGGGCCGCGCCTCCAGCAGCGCCTGATACCAGCGCTCAGCCTGGGCGCGGGTGTTGGTGAAGACCAGGGTCGAGGCGCTCTCGTCAATCGCCTGGACGACCTGGGGCAACATACGCAAGCCCATGTGGCCGGCCCAGGCAAAGCGCTCGGCGCGCTCGGGCAGCAAGGTGTCGATGACGAGCTTCTTGGCCGAGGCGCCGTGGACCGTCACTGCGTTTTCAACCGCCACGCCGACCAGCGCCGACAAGGCCTCGGGCAGATTGCCCAAGGTGGCCGACACGCCCCAGCTGAGCAGCGCCGGGTTGAACTGCCGCAGCCGGGCCAGCGCCAACTGCAGCTGCACGCCGCGCTTGTTGCCCAGCAGCTCATGCCATTCATCGACGACCGCCAACTTGACCTGTTGCAGCAGCTCGCGCGCATCGGCGCGGGCGAGCAAGAGCGTCAGGCTTTCCGGCGTGGTGACCAGCACGGTCGGCAGGCGCTTGGCCTGCGCGCTGCGCTCGGCGCTGGTGCTGTCGCCGCTGCGCAGGGCGCTGGTCCATTGCGGCGCCAAGTCGGCGAGTGGCGCGCGCAGGGCCAGCAGCGTGTCGGCCGCCAGCGCGCGCATCGGGGTGATCCACAGCACCGTCAACGGCGGCGCGGTCTTGCCGGCGACACTGGATTTGGCAAAGGCCTGCAGCGCGCCCAGCCAGATCGCCAAGGTCTTGCCACTGCCGGTGCTCGAATGCAGCAAGCCGCTGTGGCCCTGCTTCATCGCCCGCCAGACCTCGCGCTGGAAGGCAAAAGGCTTCCAGCAACTCGTCGGCTTCGGCGACGGGCTTGTCCTGCCGCCAGCGCAGCATGCGCGGGAAACGCAGGGCGACACCGCTCTTGTGGCGCGGGCTGCGGGCGATGCCCTCGAAACCCAGCTCGAAGACCAGCGTCGGCGTCACGCTGCGCACCGGGCCGAAGCTCTCCACCGTGGTCTTGCGGATGATGGCGTCGACCTGGCGCATCTCAGCATCGGTGAGGCCCGAATAGGCCTTGGCAAAGGGCACGAGCTGGCGCGCCGGATCGTCGGGCGCGCCGTTCCAGACGGCGAAGGTGTAGTCGCTGTACAGACTTGCCCGCCGCCCGTGGCCGCGCTGCGCGTAGATCAGCACCGCGTCGACGCTCAGCGGGTCGAGTTTCCATTTCCACCAGGTGCCCACATCCTTGGTCCGGCCGACGCCATAGGCTGCGCCGCGCTGCTTGAGCATCAGGCCCTCGACGCCCAT
>RGQD01000390.1 GCA_010030205.1 Betaproteobacteria bacterium
TCGGCTAAGAAAGCTGAGGTGCGATGGGTACCATACACCCAGACTTGGGTAGCTTACTCACCGGAAAATTTCTGCTTGGTGTGAAAAATTACGAACCAACATCTTTTTTTATCATATTTTTTTCATGCGTCACATTGGCGTAAACCCTTGTTTTGCTACGGGCCGGCTTCAGGCGTCCTTCGGCTTTTTCGACGCGTTTCTTGCCCTTGGTCGCATGCAATGGCTTGCCGGACTTGGCGCACGGACTTGGCGCACGGACTTGGGACAAGGACTCGGCGACCCGTCAGCAGACAGGCTCGCCTTGCTTGCTGTTTTCAGCGAGATCGCGGGTTTACATCCAAGTCCGGGCGGCGCGGACTGCATCATTGGGCCAGCTTTGCCAACTGCGCGGTCGCTGAGAACGACCGCTGACCGCCTTCGCCTTGAGTGCCTGATGATTGACAGATGCCGCCTATAAGGCGCGTCTTTAATAGGTTATTTACACAACATTCAAGTGTCAGACCTGCATGTTCATGATCTCACTGTAGGCCTGGACCAAGCGGTTGCGCACTGTCAGCGCTGCGGTGAAGCCGAGTTGGGACTTGTTCATCGCGATCATCGTCTGCTCCAGGCTGACCGTGGGGTTGTCTAGCTGCAGTTCGCGCTGCATGCCCGAAGCCTCGAGCTGCGAATCGCTCACCGCGCGCAGCGCCTGCGTCATCGCCGCGCCGAAATCCGCAGGCGCTGGGCCAGGCACAGTGCTGCCCAGCGGATGACCGTCCGGCCGCAACCCGGCCCGAGCCACGGCCTGGGCAAAGTCGAAGGGTTTGAGTTCGAGCTTCATCGCAGGGCCACTGTAGGCGCTGCGGTCGGCAAGGGTGACGCGAACTGGCGTCAGAAATGCGGCTTGTTCGTCCTCTGGTGCTGAGCACCGCACCACAACAATCTCCAGGCCGACATGCACCACCAGGCCAAGGCTGTGGGTCGGTCGAATCCTCCGCAGCGCCATCCAACCAAGCCCGCCCCCCATGGAATCCGCCGTCACCCCGCTGACTCCAGCCAATGCCGCCGCCATCCGGGCTGCGTCCGAACCTGCGGTACAGGCTGGCCCAACAGGGGCGCTGAGACGCCTGCAGTTGCTGGCGCCGCGCAACATGGTCTGGCTGGCGCTGGGCAGCGCCGGCTTGCTGGCGCTGGCGCTGGCACTGGTGCTGTGGGGCCGGCAAGTCTCGATGGCGCCGCTGTTCACGCATGCGCTGCCCGAAAACGAGGCCGGCGCGGTGATCGAGCAGCTGACCAAGCTGGGCCAGCCCTACCAACTCGGCCCCATGGGCAGCCTGATCCTGGTGCCCGCCGAGCAGGTCAACGAGCTTCGCATGAAGCTGGCGACGCTGGGCTTGCCCAAGTCAGCGCCCAGCGGTTACGAGCTGATGGACAAGCAGAGTTTTGGCCAATCGCAGCTGCAAGAACGCACCAACCTGCAGCGTGCGCTCGGCGGCCGGCTTGAGCAGCAGATCGCGACGATTTCGGCGGTGCAATCGGTCAAGGTGATGGTCGCGCTGACGAACCAGAACGGCTATTTCCGCGACCAAGACAAGCCTTCGGCGTCGGTCGCGCTGACGCTGCAGCCCGGCCGGCGGCTCGACAGCGGCCAGGTCGCCGGCATCGTTCACATGACGGCGATGGCCGTGCCCGGCCTATCGCCCAAAGGCGTGACGGTCACCGACCAGGACGGCAACTGGCTGACCCAACCTGAGCCCGAGGGGCGGTCCGACCTGACCCAGCAGCAGCGCGCCCATGTGCGTGAGACCGAGGCCAGGCTGCTGCGAAATGTCAGAGAGGTGCTCGAGCCCGCGATAGGCGCCGACAACCTTCGCGCGACGGTCACTGCCGAGCTCGACTTCAAGCAGATCGAATCGACCAGCGAGGCCTACGCGCCCAACCAGAGCCCCGACCGGGCAGCGGTGCGCAGCCAGCGCAGCGTGGAGGCCGGGGCCGGTAGCGCTGGCGCACAGCCCAGCGGCGTGCCGGGCGCCGAGCAACCAGGTCCCGACGGCAGCCACCGCGCCGATCACCAGCGCCTCGGCGCCGCCGCAGGCTGCGCCCACAGGCTTGGGGAACGGCGGCAAGCGCGAGAGCCAGATCAACTACGAGGTCGACAAGCGGGTCGAGCTGCAACGCAACGCGGTGGGCAACATCTTGCGTGTCAACGTAGCCGTGCTGGTCAACCACCGCATCAGCACCGACGCCCGAGGCAAGTCCACCAGTACACCGCTGTCGCCCGAGGAGATCGACAAGCTCAACACATTGGTCCAGGAAGCGGTGGGCTTTCGCAAGGAACGCGGAGACTCGGTGCGGGTGGTCAACATCCCGTTCCGCATCGAGCCCAAGGTCGAGCCCGAGCCCATGCCGATCTGGCGTCAAGCCTGGCTGCTCGACCTGGTGCGCGCGGCCAGCGTTCCTGCAGCGCTGGTCGGCGTCGGGTTGATGATGTTGTTCGGCGTGATCCGCCCGGCGCTCAAGTCGATGCCGAGCAGCCGGCAGCCGGCGACACTGGACGCTTTGGTCGACGACGTGCAGGCCTTGCCTGGGGCCAGCAGCCCACCGGCCCTGGGCGCACCCCGGGCCGACAAGCAGCTCAGCGATGCCCGGGCCATGGCGCTGGAAAACCCGCTCGCCGTGGCCAATATCCTGCGCAGTTGGGCGGGCAGCGCAGATGCATGAAGCTGGCACGACTCGAGCATTTGTCTGGCATGGGTACGTGGCATCGGTATGGCATGAACCCGGCTTGAGTCCACAGCGCACACCGACCGCGACGGCGGCGACACCCACCAGATCCACCCCAAACCTGAGCAGATCATGGCCGACGCTGGCATGGAAGACGCCGCCATTCTGTTGATGTCGCTTGGCGAGATCGAGGCGGCCCAGGTGTTCAAGCACCTCGCGCCCAAGGAAGTGCAAAAGCTCGGCGAAACCATCGCCCGGCTCAAGGTCGTGCCGCGCGAGCGGCTGACCCGGGTGCTTGACAAATTCAGCACCGAATCCCTCGAGCAGCACACCCTGGTTGCCGACACCGACGAATACGTCAAGAGCGTGCTGCGCAAGGCGCTGGGCGACGACAAGGCCAACCTGCTGATCGACCGCATTCTGCAAGGCAGCGATGTCACGGGCATCGAGGGCCTGAAGTGGATGGACCCGGGCACCGTGGCAGAGCTGCTGCGCAACGAACACCCTCAGATCGTCGCGGCGATCCTGGTGCATCTAGACAGCGACCAAGCGGCTGAAGTGATGAAGTGCTTCACCGAGCGCCAGCGCAACGAGGTGATGGTGCGAATCGCCACGCTCGACGGCATCCAGCCCGCCGCGCTCAAGGACTTGAACGAGGTGATGAGCAGCGTGCTCGCAGGCGGCGAAAAGATGCGAAAGGCCTCGCTGGGCGGTGTCAAGACCGCGTCCGAGATCATCAACCAACTCGGCAGTGCTCTCGAGACCAGCGTGCTCGACTATGTGCGCGAATCCGATGCCGACCTGGCGCAAATGCTGATGGACAACATGTTCGGCTTCGACGACCTGATCAAGGTCGACGACAAGGGCATACAGGCCGTCCTCAAGGAAGTGCAGAGCGAATCGCTGGCACTCGCGCTCAAGGGTGCGACGCCCGAGGTGCGCGAAAAAGTGTTCAGGAACATGTCCAGCCGTGCCGCCGAAAACCTGCGCGAGGACTTGGACGGTCGCGGCCCGGTGCGGGTCTCCGACGTCGAGGCCGAGCAAAAAGAGATCCTCAAGATCATTCGACGGCTGGTCGAGGATGGCCAGATCGTGATCGCTGGCGGCGGCGCCGATGAGTTCGTCTGACCGCGGGCCGCGCCAGGTGCC
>RGQD01000040.1 GCA_010030205.1 Betaproteobacteria bacterium
AGGAAGATTTTCTTGTCACCAGAGTCGGTGACGATGAATTCTTTGGCGCGCGGGTCGAAGTTGGCATCGCGGATCAGGGTCTGCGTATTCGAGTCGGAATAATCAAAGTAGATGTCATCCTTTTTTATGATGTCGGTCTTGTCGTTGTTCGGGCGTTCGGTGTTTTGCCAAGTGTCTTTCCCCAGGCTCATCGCCCAATTAAATTTGGAGGCGGCCGCTGCTCGCTCCAACGGGATATGAAAGCTGCTGACGAATTCTATGACCCCGTAAAATTTTCTCTCATGGAAGACCGGCACGATCGCGCGGATGCCGATGACCCCACCGGTGCCGGTTTCTACCGCCATCATGCGCTCCTGGCGCAGAATCGAAGAGACAACGGACTTGCGGATCTTGGACATGTCTTGCTGCCCCATTTCCGCATGATGGGCGCGATAGAATAGGATCGCTGGCGCTGTGTAGAAATTTATCTGCTCGACATCATGCTTCTTGTGGATTGATTCAAAGAAGGCGTCGATTTCTTCCCCAAGTCGTTTGCGATCGCCTTTCTCAAAGGGCTCGGTGATCCGGTCGCTTTGCAGCAGCACATCGGCAGCCAGGCCCATGGCCCGGTAGCGTCCTTTGATCAGTTCCTCGAAGACCAGCTCGAACTTCTGAAAGCGGGTTTCCGACAACTCGACGATATGGTTGGTCTTGGTCTTGTAAGAGGATATTCCGATAAAGGCTGAAATAATGAATGCTAACAAGATCAAGAGGGCGACGATCCAGGGTTTTGCTGTGATTTTCATGAGAACTTAAACAGATGGAATTCAGCTGGCGAACTATTTTAAAGTTTAGGCTGCTGAAACTTGAATATATGATTTAATTAATTCTTGCGTCATGTGCGCCGACAGCATTTTGTTTGCGCTTTTATATTTGTAAATGATAAAAACGTATTGTTAGTCTATCGGATGTGTGAGTCGTCAAAAAACCGTTTTTACTGGTGTTTACCCTGATTTCAGCCGCCCGAGCGATCGAGCGTCGCTCAAGAACGGCGAGTCAAGCCAGCGGCGCAGCGGCCTTCGTGGCGGTCAACTTGCTGTCGTGCTGTTCAACTTCCGCACTGAGGTGCTGATCTGTTCTGGTGTGCGTCCGTGTCCGCCAGCAGTTCAGCGGTGGCGTGTCGCGGACTGCAGAGAGTGCGTTGCTGGTCCGGCGTGCACCGCCTGGACTCCCATCAGGCCGGCTGCTTCACTGCGCCCGGATCTGTGCGCCTCGCAATACTGGCGTCGAAACGGCGACTGGGTCGGCCCCGGCTCATAATTCAGCGGGCAGCGTCCGCCGGATGCGATGCCGATAGGGCGGATGACGATGAACGATTTCGACAAGGGATTCCTTGAATTTCAGGCTGCGCGGCAGGTCCGGCAGTCGGCCGAAGACTGGCTCGCGGCCTTCGAAACCGCGCTGAGGTCTGGAGATGCAGCGCGCATCGGCGCACTGTTCCATCCAGACTGCCATTGGCGGGACATCCTGGCTTTCACATGGCACATCACGCCCGCCGAGGGCCAGGACAAGGTGTCCTCGCGGCTCGCGGCGGAGCAGCCAGTTGCTGGCGCGCACGGGTTTCATCTGCCTGCCGGCCGTAGGCCGCCGCGCCAGATCAAGCGTCTCGGGATCGACAGCATTGAAGCCATCTTCGAGTTCGAGACAATCCTTGGCCGTGGCGCGGGCATCGTCCGCCTATCGGCGGGACTGGACGGCGCCGAAGAGATGAAAGCATGGCACCTGTTGACGACGCTGGAATCTCTGAAAGGACATGAGGAGCAGATCGGCACCAAGCGTCCCACTGGCGCGGCTTTTTCGCGGAATTTCGGTGGCGACAACTGGGCTGACGTCCGCCGCAAGGCCAGCGCCTACGACGATCGAGAGCCCGAGGTGCTCGTGATCGGCGGGGCGCAATCGGGTTTGTCAATCGCGGCGCGCTTGAATCAGGTGGGGATGGATACGCTGGTCGTCGAGAAATGGCCACGGATTGGCGACAGCTGGCGCAAGCGCTACCACTCGCTGGCCTTGCACAATTCGATCCATCTGAACCATTTGCCGTACCTGGAATTTCCGCCGAATTGGCCGAAATACATTCCGAAGGACATGCTAGGAAACTGGTTTGAGTTCTACGCCGATGCGATGTCGATCAATTGTTGGACCGACACGGAATTTGTTGCCGGAAGCTGGGACGAGGCAGCGAAATGCTGGACCGTCTGTCTGAGGCGCGGCGATGGAAGCGAACGTGTCGTGAAGCCTAGGCATCTGGTCTTCGCGAATGGTGTCAGCAGCTATCCGATGTTGCCGGATGTGCCGGGCTTGCAGGATTTCAAGGGCGAAGTCATCCATTCCGAGGGGTTTGACAGTGGCGCCGCCTGGCATGGCAAGAACGCGCTGATCCTGGGTACGGGCAGCAGCGCCAACGACATCGCGCTCGATCTGCACAGCCACGGTGTCAACACCACGCTGATTCAGCGGGGGTCCACGACCGTCGTGTCGATCGACCCTAGCGCCAGGCTGAACGAAGCGGTCTGGGACGAAGGCGGGCCGTTGGAGGACTGTGATCTGGTCGCATCGTCTGCGACGCCACCCTTGATGTTGAAAGCCTACAAGGCTGTTGTGAAACGGATGGTCGAGCTCGACCGGGACATGATCGAGGGCCTCAAGCGCATAGGCTTCAAGCACGATATTGGCGACGACGATGCCGGTCATCAGATGAAGTATTTTCGTCGCGGCGGCGGATACAACCTCGACGCTGGCAGCTCGGCCCTGATGATCAAGGGCGAACTGGGCCTGCTGCAGTACGACAGGATCGCGCGGATGACCGCCAGCGGCGCGCTGCTGACAGACGGGACGACGCTTCCAGCAGATCTGGTCGTTCTGGCGACCGGCTATTTTCCGCAAATGGAACTGGTACGGCGCGCGCTGGGCGATGCCATGGTGGCTCGTATCGGCCCGGTCTGGGGCATTGGCCCGGACGGTGAGCTCAGCAATATGTACAAGCGCACGCCGCAGGCAGGTCTGTGGTTCATCGCTGGCGGACTGGCCCAATGCCGGATCAATTCAAAGTATCTGGCCTTGCAGATCAAAGCAGTGGACTTGGGTTTGATCCCAGCGGCAAGACCGGCCTGATACCCGTCGCAGACGAACCCCAAGGTCGACTGAACGTCGACTGAACCGTCGACTGAACCGTCGACTGAACCGTCGACTAAAACAGGTCGCTGCAATTTTTGACCGGCACCCAAAGACTGCCATGGGCGATGTCCAGGCCAAGCCTGGGCACGCGGGCGCGAAATAAGGGTTTGATGTCATATCCTTAAAATGACCAAATCGCACAGGAGATTGCAATGACGTTTTCCGAGAATCGACGCAAAACACTGAAAATCGCCGGTGGCGTGGCCGCCGCCGCCATCGTGCCCGCGCCTTCGTGGGCCGACAGCTCGGGCCTGCCCTCAGGCACGATGAAGATTCTGGTCGGCTACCCGCCGGGCGGCGGCACTGACGTGATGGCGCGGATCATTGCCGAGAAGCTCAAGGAGCGTTTGGGCAACACGGTGCTGATCGAGAACAAGCCCGGTGCCAGCGGCACCTTGGCTGGCGCGCTGCTGCGCGACGGACCGGCCGACGGCTCGGTGATCATGTACGTCGCGAGCGCCGGCACCGCAGCGCAGAAGGTCTCGAAGAAGACGATGCTCTACGACCTGGAAAAGGACATCGTCCCGATCACGCAATCAGGCACGCTGTGCACGGTCTACGCGGTATCCGCGACGATAGGCGTTCGCACTTTCGCCGAGTACGTGGAGTGGTTGAAGAAGAACCGCACAAAGGCGAACTTCGGCACCACGGCGATGGGCAGCTCTACCCACTTCTTTGGCGTCGAGATTGGCCAGGCCATTGGCATCCCGCTCGAGCCCATCGCCTACAAAGGTGCGGGCCCGCTGATCGCTGACGTCTCCGCCGGCCATGCCTCTGCGGCATGCGGCGGCCTGACCGATTTCCTCACGCACCACCGCGCCGACAAGATGCGCATCATCGCCGTCTCGTCGCCCAAGCGGATGCTGGCCGCACCCGATCTGCCGACGATTGTCGAGTTGGGCTACCCGAAGCTCGCGATAGAGAGCTACTACGGGTTCTTCACGTCCGCCAAGGTGGCCCCCGCAGTGGTCGACGCGTGGAATCGCGAACTGCGCGCGGTGCTCGAGACCCCCGAGATGCGCCAGCGGATGCTCACGCTCGGCCTGGAGGTCAAGACGACAAGCTCAAAGGAATTTTTCGACATCCAGTCGCGCTACATCACGATGTTCACGCGGTCGATGAAGGCGGCAGGGTACGAGCCGGAATAGGCCCGATCCGGGGCCGGAATTCGTCAGCAGCCTGTGGCGCTAGCGTCGCATCAGGGCAGCAGCGCCTCGCCTTCGATCTCCACCTTGGCGGCGGGATCGATCAGCGCGGACACCTGGACCAGCGTCATCGCCGGGTAGTGCTTGCCCAGGGTTTCGGCCCAGGCCTTGCCCACCGCGGCGCCGGCCCGGTTGAACTCGCCGATGTCGGTGACATAGGCTCGCAGCATGATCAGATGCTCGGGCTGGCCACCGGCCGCGCGCAGCACGGTGACCAGGTTGGCCATCGCCTGGGCCCACTGCGTGCCCATGTCGGCAT
Organism: Betaproteobacteria bacterium; assembly: GCA_010030205.1. Lineage (GTDB taxonomy): Bacteria > Pseudomonadota > Gammaproteobacteria > Burkholderiales > Burkholderiaceae_C > Pseudaquabacterium. The sequence goes on from RGQD01000040.1 coordinate 4,678, forward strand.
CGGCCGCGACCGAGGGCTCGCCTCGCACCACACCGATCTGGCCGGCGATGCGTACCTGTGTGGCGCCTCGGGCCACCACGGCGTGTGAGAAGCCCCTGGGCCGAGGCCAGCCTTCGGGCAGTACGGTTTGGTAGGCGATATCGCTCATGGTTTTGGTTCTCCTGTGGTTGTGGCACCCAGTCTGCCCGCCGCTGAACGCCGTGGCCATAGGGCCATGCCCGGGTCTCGGTGACATAGGGGTGCATGTTTGGCCCAGTTCTCGGCGCTGCGCCTCAGCGCTTGAAGTCAAACAACTCGATCAAGTCGCCAATGGCTGGACGCTTGTCGGGCACATACGGATCTTGGGCCGATGCGTTGCCTAGCGTTTGTGCGCGGGCGCATCAAGTCCATTCTCGGCACTGCAAGATACCGCGCCGCCGCGTGTGCATCAGCGCCGCGCCAGGCTGCGCTCAGCCATCGCCAGCACGCTGTCGCGGACTTGCGCCAGGTCGATGCCGGGGTCTAGCAGGCTTTGCATCATCACGCCGCGCAGCGTGCCCAACAGCATCACCGAGGCGGCCACCGGGTCGATGTCGGGGTGCATCTCGCCTTGTGCAATGCCGGCGCGCACATGGGTCTCGAACAGTGTCAGCGCCTGGCGGTTGTAGGCCGCCATGTCGGCCTGCAGGCCGGTCTGGTCCATCAAGCCCTCGGTCATCATCACCAGCAGCGCTCGGGTCGTCGTCCACTGGCGATCGGTGCGGCCGAAATAGACCTCGATGTGGCCGCAGATCGCATCGAGCCCGCTGCGGCGTTTGGGCGCTGCGCGCATCTGGTCTTGGAAAGTGGCGGTGATGTGCGCGGCCAGCGCGCGCAGCAAGCCGGCCTTGTTGCCAAAGCGATGGGTTGCCAGGCCGCGGCTGTAGCCTGCGGCCAGTCCTACCGCAGCCAAGGTCAGCCGCACAGTGCCGGTGCGCGCGACAATGGCCAACGCGGCGTCTAGCAGCCGGCGCTCGGCTTCTTCGCGGCGCTGGGTCTGGGTGCGGCGCTGCGGCGCTGCGGCGCTTGATGTCTCAGCCAGCGGCTCGACCGCAGGCGCAATCACGGCGCTGCGGCCTGTCATGGGCTCAGCGTGGCTCGATGCCGGCCGAATGCGCGACGCGCTTGAAGCGCTCGTACTCGGCGCTGACAAAGGCGCGCATCTCAGTTGGGCCGAGGTCCATCAGCATCGCGGGCTGTGAGGCCTGGTAGGCGCGCGCTTCGGGGCTGGCCATCACCTTGCGGAAGCCTTCGTAGAGCTTGTTCGTCACGTCGTCTGGCGTCTCGGCACGGACGAAGAACGAGGACCAGACATAGGTCTCGAAATCCGGATAACCGCTTTCCTTCATCGTCGGGACGTCGGGGAACAAGGGGTCTCGCTGGTCCGAGGTGATCGCCAGCGCGCGCAGCCTGCGTTCACGGATCAGCGTCGCCGCGCCGCTGAAGTCGATCGCACCGGTGACCAACTGGCCGCCGATGATGTCGGTCATCATCAAGGCGCCGCCCTTGTACGGAATCGGCGTGACGGCCAATCCGCTGACCGTGCCCAACCAGGCGCCGACCAACTCATAACCCGCAGAGTAGTTGCCCACTTGCAGCGGCAGGCCGCTCTTGCGGGTGGCGTCGACCAGATCCTTGATCGTCTTGTAGGGCGACTCGGCGCGCACGATGAAGGCCACCGGCCCTTTGCTGACGCCGATCACCGGCCTGAAATCCTTGAATGGGTCGTAAGGCAGGTTTTTCATCACCACCGGGTTGACCGTCATCGGCGAGTTAGACGCCATCAAGATGGTGTAGCCATCTGCGGGCGCGGACTTGACGCCTTGGATCGCGATGATGCCGCTGCCGCCCGGGCGATTCTCCACCAGCACTGTCTGGCCGAACAGCCGGCCCAACAACTCGCCGTAAAAGCGCGAACCGGCGTCTGCGCCGCTGCCGGCGTTGAACGGCACCACGATGCGTATCGGCTTGGTCGGGAAATTCGCCGCCTGGCTGAAGGCGGCCAGTGGTGCCAAGCCCAGCAGCAGGGCTGTTGCAAGCTTCCTCATCATGTCGCGCTCCTCTTGCCCTGTCTCGCAGGGTCGGTTGTCTAGCCCGCAGCTGCGGATTGGTGGATGACTTTGTCGGCCAGCAAGCGATCCAGTGTTGCCGCGTCCAGCCCGACCTCGGCCAGCACCTCGCGGGTGTGCTGGCCCAGCAACGGTGCGCCAAAGCGCACGCTCGCCGGCGTCATCGCAAAACGGGTCGGCGGCCTGACGGTGAGGGTCGCGCCCTCGCTGGGGTGGTCCAGTGGCTGGAACAGCCCCACAGCCTGTAGGTGCGGGTGCGATGGCAACTCGTCGATGCCGTAGATGCGAGAGGCCGCCATGTCGAGCCGGTTGCACAGCGCGAGCAACTCGTCGCTGCTCATCAGCCGGGTCACGCTGGCGAGGTCGGCGTACAGGTCGACAACGCGGGCATTGCGCTCTTGCCGGTTGTGCAACTGGTACTTGCTGATCAGGTCGGGCCGGCCGGCGGCCTCAAACAGACCCACCCAATGGTCGCCGTTGTAAGGCAGCAGCGTGACGAAGCCATCGCGTGTCGGCGCCGGCTTGCGTCCGCCCTGTAGCAGTCGCGCATAGCCGGCCTTGGCCGGCGCCGGGTCGAAGCTCAGCCCGCCCAGGTGCTCGGTCAGCATGAAAGCGACCATGGTCTCGAGCATCGGCACCTCGACATACTGGCCTTGGCCTTTGCGCTCGCGATGCAGCAGCGCGGCCAGCACCGCGTTGACCACTGCCAAGCCGGTGGTCTTGTCGGCCATCAGCGTGGGCGCGAAGTCGGGCTGGTCGCGGCCATTGCCGATCAGCGAGGCAATGCCGCAAGCGGCCTGGATCACGTCGTCAAAAGCCGGGCGGTGCGCGTCCGGCCCTTCTTGGCCGTAGCCGGTGGCCTCGACATAGACGATTTTCGGGTTGATCGCCGAGACCGCCTCGTAGCCCAGGCCCAGGCGCTCGATCGCTGCCACCCGCATGTTGTGCACCAGCACGTCGGCGCCCTGGATCAACTGCTGCACGGCCTGGCGGCCGGCGTCGGATTTCAGGTCCACCGCCACCGAGCGCTTGTTGCGGTTGATCGCCAGGAAGATAGAACCCATGCCGGCGTGCAGCGACACGCCATTCGATCGCATCAAGTCGCCTTCCAGGCTCTCGACCTTGATCACGTCGGCGCCGTAGTCGCCCAGAATCTGCGTCGCCAGCGGCCCCAGCACCACCGAGGTCAGGTCGATCACCCGGATGCCGGCCAGCGGACCGGTGGCGGCTGGGGTTGCGGATGGGGTGGCCGATGAGTTGGCGTTAGGCTGGGTTGGCATGGGCATTCTTGGGCAGTCTGACGCCTGAAGAGGTTTTGAAGCCGAATTCTCTGGCGCAGACTAACATAATATTTGTTGCTCGACAAACAAAGTTAACGCAAAATGAGTTGTCAGGCCGGCGTTGAGTTCGGCCCCGTTCCATCCACTAGAGGCCAGCCGATGCAAGCCGTCAGCATTGAACCCTGTACCCTGCCGCCGCACTGTGAGGCGCTGCGCGCCGAGGTGCGCGCTTTCGTCGCCGAGACACTGCGCGATTTTCCTGCGAAGCTGAGGGTTCGCAATTGGTCGGGCGGCAGCCCCGAGTTCAGCGCCAAGCTGGGCGCGCGCGGTTGGATCGGCATGACCTGGCCCAAGCGCTACGGTGGGCACGAGCGTTCGTCGCTGGAGCGCTATGTCGTGCTCGAGGAGTTGCTGGCCTGCGGCGCACCGGTAGCGTCGCACTGGACGGCCGAGCGCCAGAGCGCGCTGCTGCTGATGCGCATGTCGCCAGAGTTGCTGGCGCCGCGCATCGTGCCGGGCATCGCGCGTGGCGAAACTTATTTTTGCATCGGCATGAGCGAGCCCGACTCGGGGTCTGACCTGGCCTCGATCCGCACCCGCGCCGTGCGCACCGACGCTGGCTGGGTGATCAACGGCCGCAAGGTCTGGACCTCGGGCGCGCACCGCACCCACTACATGATCGCGCTGGTGCGCACCGGCACCCAGGGTGAGGTGCGCCAGGCTGGGCTGTCACAGCTGTTGGTCGACATGAAGACGCCCGGGCTGACGGTGAGGCCCATCCTGAGCCAGCTCGGTGAGCACGATTTCAACGAGGTCACTTTCGACGATGTGCTGGTGCCGCATGAGCACCTGATCGGTGTCGAGGGCGAGGGCTGGAGCCAGGTCTCGGGTGAGCTGGCTTTCGAGCGCAGCGGCCCTGAGCGCTACCTCAGCAGCAGCCAGTTGCTGCTCGAGATGATCGACGCCGCACCCACCGACGACCCGCGCCACGCGGTGGCGCTGGGCCGCATCGCCGCGAGCTACGCGACGCTGCGCCAGATGTCGCTGGGCGTCTCGGGCATGCTCACCCGCGGCGAGAACCCGGCGGTGGCCGCAGCGCTGGTCAAGGACCAGGGCGCGCTGGTCGAGCAGGCGATGCCCGACATCGCGCACGACCTGTACGGTGGGCTTGCGCCGCCGGGGTCGACGCTGGCCGATGTGATGTCCTACACCACGCGCGCCGTGCCTTCGTTTTCACTGCGCGGTGGCACCCGCGAAATTCTGCGCGGCATCATTGCCAAGGGATTGGGCCTGAGATGAGCGATTCGATGATCGAACAAAGCGCCGAGCGGTTGTTCTCGGACCATGTAGACCGCGCACTGCTGGAGCGCTTCGAAGCTGGCCAGTGGCCGCAGGCACTGTGGCAGCAGGTCGTCGACCAGGGCTTGACGCACGCGCTGGCGACCGAGGAGTCTGGCGGCATCGCCGCGAGCTGGGCCGAGGCCTACCCGATCCTGCGCGCGATCGGCCATTGGCAGGTGCCGTTGCCGCTGGCCGAGACCATGATCGCGTGCCAACTGCTGTCGATGGCGGGGATCGCGATACCGGACGGACCGATCACCTTGATCGAGGAAGACGCTGCGGGTCAGTTCACGCTGGTCGAGGGCAGCGGCGGCGCGCAGCTGAGCGGTCGTGCAGTTCGCGTGGCCTGGGCCAGTGTCTGCGGCTGGGCCCTGGTGTCACTGGCCTCGGGCCGGATCGCGCTGGTGGATTTGCGAGACGCTGCGACGGTGACGATCACCTCGCACCTGAGCCCGGCCAGCGAGCCCTGCGACGATGTCGAGCTGCGTGCGGCGCGATGCCTGGGTCTGGCGAAAAATCCTATTCCCGGATTGGAGCGACCGGTGCGCACGCTGGGTGCGATCGCTGCCAGCGCGATGATGGTCGGTGCGATGGAGTGGCTGCTGTCTCAGTCGGTGCAATACGCCAGCGACCGGGTCCAGTTCGGCAAGCCGATCGGCAAGAACCAGGCGATCCAGCAGCAGCTCGCGCTGATGGCTGGCGACGTCGCGGCGGCCAAGGTGGCAGCGATCGTGGCCTGCGCCGATGCGCCCGGCGTGGCGTCGGTCGACTGTTCGGCCACGGTCTTCAGCGCGGCAGTGGCCAAGATCCGCAGTGGTGAGTCGGCGACACGGGCGGCGTCGATTTCGCACCAGGTGCACGGCGCGATCGGCTTCACCTACGACCATGCGCTGAACTTCGCGACCCGCAGGCTCTGGTCCTGGCGCGAAGCCTATGGTGGCGACGGCTGGTGGGCTGCCCGGCTTGGCCAGGCGGTGATCGCCAGTCGCAGCGCCGGTTTCTGGCCGGCCATCACCGACCGGCATTTCAAAGACTTGCATCTTTGATCCAAGGGTGGCCGGGTAGAGCCTGCATCCACCCATGAAGCGAGGCGCGACTTTCTCGAAGTCATGTCTCGCACAGGATGCCTGCATGCCGCAGCCACTTTCGCCTGGCCGTGAGGCAGGGCGCATTCAAGCAGCGAGCGGTGAGGTGGCAATGTGCGTCGATTGCCCTCGCCGGGCTTGTGCCGGTCGATGTCGCAATGACTGTGTAAAGTGCGGATGATGAAAACATCGACCGCCTTTGCCGAAGCCATTGAATTCGCCACCGCACACGAAGTCGACTGGCCGCGCGACCCGCAGGCCGACCCGGCGCGCTGGGGCGTTCATCACCCCGACCCGCCGCCTTTCAACCGCTTGCGCGGCCCGGTGCATCCGCGCGGCGGTGTCAGCGGTGTGGTGTTGCGGCACGGCCGCGAACAAGCGGCCTGGGGCGAGCCTGACCGTGCCGACCTGACCTTCAGCGTGGCCAAGACCTGCCTGGCGATGCTCGCCGGTGTGGCCCACGCTGACGGTCTGCTGCCCGATGTCGACGAAGCGGTGGTGGCAAGGCTGCCCGAACTGGGCTTCGACTCGGCGCACAACCGTCCCATCACCTGGCGCCACCTGCTCGAGCAGACCAGCGAATGGGAAGGCAGTTGCTTTGGTTTGCCCGACACCGTCGATCGCTGGCGCATCGTCACGCACGACCCGCGTCCGCCCGGTGGCGCCAAGGGCGATGCCAGGCCGCTGCACAGCCCCGGCAGCTATTGGGAGTACAACGACGTGCGCATCAACCAGCTATCGCTGGCCTTGCTGCATCTCTTTGGTGCGCCGCTGGACGAGGTGTTTCGCGATCGCTTGATGGCGCCGCTGGGCGCGAGCACGTCATGGGCCTGGCGCGGCTACGACGACGCCTGGGTCGAGCTCGGCGGCCGACGCATGCAGTCGGTGCCGGGTGGCACCCATTGGGGCGGCGGTCTGTCGATCGGGTCGCGCGACCAAGCGCGGCTGGCCCAGTTGCTGCTCAATGAAGGTCGGCACGAAGGCCGCGAACTGCTGCCGCGTAACTGGGTGCGCAGCATGCGCGAGCCCTGTGCGATCGCGCCGTTCTACGGCTGGCTGATGTGGCTGAACCCGCAGTGCCGCAATTTCCCCGGCGCGTCAGCGGGCGCCAGTCTGATGGTTGGCGCCGGCGGCAACTATGTCTGGGTCGAACCCGAGTTCGACGCGGTGGTCGTGGTTCGCTGGCTGGATTCGGTGCATCTGCCCGGTTTCATGACCCGCATGCGTGAGGCATGGGCCACAGCGGCTTGATCGGGCTGCCGGGTCGGCAGGCGATCTAGCGCTGGGCGCTGCATGGTTTCGATGGCCGCATCGTCGGCCTGGGCCAGCACGGATTGCCGTGCTCTAGTTCAAAACGAGCTAGCATGAAATAGGGCTTGTGGATCCAATCGATCTGGGTAAAATTTTGGAAAATGATAAAAAATTCGGCTCTTGATTGGATTGTTCAATCCAAGTTTTTTGATGTCTCTACTTGATTCAACCAGCGTTTGGATGTTGTAAAAATGCCGAAGATTGCCAAGTCACTGGCCAAGCTCATGGTCCTCTTGGCGGGACTCTTCTCAAGCTGCTGGGTCGCGGCGCAAGGCGATTACTTGGTCTGGAGCGAATCCGGCGTCTGGGCGCCGGGCCGGCCCGACAGGTTGCGACAGTTCTACTTCCATCAGGACGGCAACGGCCAGTTCGTCGAGACGCTGAACGAGAAGGTTGTTCGGATCGCTGACCTCAGCCACGACAACTTTTTCAAGTCGCTGCCGCTGGACCAGCTGTTCGACCTGAACGACAGCTATGAGCCGCCCAAGGTCGCCGGGCTGGTCGTTGAAGGTCGCGGCAACAAGGTCGCGCTGATCGCGTCGTGGAGCGGTCGTACCAAGTTCATCAACGCTGACGCGAATTTGTTGCCGCCCTTGATGGCGGGCTTGCGGCAAAAGATGACCGAGCCATCGACTCGCGCTGCCGGCGGCTTTGTGTCGGTGAAGTTGCTGCCGCCGGTGTTCAAGCTCAACCCGACTGAACTGGCCCAACTGCCCATGCTCAGCGACGCCACCGTCGAGCAGTTTGCGGAGTTGCGCGACGCATTCGCGGCGCCGTTCAAGTTCATCGCGATCGCTGACGAACGCTGGCGGCTGGTTCAAAGCCAGCTCAAACAAGATGGTCAAGGCCTTTATGTCAGGACGACACAAGGCGGTGTCGTCAAGCTTCAGTTCTACCCGTGATCTGACGTCGACAATTTATAAATATTTTCTAAATCCATTGGCGGTGGCGCCATAAGCTTGAGGTTTTTGTTATGAAAAAGTTAATCTATTTGGCAATGTTGTGGTCGAGTCTGCTGTTGGGCGGTGCGGCGTTGGCAGGGAATCATCCGCTCACCAAGGTGGTGTTCGACAAGACCAGTGGTACCAGTTATATCGACCAGGTTGTGCACATCGATTGGGATATCGACAACCCGCCCTCGCTGATGATCGACGACGTCTCGACGCCGCTGAACAGGGCTTACATCACCAGCATCATGCAGATTGCCTCTGATTTGCTGTACACGATGACCGAGGGCCGGATGCGACTCGGCAAGATCAGCGTCTACAGCAATGCGTATCTGGATCAGGCCGACATGCAGATCCTCAACAAGAGCGGGCGGCCCAATGCGCACATCGATGGTCTCGATGGTGCAGGCCTGCGAAATCAGAACTTTACCCAACCTTTCGGTGAACCGGCGAATGTCACTTATATCGGAAAAACGGTTGCGCATGAGTTCGGTCATTATATTCTAGGACTGTTCGACGAATACCGAGAGGTGGGTAAATTTGACACCAGTAATCCCTCGGCACCGCAAGATCGGGATACCCCGCGCGAAACCATCATGAATAGCCAGATGGAGTACAGCAGGCTCAGTATTGCGGCAGATTACGCCGACGTCACCAAACGCCAGACGGCGCATTATCGTTGGTTCGGGCAATCTGCCTGGGAAACTTTGGTGGCGGATCCGGCGACCGATCTGCCGCACACCAAAGCGTGGAAAAATCGCACTTGGTTTGACTCTTTCAAGGGCATGACCTTGCCTGCCAAGTTGGCAGTGCCTGTCGATGCGAACAAGGCTCGCGCCAGCCTGCAGATCACCTTCATGAAGAACGCCCCCAAAGTGGCTTATGTCTTCGACCTGAACGTGACCCAGGCCGAACTCGATGGTTTCATCAAAGCCGCCACTGCGTCGATCAACTTGATGCCGGCTGGCACGGTCGCGTCTTCATTGACTTTCTCGGGCGACAATTTCGTCGAGATCGGCACCGTGACATTGGGCGCGGGTGCGGATGACCCGATGCGTCAAGCCGCCCGGGATTCATTCCTGTCGCACAAAGCCACGCCCGGCTCGGGCTTTGCTGGATTGAACAAGGCTTTGCGGAGGGCCGCGGCCATGGTTTCGCCTTTGGCTGCGGCGCAGGACAACGCGACCAAGCTGGGTCTGCCCGCCCCATTGACCACTTCGGTCGAGATTGGCGCGACGCCGGTCATTGAGTTGTTCACGACGACCGCGTCGACCGCGCTGCCTGAGACGCTGACCGCGTTGGTCAGTGGCGCTGTGATGTTGAACGCTGAAATGTTGAACAAAGGCAATGGCGGCAACATGGAGACCTTGGCGAGTGCGACCAGAGGCAGCCCGGCCATTGCCAGCAGTGCCGCAGAATTGGAAAAGAAGGTCTTGCACCACCTTCATGCGGCGATCGGTGATGGCATGCCGAACATCGCGAGTCAGAAGTTCGACAGCTTCGCTGCGGGTGCCAAGTTGGAGATGAAGTTTCTGGTCGCGAGCAAGGCGATTGACGGCAAAGTCGTTCTCGAAGCCTTGGTGGGGACCAATGTGGGCATGAGCCTGGAGTTGAAGACGCCCGCCGGTGTCACCGTCAACGAGTCCAACGCGGCGTCGCTGGGCATCACCTACAAGAACAACAGCGCCGAGCAGAGCCTGTCTTATTACATCCCGACGACTTTCCCGGGTCGCGCCGGCAGTTGGACTGCGACACTCAGTGCGGTCAACGCCAGCGTTGCGCCCGTGGAGTTGGAAGCCGAGACCGACAGCAAGCTGTCGGTTCAGGTGGCGATCATCGGGGGCACAAAAGCCGATCCACGCCCGCCGATGATCACCGCAACCGTTCAACAACCTGTCAGTGTCAAGAAAGCCAGCGTCACCGTCGATATCTATGACGCGACGGGCGCGCTGGTCAAGGCAGGTATTGTGCTGAACGATGACGGATTGGGCATGGATTTGAGGCCTGGCGATGGTGTTTACAGCGCTTCGCTGGAGGGCATCCTGACCAAGTCCGGCGACTATGACGTCGAAGTACATGTCAGCAACGGCGGTGGGACCGCCGCTTATGGCACTGGCGGCGCGCTGTCTGCTGGCGTGAATGCGCCGGACATCCTCATCGGAGAGAACTTCTACCGTGAAGAGAACCTCGATTTCGCTTTCTTCAGCAATTCGGTGGCTGCGCAGGTCACCGATGCCGTGCTGAGTGGTGGCGGCTGCACGCTGGGTCGGGGTGCGCCTTTCGACCCGCTGTTCCCGCTGCTGGTGGCTGGCGCGGGGCTGTACTTGCTGAAAAGAAAACGCCTGGCCGCTCTCGGCAATGAAGCGCAGACACGCCATTGAATTCACACTGGCCTGTGTGGCCAGTGTGATGTTCATCGGCGCGGTGGCGCTGCTTGATGAGGTGCCCACCCCGCGCTACGTGTTCTGGCCCTGGGTCTGGTTGGCGCTGATCACACCCGTGCTTGAGGAGCTTTGCTTCCGTGGTCTGGTACAGACCGAACTGCGGCAACGCTTTGACCGTCAGTTTGGCCCGATCAGCGCGGCGAACCTGCTGACCAGTGCCGCTTTCGTCGCACTGCACTGGGCCCAAAACCCCAAAGCCTGGGTCGGTCTGGTCGTGATCCCGTCGCTGGTCTACGGCTATTTCAGAGACCGCTATGACTCCGTCAAGTCGCCGATCGCGCTGCACCTGCTTCACAACGTGCTGTACTTCAGCCTGTTCGGTCTGCCGCCCTGAAGACTTCGGCATCCCGCCGCCCGTGATGATGCCTTGGCTCAGAACTTGGCCCCGGACCATCGGCCCTCAGGTCTTCATGCCGGCTGCAGCGTGCGCCCCGCGCCTGCCGGACCGCGTGTGATCACCTGACCGCTGCGCGCGCCGAGGTGGCGGCTGGCCTGCCAGGTCGGCACGCCGTTGACCAGCACGCTGTGGATGCCTGCCGCCGGGCGCGTCGGGTGGGCGTAGTCGGCACGGTCTATCACCAGAGCGGCGTCGAACAAGACGATGTCGGCAGCAGCGCCGACGGCGATGCGGCCGCGGTCGGTCAGGCCAAAGTTGCGTGCGGTCAGCCCGGTCATCTTCCAGACCGCAGTCTCTAGCGGGAACAGACCTAACTCGCGGCTGTAGTGTCCAAGCACACGTGGAAAAGTGCCCCACAGCCGCGGGTGTGGCATCTCGCCGACAGGGATGCCATCCGAGCCAATCATGGTTTCGTCGAAGGCCAGGATGGCCTGGACATCGGCTTCGTCCATCAGGAAGTAGATCGCGCTGCCTGGCTGCAGGCGCCGCGCGGCGTCCTCCCGGCTGATGCCCCATTCGGCAGCGATGTCGCTCAGGTCGCGACCGGCGCATTCGGGGTGCGGCTGGCTCGAGGCGATCAGCACCCGGCCGTCGAGCATGCCGCTGTCGGTGTGGATCATCGTCGAGCCGGCGTCGTAGGGATAGCAGTCCAGCGCGACGCATTGGCACTGCATCGCGCGGCGGATGTGCGGCAATGTCTGCGCGCTGCGGCCGAAGTTGGCGCGGTTCTTCAGCTTGTGATGCGAGACGAGCACCGGCACGTCGAGCTCGCGGCCGATCCTGAAGGTCTCGTCCAGCGCGGCGATGATCTGCTCGCCTTCGTCGCGCATGTGGGTCACGTACAGCCCACCACGGCCAGTCATCGCCTGGCCGACGGCGATGATCTCTTCGGTGCTGGCGTGCATCGCCGGCGGGTAGAAGGTGCCGGTGGACAGGCCCAGCGCGCCTTCGTCCATGGCCTGGGCCAACAACGAGCGCATCGACTCGATCTCGGCCGCGTTGGCCGGCCGGTCCAGCTCGCTCATTGTGCGAACGCGCAGCGTCGTGTGGCCCACCAGCGTGGCCATGTTGAGGGCTGGCGGGTTGCGCCGCAGCGCGCCGAAGTACTCGCCCAGCGTCGCGAAGCGCGCCCGCTCAGCGGCCTCGAGCAGGTTCAGCGGTGCGGGCAACGGCGAGTCGGGCTGCAGCGGCGACAGGCTGATGCCGCAGTTGCCGGCGATCACCGTGGTCACGCCTTGCGAGACCTTGAAGCCCATGTCGGGCTGCGACAGCAAGGCCTGGTCATCGTGGGTGTGGCAGTCGATGAAGCCCGGCGCGACGATCAGGCCGTTCGCGTCCAAGACTTGGTCGGCGGTCGCTGCAGCGGCCGCCCAGGATGCCGACGTCGGCGTCAAAGCGTGGCGCGCGGCTGCCGTCGATGACGGTGCCGCCGCGGATGATCAGGTCGAAATCGGGCATGGCTTGGGCTCCTTGAGGTGACGTCAGATCACATGGCAGGCCAGCCAATGCGTTCGACCGGGCGCGGTTGCTCGCTCGGTCAAGTTCGGGCTGGTTTCGCGACACACCGGCTGGGCCTGTGGGCAACGGGTGTGGAATCGGCATCCGGCGGGTGGCCGCGCCGGGCTGGGCGGTTCGCCTTCGAGCAAGATGCGCTGCGTTGCGCGGCGCGGGTCTGGCACCGGGGCGGCCGACAGCAGCACCCGGGTGTAGGGATGCAGCGGCTGGGCGAACAAGGTGTCGCGGTCGGCGATCTCGACGATTCGGCCCAGGTACATCACGGCGACCCGATGGCTGATGTGTCGCACCACCGCCAAGTCGTGGGCGACGAAGAGGTAGGCGATGCCGAATTCTTGTTGCAGGTCTGCCAGCAGGTTGATCACCTGGGCCTGCACCGAGACGTCCAGCGCCGACACCGGTTCGTCGCAGACGATCAGCTTGGGCTTGAGCGCGAGCGCGCGCGCGATGCCCAATCGCTGGCGCTGCCCGCCAGAGAACTCGTGCGGGTACTTGCGCATCGCCTCCGGCCGCAGACCGACCTTGGCGAACAACTCGACCACCTGCGCCTCGCGCTCGCTGCGGCTGGCGATGCCGAAGTTGCGCAAAGGCTCGCCGACGATGGTGCCAGCGTCTAGCCGCGGACTCAGCGATGCGTAGGGATCCTGGAAGATGATCTGCAGGTCGCGCCGACGCAGACGCATCTGCTCGGCGTCCAGGCCCAGCAAGTCCACGCCCTCGAGCAAGACCTGGCCTGACGTCGGCTCGACCAGGCGCAACACCGACTTGGCGGTCGTTGTCTTGCCGCAGCCCGATTCGCCGACCAGTGCCAGCGTCTCGCCGCGCGACAAGGTGAACGACACACCGTCGACCGCTTGCACGACCGGTGGCTGCGGCCCGAACCAGCGGCGCTGGCCGGTGTAGTGCTTGACCAGCGACCTCACTTCGAGCAGCACGGGCGGGTCGCTAGCGTGCAACACCCCGCTGGTGGGCGCCGAGCTCATCGCTGGCCCTCGGCCGCGAAGCAAGCCACCTCGTGGCCGCTGGCCGCCACCCGCAGGACCGGCTGCTGTTCGCGGCAGCGCGACATCACCTGAGGGCAGCGCGCGGCAAATGCGCAGCCTCGGCCGAGCTCGTGCGGCGCGGGCACAATGCCCGGGATCTCGGTCAGTCGCCTGGCCTGGGTGTTGAGCCCAGGCATCGAGGCCATCAACGCGCGGGTGTAGGGATGGCGCGGCTGCTCGAAGAGCTCGACCACGTCGGCTTCTTCGACCTTGCGTCCGGCGTACATCACGGCCACGCGTTGACAGGCTTCGGCGACCACGCCCAGGTCGTGGGTGATCAGCAGCATGCCCATGCCGAGTTGCTGCTGCAGCCGCTTGAGCAGGTCCAGGATCTGGGCCTGGATCGTCACGTCGAGCGCCGTGGTCGGCTCATCGGCGATCAGCAGCTCGGGTTTGCAGGCCAGCGCCAGCGCGATCATCACGCGCTGGCGCATGCCGCCCGAGAGCTGGTGCGGATACTCGAGCACGCGGCGCTGCGGCTCGGCGATCTGCACCAGTTGCAGCAAGTCGGTGGCGCGCGCCAATGCCGCGCGGCGGGTCAGCCCCTGGTGCAGCACCAGCGTCTCGGCGATCTGCCGGCCCACCGTTAGCACCGGGTTGAGCGAGCTCATCGGCTCCTGGAAGATCATCGCGATGCGGTTGCCGCGGATCTGCCGCATCTCGCGCTCGCTGCGCTTGAACAAGTCGTCGCCGCGGTAGCGGATCGCGCCGGCGGCGTAGCGGCCGGGCGGCGTCGGGATCAGGCGCAACACCGACAGCGCGGTGACGCTCTTGCCGCAGCCCGATTCGCCGACCAGGCCCAGCGTCTGGCCGTCATGCACGCGCAGCGAGACACCGTCCACCGACCGAACCGTGCCGGCCAGCGTGTCGAAGCAGGTGCGCAGGCCGTCGATTTCGAGCAGCGGCGGCGCTGCCGGCAGCGGAGCGGCGATCGGTCCGTTGATCACAGCTGGCGCGCCAGCCGCGGGTCGAGCGCATCGCGCAGCCCGTCGCCCAGCAGGTTGATGGCCAGCACCGTGGCCGCCAGCAGCAGACCCGGGTAGACGATGATCGAAAAAGCCACGCCGATGAAGTTGCGCCCCTCGGCCATCATGTTGCCCCAGCTCGGCACTTGCGGCGGTACGCCCACGCCCAGGAAAGACAGCGAGGCCTCGATCAGCACGGCTGATGCAGCGATGAAAGTGGCTTGCACCAGCAGCGGCGCGACCATGTTGGGCAGCACGTGGCGCCACAGGATCGCGGCCAGTCGGGTGCCGACCGCGCGCGCGGCCTCGACGAAGAGTTGCTCGCGCAGGATCAAGGACAGCGATCGCACCAGCCGCACCACGCGCGGGATCTCGGGCACGGTGATCGCGACGATCACCGTGGTCATGCTGGCGCGGGTCACGGCCATCAGCGCGATTGCCAGCAAGATGCCCGGGATCGCCATCATGCCGTCCATCACGCGCATCACCGGGCCGTCGGCCCAGCGCACGAAACCGGCGATCAAGCCCAGCAGCACACCCAGGACCGTCGACAGCACCGCCACGGTCAGGCCCACCTGCAGCGACACCTGCCCGCCCCACAGCGCGCGGCTGAAGACGTCGCGGCCCATCGCGTCGGTACCCAGCCAGTGCTCGGCGCTGCTGCCTTGCAGCCTGGCCATCGGGTCGATCTCCTGCGGGTCGTGGCTGGCCAACCAGGGTGCAGTCAGCGACAACAAGGTCACCGCCAGCAGTAGCAGCGCGCCGACGATCAAGGTGGGATGTTTGCGCAGCCAGCGCGCGCGGCTCGATAGCAACGGCGGTGGCTGATCTGACAAGGTGACGGCGCTCATGGTCTAGGCAGGCTCATGCGTTGATCCGTGGGTCGAACCAGCGGTAGCTCAGGTCGATCAGCAGGTTGACCAGCACGTAGACCCCGGCCGACAGCAGCAGCACGCTCTGGATCACCGGGTAGTCGTGGCGCTGAACCGAGTCGATCACCAGCCGGCCGACGCCGGGTATCGCAAAAACCGTCTCGGTGACCACCACGCCACCGATCAGCAGCGCGATGCCCACGCCTACCGTGGTGGCGATCGGGATCGCCGCATTGCGCAGCGCATGGCCTAGCACCGCCAGCACGCCCAAGCCCTTGGCGCGGGCGGTTCGGATGTAGTCCTCCTGCAGCACCTCGAGCACCGTGGCGCGTGTCATGCGGGTGATCAGCGCGATGTAGACCAGCGCCAGGTTGATGCAGGGCAGCGTCAGGCTGCGCAGCCAGGGGCCGACACCGCCTTCGCCCAGGCGCACATAGCCCTGCACCGGCAGCCATGGCAGCTGGATCGCGAAGAGATAGACCAGCAGGTAACCAACCATGAAGATCGGCACCGAGAACGCCAGCACCGCGAACAGCATCACCAACCGGTCTATCCAACGGCCTGCGGCGTAAGCGGCCAGTGTGCCCAGCGGCACGGCCACGGCCACCGCCAACGACATCGTCAGCACAGCGATCGACAGCGTGGGCTCGATGCGCTGCGCCAGCAGCGCGGTTACCGGCATCTGCGTGAAGATCGAGGTGCCAAAGTCGCCTTGCAGCAAGACGACCCGCTCATG
>RGQD01000391.1 GCA_010030205.1 Betaproteobacteria bacterium
CGGGGACGAAGGATCCAGCTTAATCAAGCAGCGGCCACGCATTTTGCCGCTACGCATATCGGCAATGGCTTCATTGATCTGATCTAGGGAATAAGTTTCGGTAAGCAGCTGCTTCAATTGCAGTTTCCCGGCGCGAAACAGGTTGTGATAGCGTGGAATGTCCGATTGTGGGACAGCCTCGCCGCCATGGGAGCCACTCAAACCTTTACCAAAGTGCAACGGCAACGAATAGATCGAGATATTGTTGTCTTTTCTAGGGACGCCAACCAAGGTAACCCGTCCCTGCGCCTTGGTGATTTGATACCCCATTTCGATATTGGCCGACTGGCCGGTATTATCGATAAAGACATCTACCCCGGCACCCTCGACGATTTCCTGGATTGATTCTCTGACGTTGGCCGTCTGGCCGTTGATGACATGGGTGGCGCCCATTTGGCGGCCTAGTTCAAGTCGGTTGTCGAAGATGTCGACGGCGGGTGCCCCCCGGTCGTTCTTGGGGACGATCGCGTAGTCGCTCAGGGCCTGCTTGAGCTCGTAGGACGCGCCGCTTGTCGGTGTGTACCCTTCTTGGGTGCGGCCACCCGTTACCTCGCCCTGGATCTCGGTCCCGGGGTCGTAGCTGTACCCGGTCGTCTCGTACAGCGGTCCTTTGAACCCAATGATGTTGGCAAGATCCGACCAGTTGGTGCCGTGGTAGCCTTCACCGTAGAAGTCCTGGAACCCGTACCCCGGATCACTGACGATCGGTGCGCGCGCGGCATTGCGCGCCATTGTCCAATCGCGTTCCGCCGCAGCGGTATCCAGGGTGGTGTCGTAGGCGTCTTTCCCGTAGCTGTAGTTGTTGCTCTCGGTCGGAATATCGTAGACCGCCGCTACGTGCTGCGGCGTAAAGCCCGCCTGCTGCTCCGACAAGTAACTCTCAAGGGTCTGCCCCGGGGTGTAGCTCATACTGTCATTGCTCCGGTCAGGGCGAACGCCCAGTCCTGCCATTTCGAGAAGCCGCGAGTGTCAGGGACGCTGGACTTGGTGAAGTAGCCGATGCCTGATAGCGCCATGCCCCACTCCTGCCACCTGTCCTCGGGCAAGGTGCCCAACTGCTGGGCGGCGAACTGCTCCGCCGTCCTGGCGCACCAGTAATCCCACGTCAGGTTGCGGGGATCCAGGATCACCGCCATTATGGGTTACCCGTGCTGCGGACGTCGCTGGTTGCCAGTGACAGCATGACGCTGCCGGTCTGGTAGTCCCCGTTCTCGGTGTTTGACTCAAACCGCAGCCGCATCTCGCGGCGCTGCTCGCGCATGTCGATCTTGATCGTGTCGGGCGTGAAGGTGTACGGGTCCGACTCCCGGTCGACGTCCTCGGCGTAGCCCCGGCCCGTGATCACCAGGGTCATGTCGCCGGTCTGTACAAAGTCAGGCTCAACCCGCTCAATCCTCGTCCACACGTTGTCCCCAGGCTTCTGGGTGGCGCCCACCGTGCCGGTCAGGAAGCCCAGGTTGGGCGTCTCGAAGTAGCTGCGGATGGCGTTGACGGTGGTCAGGTATATCTGGTTGGTGCCCGTCTCGTGCTGCCAGAGCGTGTACTTGCCGGTGCTGTTGGCAACGTTGCCGGCCCAGATGGGCTTGGGCAACACCTCGGAGAACACGCCGGCAGAACGTTGAGCGCCGATCGCCTGCCGCGTCGGTGCACTCGGTGGCGTCGCCCTTGGGGTAGAACCACCAGATCTCGCCGTACCGGGGGATCTTGGTGGCCCAGACCTTCTGGCGCTGCACGAAGTTCAGGTTGTCGAAGAAGTAGTTTTGATTGACGTCGTTCGGGATCTCCTGGACCACGCCGTTGTACATCAGGAACCGGTCGACGCCGGCCCAGTAGAAGATGCCGTCGTACTCGATCACCGACTGCGACGACATGATCGACGTCTGGCTGCTGATCAGGTCGTAGGTCCAGTAGAAGTTCTGGCCGCCCGCCGACGTCGGCGCAAAGCTCACCCGCACGAGGGAGTCGGTGGACCAGAACAAGCCGCTGGGCGACGAGGAGCCGCCGCGCAGGGGCAGGCCCCGCACGATCTTGCCGGTGGACGTGTTGTTGGCGTTGGCGTCAGCCGAGACCCAGTTGTCGAAGTCACCGGCGCTGGAGTTCTGGATCAGCCCGTTGTTGCCGTAGATGAAGAGGTACGGGTGCAGGACAACGCAGCCGCCCGACACCGCGATGTTGTTGTCGAACGTGGCCGTGATGCTCGCCGTCGTGGTGGCCGCAGCCGACATGACCACCGCCAGCAGGGTCACCGAGACCACCGTGGTGCCCGAAGGGATGCCCGTGCCGGTGATGGTCTGGCCGGCGCCCACGCGCGCGTTGAGCGCCGACAGGGTGAACGTAGTCGTGCCGTTGATGCTGCCGGCTGCGGTGAACACCCCCACCTTGGTCATCGTCAGGCTGCCCGGGGTGCCTGGGAAGACGCTGCGCAGCACGGGCGTGTCCACCGTGGACGAGATGGCCTTCAGGTTCTGGCCCGGGTGCGCCACCAAGTTGTTGGGCGCTGCCGGTCGAGTCGTACCCGATGTCGAACTGCCAGAGGTTCACGTCGCTGGACGTGAAGTTGCTCAGGGAGTAGGCGTAGGGGCCCGTGCCGATGCCGTCATCGGTGTCGGTGACCCACTGCTCTAGGCCACTGCTGTAGCCCGAGACCACGTAGTTCAGGCCGTTGGCGGCGGACATGTGCATGCCGCGCGAGATCCCGGTTGCGTTCAGGAAGGAGCCGGTGTACCCGCCGATCTTGCGCGGCAGGCCCCGCTGGAAGCGCACCCACTCGCCGTCGTTGTACCGGTTGCTGGCGAACACCGTCCCATCCCGTTGCAGGCCCGGGAGGGCCGTCATGGAGATGACCTTCTGTGTCAAAACGTGCCCCCGCCGATGCCCACTGGGACCGCGAACCCGGAGGCGCTGAGTGTGGCCGCGTTGGCCCCGGCGATCGTGAACCCGATCTGCGCTGATGCCGGCAGGTAGATGCCCGTGGTCAGGTTCGAGATGAAGTTCAAGGGCGGCGCAGCGGCAGATCCCGCATCGAGCGTCAGCCCGGTCACCACGCCCTGGGCGGTGCTGTTGGCGTTGTAGACGTTGGTGCCGTCGCACACCGCCATCGCAGTCTTGCCCTGCGCCACCGTGACCGTGGCACCGCCACCAACCGCCGTCTTGAAGGTCAGCGTGTAGGACCCGGTCGTGTTGTTCGTGAACGAGTAGAGCTGCACCGTGGAGGGCACCACGATGATCTGGTTCGACAGCAGGACCCCCGTGTACTCCTGGACCGTGTTCGACGCCTGGGACGACGTGAGGGTCGTGGTGCCCCCTGTCACCGCCAGCAGGAGCTGGGTGTAGGCGAAGGTGTTTGATCGCCCGTAGCCAAACGTGTTGAAGTTCGTGCCGTCGGACGCGATCACCAGGGACTCGGTGAGCTGGAGTTGCTGCGAGGCGTTCCCGTCGATCGTGTTCGTGCCCTGCGGCGTCAGCGTCAGGATGCCGGTGCCGTTGTTGCGGATGTTGCAGAACCAGTTGTTGCCGACCGTGGTCGCCGGGGGCAGCGTGATGGCCCCCACCCCGCTACCCCACACCAGGAACTGTGCCCGGCTTGTGGCGGTCAACGTGGCGTTGGAAAACAAGGTCGTGACCGGGTACGCTTGGTTCAGGGTCAGGTTGATGGGGGTCAGGCCGTACCCGGCCAGCGCCGAGGCGTTGGCTGTCGATGTGCCGGCACCGAACGTCACCGAGGCCCAGGTGCCGTTGAGGGTTGCGTTGTCGGTCAGGAAGATGAACTGGGCGATGCCGGAGGCGATCGCGATGATCGT
>RGQD01000392.1 GCA_010030205.1 Betaproteobacteria bacterium
GAAGCCACCGCTGGCGCAGCGACCGCGCTCGCTGCCGGGGCTGCCGGGACTGCCGTTGCAGGCTTGGCGGCCAGCGGGCGCAGTTCCGGCTTGGGCAAAGCCACAGCGTTTGTGGCCACGGCATTCGGATCCACACCTGGTGGCACCACCCGCAACACCTGACCGACCTCGATCACATTCGGATTTTCGATCGCATTCCAGCGCGCGAGATCACGCCAGTTCTGGCCATTGTCCAACGCGATGCGGATCAGCTTGTCACCAGGCTTGACGGTGTAATAGCCCGGCTTGCCAGCATTTTCGACACCCGGCAGCGGCTTGAGCGCTTCAGGCGTTGCGCTGACCACAGCCACCGGCTCGGTCGCCGGCGCCGGCGCCAACTTGGGCGGCGTCACTGGCGTCCGGACCACCGGCTGCATCGGCCTGCGCTCCTCTACCGGTGCTTTGTGGGGCGATGATCCGCAGCCCGAAACAAGCGCCAACAACAGACCAGCCAATAGCAGCGTCGAACAAGATGAGGGCATGGCGGCAGGCCTGCGTGAGCGGCGATTCAAGCAATGCCCGATCTTAATGGGACGAAGTGCACAGCCTCATGCTCGCTGCGCACGCAGCCGGCTTCGTCGCGATCGATCACCACCAGCACCTGACCGCGCCCACCCGGCCGACGCGACGGGGCCACCAAGCGCCCACCGATGGCCAACTGGTCAAGCCAGGCCTGTGGCAGTTCATCACCACCGGCCGCAGCAATGATGCTGTCGTAAGGCGCGTTGGGCCCATGACCGAGCATGCCGTCGCCATGGATCAGCCTGACTTGGTCGAGCCGCCAGGCCGCCAGATGGGCGCTGGCCTTGTCGAACAAAGGCCTCAGCCGCTCGATCGACACCACCCGAGAGGCCAGTTGCGCCAGCAGCGCGGTCTGGTAGCCGCAACCGGTGCCCACTTCGAGCGTGCGCCCGAGGCGACCGCTGGCACGGGCTTGGGCGCCGTCGAACAGCAGTTCAAGCATGCGAGCCACCACCGAGGGTTTGGAGATGGTTTGACCATGGCCGATCGGCAGACTGGTGTCTTCATAGGCCTGGATGGCCAGCGCGCTGTCGACAAACAAGTGACGCGGCACCTGGTGCATCGCGGCAGCCACTGCTTCGCAGCGCAGGCCTTCGCCGCGCAAGCGCTGCACCATTCGCTGGCGCACCAAGGCCGAATCCAGCCCCAAGCCCAGCGGCACGGCCTGTCGACCGGCGTCCTTGGCGGCCTCGTGCAGCGGACGCTGAGGCCTGAGCGTCTCTCGCGGTTTGGTAGCGACGCCGGCACGGCCCATACGGTCGAGCAACAACGGAAACCGCGGTGCGCGGTCATTGCCGCCGCCATCGCTCACTGCATCACCCTGAGTGCTACAGCCATCCCCGCCAGGCAGGCATCAGCCGCTTCGGCCGCCCAGCACGGCAGGTTCATGGGCGCGATTCCAGCCTGGTGCGCCAATCAGGCAAGCGGGCATGGTCGGTGAGATCGACCTGCAGCGGTGTGATCGACACGCAGCCCTGGGCTGCGGCGTGGAAATCCGTGCCTTCGCCAGCCTCGCGCGCATCCCCCGCCGGGCCGATCCAGTAGATCGGTTCACCCCTCGGGTTGGTCTGGCAAATCACCGGCTCGCTGGCATGGCGCCGACCCAACCGGGTGATGCGACGCGGCAGCAAGTCGGCGTCAGGCCGATTCGGGATGTTGACGTTCAGCAGAAAGGGCTGCCCGGTCAAACCTTGGGCTAGCAACTGCTCGACCACGGCCCGCGCGACCCGACCCGCCGCGTCCAATGCCAACCATCCTTTGTCGACCTGAGAAAAAGCGACCGACGGGATACCGAACAAATAGCCTTCCATCGCTGCAGCCACGGTGCCTGAGTACAGCGTGTCGTCGCCCATGTTGGCGCCCTGGTTGATGCCCGAGAGCACCAGATCAGGCCGGTAGCCCAGCAGCCCGGTCAGCGCCACATGGACGCAATCCGAAGGTGTGCCGTTGACAAAGCGCAGCCCGGGTTGGGTTGGCCCCCCGGCAAACACCTGCAGCGGCCGGTTCAGCGTCAATGCATTGGAGGTGCCGCTGGCATTTTGCTCGGGCGCGATGACCTCGATCTGGCCCAGGCCCTGCATCGCGGCCACCAGCGTTGCCAAGCCTGGCGCCAAGTAACCATCGTCGTTTGCTATCAGGATTCGCATATCGCCAGGATTGTAGGCACACCGCGACTGGCATCCGGGTCGCCAGGCCAGCACTGCATGAGCCAACACCGCATACGGCGCGCCGTCATCGCTCGAATGAGGGTGTCGTGCAGCGCCCGCAAGGCCAATGCCTGCGCTAGCATCGTCGAGGGAGAGCAATGCTATGACCGTCAAGGTCCTGATTCTGGAAGACAACCCGGTCGCGCGCAGCTTTCTGTGCCGCGTGGTGCGAGAGAGCTTCAGCGACGTGCTCGCGATCACCGAGGCCAGCGATCTTGAATCGGCGCGCAAGCACATCAAGCTGGCCGGCGGTTCGAGTGGGATGCACGGCGTCGATCCTTTCAAGCTGATCCTGGTCGATCTCGAACTGCCCGACGGCAACGGCATGACCTTGCTGCGCGAACTGTCGCATTACCCGGCCACCAAGATTGTCAACACGCTGTACTCCGACGACGAGCATTTGTTTCCGGCCTTGCAGTGCGGTGCCGATGGCTACCTGCTCAAAGAAGACCGCTTCGAGGTGCTGGTCGAGGAACTGCAAAAAATCATTCGCGGCCAGCCACCGCTATCGCCCGCCATTGCCAGAAGGCTGCTGGCACATTTCCGGCAAGGCAGCCAGGCCAGCGGGCGCCAGCTTGAATCGGGCTTCACGATGCCGGCAAGCTTCGTCGCTGCCAATGCCCCGGTGACGATCGAGCAAGTGCCCGACCATGACCGATTGACGCCGCGCGAGACCGAGGTGCTCACCTTCCTGAGCAAGGGTTTCACGATCAAGGAGATCGCTGGTCTGATGGGCATCAAGTGGTTCACGGTCAACGACCACATCAAGTCGATCTACAAGAAACTCAACGTCTCAAGCCGCGCCGAGGCCGCCGTGCTGGCGACCAAGCAGGGACTGGTCTGAACGCACGGGGCAGGCCACAAGGTCGGGTTCGGCCCGCTTGAGCGGCAAAATCATGTATTCAGCGCTGCGCTCGTGGATCCTGGGTCGGCGCACAGGCGCGGCAGCGATGAGCGCCGAGCGAATGTTCGACCGCCTGTACCGGATGGCTCGCGAACTGGAACAAGCCCCCGAACAAGCCAGCCGCCAGATCGCCGACCTGTTGCAAGAGCTATTTGCGCCGCTGTCGCTATTGCCTACCGAGCATGCCGAGGCACCGTCGCGGATCAGCATCGACGGCTCGACCCTGGTGGTGCCGATTCCCAACCTGTCAGCACGCGATGTGCCACCCACCGCAGCGGGCGGCTTGGTCTTGCGCTTCGCCCACCAAGGCCAACGTCTGTTCACCCAGGCCGACGCACAACTCAGCGAGCGTTTGATCGAACAATTGCGACGCGCAGTGGCCTACGACCGGGCAGTCGAACAGGGTCGCAGCGAAGAGCGTGCGCGCATCGCCCAGGACTTGCACGATGACATCGGCGCACGCCTGCTCACGCTGATGTACCAGGCACCCAACCCAGAGATGGAAGAGTACATACGCCACACGCTTCAAGACCTGAAGACACTGACCCGCGGCCTGGCTGCCGCGCACCACCCGCTGTCGCATGCGGCAGCCGAATGGAAGGCCGACATCGGCCAAAGGCTGAGCGCCGCAGGCTGTGGTCTGCACTGGCATTTTTCGACCGACCG
>RGQD01000393.1 GCA_010030205.1 Betaproteobacteria bacterium
CGTCGCCGATCAGCAGGCCGACCAAGTAGCCCTCGGCCTCGGTGTGGGCGCCGTCCCAACCGGCCGCGGCCCGGTGGTTGTGCAGCACCACCTCATCACCGGCCTGCAACTGCCCAGCCGGCACCCAGGCGCTCTCGACCAAGTAGCGTGTCTTGCGGGTGACACGCCGCACCAGGTGGTCGGCCGTCAGCCGCAACGCGTGGCCTTCCCGCGTGGCGAGCCGGAACACCGGCTTGGTGCCCGTGGCGAAGAAACCGGCCGATTCGGTGCGATAAGGTTTGCCATCGACCAAGGCGATGAAGGGCTGGCCGAGCAATTGGTGCACCTGCCGTGCACCCTCGCTCGTCATCACCCATGCATCGGCGGTCACGCAAGGGTTGGTTGCCGCGATGGTTTCGCAATAGCCCAGGTTGTTGTCCTGGTTGATGCGGTCGAGAAACAGCACACCGGGCTCGGCATGGTCGTAGGTGCTGCGCATGATCAGCTCCCACAGCGCCCGCGCCGGTTGTTGGCGGTAGACCCACAGGCCGTCGGCGCGGCGGTGGGCCCCGGCTTGCTTGATCGCCGGGCCGGGCTCGGCCTTGTGCACCAGTTCGATCTCGGCATCGGCCTGCACCGCCTGCATGAAAGCGTCGGTGATGCCGACCGAGATGTTGAAGTTGCGCAGGTCGCCCGAATCCTTGGCGCGGATGAAGGCCTCCACGTCTGGGTGGTCACAGCGCAACACCGCCATCTGCGCGCCGCGCCGGCTGCCCGCACTCTCGACCGTCTCGCAGCTGCGGTCGAACACCCGCATATAGCTCACCGGGCCCGAAGCGCTGCTTTGCGTCGGTGCAACCCAGGCCCCTGCGGGCCGTATGCGCGAGAAATCGTAGCCCACGCCGCCGCCGCGGCGCATGGTCTCGGCGGCTTCGGTCAGCGCGGTGTAGATGCCGGCAAAACCTTCTTCGGGCTGCGAGATCGAATCGCCCACCGGCTGCACGAAGCAGTTGATCAGCGTGGCTGCCAGCGGCGTGCCGGCAGCAGAGTTGATGCGCCCGGCCGGCACAAAGCCGCGGCGCTGGGCATCGAGAAACCTGGCCTCCCAGGCCCCGCGCAGCGCGGGCGGCTCGGCCGCGGCCAAGGCGCGGGCCACGCGCGCTCGCACATCGTCGACGCTGCGCTCATCGCCTTTGGCGTATTTTTCAGCCAGGACTTCGGCACTGATGGCTTGCGGCGGCAGGCTGGCTTGGCGCATGGCGGTCAGCGCTGCAGCAGGCTGCTGGCCAAAGAGGTCGGCGGTGATGGGGCTCATGGATCGGTCTCTGGTCGGCAAGCCCGACATGCTGCCGGTGATCGACAGTTCGGGCTTTGATACGCCTCATGGGCGGGAGGGCTGTAGTTTTACACAGTATCACGATCGGTCTGGCACGGCTCGATCATGCACCTGCGTCGATCAGATCCATCAGCAGCCCATGCCATGGCTGCGCACACCAGAAACCACTGTCAATCCCGACCCAGATCCATCAGCAGCCGGGTGCTCAGGTACAGGCGCGGCACGATGCCATCAATCTCAATGTACTCGTCCTTGGCGTGGTAGCCAAAGCCCGGAAGTCCCAGGCTCTCGAGCACGGCAGGCTTGCCGGATCGGCTCGCATAGCCGGCGTCGGTGCCGCCGCCGGTACCTGGCGCGAGCATCAGTTGGCGCCCATCGAGCTCAGCGTAAATCGCTTGGGCTCGCTGGGCCAGCGCCCTGGTGCGGGCGTCGCCGGCAAAGGGTGGGCGGCCGATCTTGAGGACGATGCTGGTCTCGGTATCGGCCACCTTGCGCTGGGCGACCTGGGCTTTCAAAGCAGCCTCGAGCTTGACTGCCGCGTCGGCCGCGGTCAGACGCACATCGGCCGACGCTTGGGCAAGGTCGGGGATCTGGTTGCGCACCTTGCCCGAACTGGCCTCGGTCCAGTTGAGCTGCGCCCCGGGGATGGACTTGGCAATGTCGGCGGTCTGGCTGATCTGGTGCGCCAACTCCACCAACGCATTGCGGCCGATGTCGGGCGCAGCGCCAGCATGCGATGACCGGCCCTTGACAGTCATCGTCGCGACAGCTGTGCCAGCGGCCGCCAGCAGCACGCCTTCGGTCTTGTTAACCGCTTTGGCAGCGGTGGGCTCGTAGGACAGCACCACGTCATGCTGCTCGGCGAGGTCAGCGATGGCCTCGCCCGAGCCGGCCGACTGCGACTCCTCGTCAGCGTTCAACATCACCGTGAGCTGGGCGTAGTCGCTCCAACCCACGTCGCGCAGGATCGCCAGCGAATGCAGGATCACCGCCACCCCGCCCTTGTCATCAGCGATGCCGGGACCGTAGAGCTTGTTGCCTTCCTGCTTGATCGGCTGCGTGGCCAGCGTGCCGGGCCAGTAGACCGTGTCGAGGTGGGCCATCAGCATCAGCTTACGCTTGCCGGAACCCTGGAGCCTAGCGACCAATATCTCACCTTTGGCGGTGCTGGACGGTCGGCGCTCGACCTGCAGACCCAGCGCCTGGAGCCGTCGCTCGGCGTAGTCGGTGATCTTGACCAGGCCCGGCAAGTCCATCGTGCCCGACTCGATCGACACCATCTCCTTGAGGGATGTGATCACCGCCGTCTCGGCCGCGTGCGCCGCGGTCAGCAGCTTTTCGTCAGGCGCGGCCTGGGCTGCGCTGGCCAATGCCAGCAGGCAAGGCCACCAGACCGATCGTGCAAAACCGGGGCGCAAGCGACTGGCAGCAAGCGCTGAACTGGTGGCTGAGGCAATCGGGGGCATCGCAACTCCGAGTAGGGGACGGCGGCCCTTAAAGGGCGAACTGCCAGTATCGCCGACCACCGCAGCCAGAACCAACGCACGCCAGACCCTGGCCTCAGGCCGTATCAGTCGCCCACCCATCCCGAGCAAAACGATGCCGACAGTGGGTCAGCTAAAGCCACGACCCTGAGAGACGGTTGGTTCATCCTCTGGCTGCCGTCGACAGCGCGAGCAGGCCGGTCCAAGCCGCCTCGGCGCCCAGCTGGCGCACCGGGTGTCCTTGCTGCGCCAGCGCCCGCTGGTAGCGGTCGGTCAACAAAGCACTGCCCACGGCCACCACCGCCTGGCCGGCGGGCAAGGCCTGGGCCCGCAACTCGTCGCCGATCAGCAGGCCGGACAGATAGCTCGCCAGCCAGGGGCCGTCTTGCCGATCGAACAGCGACAGCGCGCGAACCGCGAACAAATGGTGTAGCAGGCCACCCGGCGCCTGGGCCTGGTCCACGCCACGGTCGAAAGCCTCGGCGACCCAGGCCGCGTCGTCGGCCGGCAGCGTGCGAGCCAGGATCGATTGCTGGCGCAGCAGCGCGTAGACCTCACCGGTCATGTAGGTGGCAAAGTGCGTGATGCGGCCGCCCTGCACCGTGACCCATTTGCTGTGGGTGCCGGGCAGCACCAGCGTGGCCTGGCTCAGGCCCAGCAGCGCGAGCGCACCGAAGACCTGGGTTTCCTCACCGCGCATCACGTCGGGCAGGCCATCGACCTCGACCGACAGGCCAGGCACGATCGCCACCCGACCCGGCTGCACCCAGCACAGCTGCGCCGCCAGGTCGGCCAGGTTCGCGGGACAAGCGCAGTACGGTGCCTCGACCCAGCCCTGCCGGCTGCCCACCATGCCGGCCATCAGGCAGGGCAGGCCGGGGTGGGCCGCCAGCCAGGCGCCGAACTCGGCCGCGAAGGCGTCGGCCCAGCCACCGGGCGGGATGCTCAACAGGCCGTGCGGCGCTGCATGCTCGGCCAGCACCTTGCCATCGGAGGCCAGCAGCGCGCCGCGCAGCG
>RGQD01000394.1 GCA_010030205.1 Betaproteobacteria bacterium
GTCGTCCTCGCTCAACGTGGACGAAATCGAGGTCATGTTGCCTGCATCGTTGGTGCGCTCGCGCGCTTTGAACGCCCGCAGTTGCTTGACGACATAGTCGAAGGGCTGGCCAGCGACTCTCGGGATCTCGTTCTGGCCGGCAAAACCGCCGAGGTGGCACATGGTACACAGCGTCTCATCGGCCTTGACCTTGCCAAGCCTGGCTTTCGCAGCGTCAGGCTGAAACGGCAATGGCGATGATTTCTGCACCGCATACCAGTTGCCCAATTCGCGCATCTCGTCGCGGCTCAGGTCCTTGGCCATAGGAGACATCATCTCGTTGCTGCGACGGCCTTCTTGAAAGTCGCGCAGTTGCAGGTAGATGTAGCGCGAGGTCTGGCCGGCGAGCGCTGGCACGCCAGGCATGGAGGGGTTGCCCTGAGGCCCGTGGCAGGCGGCGCACAGCGCAGCCTTGGCTGGCGCAGCGGGGCTCTGCGCGAACGCGTTGTTGCAGGCCAGGACCATGCTTGCCAGCATGATGGTGTTGGATGTGGATCTCGAAGGCATGGCTAGGGGCAAAAAAAGAAGAGGCCCCGGCAGGGCAAGCCTGGCGGGGCGGGGTAGGTGCTGTAGGCCGCCGCTGGGGCAGCCATAGGCTCAGGGTAACGCGAAGACGATCACGCTGTTGCCGCGCTTGAAGTCAAGCTGGGTGTTGCCGCCCGCAGCCACTGCGATGTACTGCTTGCCACCCGCCGTGTAAGACACGGCAGGCGCGTTGACACCGGCGCCGCACTGGTACTCCCAAAGCTTCTTGCCGGTCTTGGCATCGAAGGCGCGGAACAGGCCGTTGCCTTCGCCGTTAAACACCAGGTCGCCAGCCGTGGCAAGAACGCCGCCGATCAAAGGCTGCTCGGTGTCAAACTTCCAGGCGATCTTTCCGGTGTCGAGGTTCACCGCAGCCAAGCGACCCCATTGCTTCTCGCTGGCGATGGCCTTGAACGCGCCACCCAGCCACAGTTTGCCGCCGGGGTAGTTGGAGGCCTCGACGTGGTATGTCATGGGCTGGTGCAGGTTGGCGGCATAGGCAAGGCGCAGCTTGGGGTTGACCGCCATCGGGCTCCATTCGACACCGCCGTTGGCACCAGGCAGCATGCGTGCGCCTTGTGCCGTTGGCAGCACCCACATGTTTTCCTGCGGAATCATCGCCTCGGAGAATCGGATCAACTCGCCGGTGGCTCGGTCGTGCACATAGATATGGCCGGTCTTGCCTCCGTGGATGGCGACCTTGACCATCTTGCCGGCCTTGTTCTTAGCCTCGGTCAAGATCACCGGCGAGACCGCGTCCAGGTCCCAAACGTCATGCGCGACGTACTGGTAATGCCATTTGTACTTGCCGGTGTTCAGGTCGACCGCGACGATCGAGTCGGTGTAGAGATTGTCTCCCGGACGCTCTTTGCCGTACAAATCGGGGCTGGGATTGCCGACGACGAAGAAAGCTGTGTTGCTCTCGAGGTCGACCGCAGGCGCCATCCACACGCCGCCGCCGAGGGTCTTGTAGAAATCGCCTCCCTTGCTGGCGAGCTGGGCTTTTTCGCCATCGATGTCGCGCAACATGTTGCGGCCGGTCGCGTCATTGACTGCCCAGACCCCTTCGTGGCCCTTGTCTGGCACGGTGTCGAAAGTCCACAGCAGCTTGCCGTCATTGGCGTCATAGGCCTTGACGAAGCCGCGGATGCCGTATTCTCCACCGTTGGTGCCGATCAGGATCTTGCCGTTGACGGCCACCGGCGCCATCGTCTCGGAGTAGCCCGCTTCAGGATCTGCGATCTGCGTCGACCACAGCACCTTGCCGGTCTTGGCGTCGAGCGAGACAAGTTTGGCGTCTAGCGTGCCCATGTAGACCCGGTCGCCCAGGATCGCCACACCGCGGTTGTTCGGCCCGCAGCAATAGGTCATCACCGGACCCTGCTTGTGCTTGTAGTGCCAGAATTCCTTGCCGCTCACCGCGTCGACGGCGTAGACATGGTTGTACGAGGTTGTGATGTACATGATGCCGTCGACCACGATCGGCGCGGTCTCCATCGACTCAAGCACCTCGGTCTGGAACTGGAACGCTGGCTTGAGCTTGGCCACGTTGCCAGTGTTGATCTGCGAGGCGGGGTAGTACCGCGTCTGCGCATAGTTCATGTTGGAGTGCAGGAAGTTTGCGCCGTCCTTGTCGGCCGCGTTGAGCCTAGTCTGCGACACCGAGATCGCCTTGGGCACCGGACTACCGCTAGGGGCGGCAACACCTTGAATCTCTGACTGCGCCTGCGCACTTAGCGCTGCTATCGTCAGCGCCAGTGATAACGCCAAACCTCTTAAGTCATTGCTGTTCATATGATCTCCTTGGGTGGTGAATCGGCGTAAGCAGTGGCGACCAGGGTTGTCGGCGGAGAGATGGGGGGTCAGTCGGCGCGGAGAGCTTTTATCCCTAGCCGGC
Organism: Betaproteobacteria bacterium; assembly: GCA_010030205.1. Taxonomy (GTDB): domain Bacteria; phylum Pseudomonadota; class Gammaproteobacteria; order Burkholderiales; family Burkholderiaceae_C; genus Pseudaquabacterium. Next base: position 2,462 of record RGQD01000394.1, read on the forward strand.
AGGCCGTATTCTTTCCAGTCGCTCACAATCGTCACAATTCGCAGGATATAGTAAAAAAGAGATTCTTGTGGGAACTTTTTGATTCAAATCAGATCAACGTGCTCACTTCAGCTGTTAGGAATCGCAAATGATATCTTTTAAGAAAATCAGTATGATCGGTTTATTAACGCTATCGGCCTTGCCTGCATCGCCCGCTTGGGCTCAGGCCATCAGCAATACCAGCCTGAATGCGCAACTGCTAGTCGCGGCGCGCCAGGGCGATGCTGTTGCGGTGCAACAAGCCCTGTCGCGTGGCGCCGCTGCGAATTCGCGCAATCGACTGGGAAAAACAGTGTTGCTGATAGCCGCTGAGCGCGGGCAGATGGCGATGGCCCGCGCTGCGCTGTCAGCCGGCGCCGATGTCAACCTGGCGTCGATCGAGAGAGTCACGCCGCTGATGGCGGCTTGTTATGGAGGCAATCTGGCCCTGGTCCGGGATTTGCTGGACGCCGGCGCCCGAACCGACGCGCTGGATCATCTGCACAAGCCGGCTATCGTCTATGCTGCCGGGCAAGGCCATGCTGAAGTTGTGGGTTTGCTGCTTGATCGCGGCGTGCCTGCAGATGGGATCTATCAGAACCAACTCACCGCGCTGATGTGGGCCGCGGGCCAGGGCTCGGTGGCCGCGACCCGTTTGCTGCTCGAGCGCGGTGCGCGCGCCGACTTGCGCGACGATCGGGGCTTGAGCGCGGCTGACATCGCCCGCCAGGCTGGACACCTCGCCGCCGTTGCCTTGTTCGACGGACGTTGACGCGTCAGGCCTGACAGCTCAATCGGTGGCGCCAGCCAGCCCAAGCCGCTCGACCACCCGCCGCTCGTACTCGTAGGCCGCGCGCAGCGAGCGGGCGTAGTCTTCCGGGCCCAGGTAGGCGACCTCCTGGTCGTAGAGCGCCAGCTCGGCCAGGTGCTCGGGGTCGTTCATCGCGCTGCGGAAGGCGTCGTGCAGGATCTGCACGACGGGCGTTGGGATGCCGGCCGGCCCGGCGATGCCATACGGCGAGCTTGCGACGATGCCGTGACCCAACTCCTTGAGCGTGGGCACGCTGGGCCAGCGCTTGGTGCGGTGCTCGCCAAAGGTCACCAACAGGCGCAAGCGTCCACTGTCGACGAAGGGCGCGAAGCCGTTGGAGTTCACACCCACCATCACCTGGCCCGACGAGACCGCGATCATTTGCTCGGCCGTGCCCTTGTAGGGCACGTGGATGTAGCTCAAGGCTCGCTTGCCGAACAATTCGTCGACCACCCCATGCGGCGTGGTGCCAGCGCCGTTGGTGGCGATGGTCAGCGCGCCAGGGTGGGTGCGGGCATAG
>RGQD01000395.1 GCA_010030205.1 Betaproteobacteria bacterium
GTCGCGCGATCGCGCGACCTGGCGCACCTGATGGTGGTCGGCGCCGGTGGTGCGGTGCTGGTCGCGGCGCTGCCCAGGCTGGGCGACTGGTTGGCGCGCATCTTGAGCGCCGGCCTGCGCTTCGATGTTGGCCTGCTTGCCCATCCCGATGCGCTGACCCAGCGCCTGGCCGAACTCGGCTGGGCTTGGCTTGCGGTGTTGCTGCCGCTGGGCGGGGTATCGCTGGGTCTGGCGCTGGCAGCGGGCATCGGCGCCGGCGGCTGGAACTTCACGCTCCAGCCGCTGGCCCCCAATTTCGGCAAGCTCAATCCGGTCGCGGGGCTGGGCCGCATGCTGTCGGGTCAGCACTTGGGCGATCTGGCCAAGGCCTGCCTGCTCGCGCTGTTGCTGGGTCTGATCGGTGGCGCTTATCTGTACGCTCATCTGCCGCAGTTCCACGATGCGCTGAGCCTGCCGTTGCCCACAGCCATCGCCCAGACCGGCCGCACGCTGGCCAGCGGCCTGGGCTTGTTGTTGATCGTGCTGGCGGTGTTTGCGGCCATCGACGTTCCGCTGCAGCGCGCGATGCTGGCTAGTCGGCTGAAGATGAGTCACTCGGAAGCGCGCCAGGAGCACAAAGAGTCCGAGGGCAACGCCGAGGTCAAGGGTCGGATCAAGTCGAGGATGCGCGAGATGGCCAAGAAGCGCATGTTGGCCGCGGTGCCCAAGGCCGACTTGGTGGTGATGAATCCGAGTCACTACGCGGTGGCGCTGAGTTATGACGCAGGCGGTGCTGCCGCACCCAGGGTGGTGGCCAAAGGGGCCGACCTGCTGGCGATCAAGATACGCGACATCGCCCGTGAACACCGGGTGCCGGTGCTGCAGGCGCCACCGCTGGCGCGCGCGCTCTACGCCCACACCGAGGTCGACCAGGAAATCCCCGCGCGCTTGTTCGCCGCAGTGGCTCAGGTGCTGGCTTATGTGTTCCAGCTGCGCGCGGCGGTGGCTGGCAAAGGCGTGATGCCGCCCGATTTGCCGCCGATCGAGGTGCCATCTGACCTTGACCCGCACAGTGTTGGTCCGGCGCAGGACTGATCGATGAGCCACTGGTTCGCTGCGATGCTGGCCCTGCTGCGTGGTCCTAAATACGTTCAGGCTGCGGCCCGGCTCGGTGTTGGGGCCGCGCTGCTGAAGTCGCTTGGCGCGCCCTTGTTCATCGTCATGGTGCTGGCGATGATGGTGCTGCCGCTGCCGCCTTTCGCACTCGATGTGCTGTTCACCTTCAACATCGCGATGGCGCTGATGGTGATGATGGTCGCCGCGCAGATGGTCCGGCCGCTGGATTTCGCATCATTCCCGACCGTGCTGCTGGTCACCACGCTGCTGCGGCTCTCGCTCAATGTCGCATCGACCCGGGTCGTGCTGCTCGAGGGCCATACCGGCGCGGCCGCCGCGGGTCGCGTGATCGAGAGCTTCGGTCACTTCCTGGTGGGCGGCAACTTCGCGGTCGGGCTGATCGTTTTCGCGATCCTGGTGGTGATCAACTTCATCGTCGTCACCAAGGGTGCCGAGCGCATCGCCGAGGTCGGCGCGCGCTTCACGCTCGACGCGATGCCCGGCAAACAGATGGCGATCGACGCCGACCTCAACGCCGGTCTGATCGACGAGAAGCAGGCCAAGCGCCGGCGCATCGAGGTTGGCGAGGAAGCCGAGTTCTTCGGGGCGATGGACGGTGCCAGCAAGTTCGTTCGCGGTGATGCGATCGCCGGCATGCTGATCCTGGTGATCAACATCGTCGGAGGCTTCATCATCGGCGTCGTCAGCCACGGTTTGAGCGCCGGAGATGCCGCCGATCGCTATGTGCTGCTGGCGGTTGGCGACGCATTGGTGGCGCAGGTTCCGGGCTTGCTGATCTCGGTCGCCGCAGCGATGGTGGTCTCGCGTGTCGGCAAGGAGCAGAACATCGGCGCGCAGATCGGCAGCCAGGTGTTTGGCAGCGCGCGTGCGCTGGGCGTGACCTCGGGCATCGTCACGGTGCTGGGCTTGGTGCCGGGCATGCCGCACTTGGTCTTTCTGCTGATGGCGGGGGTGATCGGCACACTGGCCTGGTGGATTGCCCGGCGTGAACAGCAGGCCCAGGCCGCGCCGCCAGCGCCGCCTGTGGACCCGCAAGCCGACCCCGCCGAAGCCAGCTGGGACGATCTGCTGCCGGTCGACACGCTGGGGCTGGAGGTTGGCTACCGCTTGATCGCGCTGGTCGACAAAGCCCGCGCCGGCGATCTGCTCTCGCGCATCAAGGGCGTGCGCAAGAAGTTCGCGCAGGAGGTGGGTTTCCTGCCCCCACCGGTCCACATCCGCGACAACCTGGAACTCAAGCCCAGCACTTACCGGGTGCTGCTGCGCGGTGCGGTGGTGGGCGAGGGCGAGGCGTTTCCAGGCCAGTTGCTGGCGATCAATCCGGGCGGCGCGAGCATGCAGTTGGTCGGCACGTCCACCACCGATCCGGCATTCGGGCTGCCTGCGACCTGGATCGAAGTCCGCCAGCGCGACATGGCGCAAATGAACGGATTTACGGTGGTTGATTGCGCGACCGTCGTCGCGACCCATCTTTCACACTTGATGCAGGTGAATGCGGCGCGCTTGCTGGGCCGGGTCGAGACCCAACAACTGGTTGAGCATGTCACTCAGCAGGCCCCCAAACTGATCGAGGACGTGATCCCCAAAATGCTCGGTATTGCCAGCGTCCAGAAGGTGTTGCAGCTCTTGCTGGAAGAAGGCGTGCACATCCGCGACATGCGATCGATCGTCGAGTGCATCGCCGAGCATGCCGCCAGCGTCACCGACCCGCTTGAGTTGGCGCGCCGCATTCGGGTCCATCTGTCGCCGGCCATCGTGCAGCAGATCTATGGGCCGACCAAGGAACTCGACGTGATCGCGCTCGAGCCCGACCTCGAGCGCCTGGTCACCCAGGCTCTGACCTCGACGCATGGCGCCGCGCTCGACCCTGGGGTGGCTGACAGCTTGAGCCGCGAGGCTGCGAACACCGCCCGCCAGCAAGAAGACCTGGGCCAGCCCGCGTGCCTGCTGGTGCCCGATGCGATCCGGGTGCCGATGGCCAGGCTGCTCAAGCGGGCAGCGCCGCGGCTGAAGGTGCTCAGCCACAGCGAGATTCCCGAGACCCATTCGATCCGGATTGGCTCGATCATCGGAGGCCTGACATGAGATTCCAGCGCAGTCATTCGGGGCCATGCGGCTGGTTCGCCTGCAGGGGGTCGGCATGAAGGTGATGCGATTTGCCGCGCGCAGTGCCCGCGATGCGCTTGCGCAGTTGCGCCAGGCGCTGGGCGAGGATGCGGTGGTGCTGTCGACCCGACCCTGCGCTGAAGGCGTGGAGGTGCTGGCACTCGAGCCCGAGGGCTTGGCCCGTATCGAGCAGGCGGCGGTGCAGGCCGACCGGGCGCGTGCCGTGCGAGCTGCTTCGCAAGCCGAGGCGGTCAGTGAACCTGGCTTGTTGCGCAGCGCCGGCCTGGCCGAGCGGATCGGCGCTGGCAGCGAAAGCCTCAAAGCGCATCCCCATGTCCGGCGTGAGCCCAGCCTGGACGCCGCTCCGCCAGCGGGTCGCGACACCCGATCGGGTTGGGACACCGAACCCAGCCAGGATCCTGTTGCGCGTGATGTCGAGACCTTGGGCATGAGCACGCTCAGCTTCCAGGATTATGTGCGTGAGCGCATGCTCAAGCGCCGCCAGGCCGAGCTGACGCAGCAAGCTGCTGCGCAGCCGGCCAGCGCTGCGGCGACGGCGCGCCCCGCCGCCAGGCTTGCCC
>RGQD01000396.1 GCA_010030205.1 Betaproteobacteria bacterium
GCCCGATCAGGGGCTGGGCGTCAGCCGACCCGGCCGGACCCAAGGGCTTGAGCGTGAGCGTGTAGCCGCGCCAACCGGGCTGCCACAGCAGTTGCAGGCCGTCCTGGATGCAGCAGTCTTGCCGCGCAGTGAACGCCAGCCCCAGCCCATCGGGCCGCAGCTGCCAGGCCAGCCTGCCTGGCAGGGCCGAGGCATCGTGGCTGCCGGTCCCGCCAGTGAGCACCAGCACCGCGCTGCCGTCCCACAGACTGCCCCGCGCCTGCGCCAGCAACAGCCGCTCGCCACTGGCCTGGTGCAGCGCGTCGGCCAGCCACTGCGCCGGTGCGTTGAAGGCCAGACCGGCGATGGCGCCCAGCAAGGCGCCCCAGATGCCCCAGCGCCGGCCGATGCGCTGGGCGCGCTGCCAGCGCCCGGCTTCTGACGCGCCCTGTCGTGGCAGGCTCACCGGCCGGCTCCCAGCGCGAGCGTCAGGCTGCCGTCGTACAGACCGGGGCTGGTCTGGGTCAAGCTGGCTTCGACCACCCGGGCTCTTGCGCCGGCACGGGCTTCGGCCAGCCAGGCGCCGAGCTGGGTTGGGTTGACTGCTTTGAGCGCGAGCAGCGCGCGGTCGCCCTGCAGGCTGAGCTTGCCCGGTGCGCCGAGTCGCCCGGTGGCTGCGGTCAGCGCGGCATGGGCTTGTTCGGTGCTCACCGGTGACGCTGCGCGCAGCGCTGTTGCTTCGTTGGCGAGCAGCTGCATCTGCTGCTGCTGGGCTTCGAGCCGGTCGATCTGGGCCGGCGCGCTGTCCAAGCTGCGCCAGGCTGGCGCGATCGCCAGCGACCACAGGCCCAGGCCGACCAGCAGCGCCGCGGCCAGGGTCAGCAGCCGACGGTCGCGCGCGCTCAGCGCGGCCCAGCGCGACTGCAGGTCGCGCAGCGCGGCGCGGCCTGCGGCCAGGCTGGGGTTGGCATCTTTGGCAGGCGTCATGGCAGCGGGGCGGGTTTGGCGCGTTGGATCAGCAGCCGGCCTTCGGCAGCCTCCAGGGCCCAGCCGGCGGCCTGCAGCCGCTGGCGCAGTTGATCGACTTGGGGCGCCGGCCAGCCGACGGCGCTCAGGTTCAGGCGTCCGGGCTCGAAACGCAGCTGCATGGCGGGTGCTTGGCCTGGCGGCCAGGCGGCTGCGGCGGCGGCGAGCATGGGCTCGAAATCGTCCGGGCCTGGCACGCCTGCGGCTGTGCGCAGCGCGGCGGTCTCGCGCTGCATCTGCAGCGGCGCGTCGAGCACCGCGCGCACTTGCGGATGACTGCTGCGCAGCAGCGCGTCCATCGCGGCTCGCAGCTGCGTTTGCGCGCGCTGCTGCTGCCAGGCCATCAGGTTGATGGCCGCCAATTGCAGCAGCAGCAAGCTCAGCAGACCCAGCCTGGCCGGCCGCCAAGCGGGGCTGAGCAACCGGCGCGCCAGCTTGCCCAGCGCCATGCTGCCGCGGCGCTGCGGCGCGAGGTCGAACTGCAACAGGTTCCAGCGCGAGCGCAAGGCCGCCAGAGCCTGCTCGGCGGTGCTGCTCACGGCCACTGCTGTGCCCAGCCAGCGTTCGGCTGCCGCTGCTGCTGCTGGCGTGGCCGAAAATCGCGCGCCGCGGGCGCTCCAGCGCAGTTGCAGGCTTCGCGCCAAGCTGCCGGCCAGCGGCACGCACAGTGCGCTGTCGGCATCGCGCAGCGCCAGCCATTGCACTTCGGCGCCGAATGCGTCGTGGGCGTTGAAGAAGTGGCCGCTCGGCTCGTTGCCCGCCGCGCCCGCGGTCAGCGGCGGCAGCGCTGGTGCGAGCGCAGGCACCAGGCGGTCGACCGACAGGCCAGCAGCGGCAAGCGCGGCGAGTTGGGCTTGCAGGCCCGGTTTGTTCAGCGCCGCCACCCAGCCCGGTGCGCCCGGTGTCGCGTCAGGTGACAGCGCCAGATGCACCTGATCGTCATCGGCCAGCAACTGCTCTTCCAGCACACCGCCCAAGGCCGCACGCATCCGGTTGGCCGGTGCGCGCGGCAAGATCGGCCGGTGCCAGGCCACGGCGTCGGCCGGCAGCACGGCCACCACGCTGTCGGCTTTAGGGCACAGCGCCGGCGCCGAATCGCCCTGTCGCGTCAGCGCGATGCCGTCTTCGCTGAGCAACCAGCTCAGCGTGGCGGCGCCCGATGGCTCAGCCGCGGCTGAGATCACGGGTTCAGCACGCAGCGCCGGCAACAGGATCACGAGCAAGGCCATGGCGGGGTTGGCGGCGGGTTGCCGGCGGGCACGTTGGAGGGCAAAGTGGCAGGTGCGATGGTGGCCGATGGCGGCCGGTCGCGACCTGTCGTCGGACAAGCGGTGGCAGGATTGTGCGGCAGCAGGCGATCGGTCGACATCGCGGTTGGTTTATCGCGGCAGCAGGCTCAGGTCGGCGACGCGCTGGTGCTGGATCGCCACCACCTCGAGGCCGCCGCGGCGTTCGACCAGGGTTTGCTCGGTCAGCACGCGCTGGTCTATCCTCAGCCGGCCTCGGATCTCAAAAAATGCCGACTTGACATCTACGTCTCGCGGCTCGAGCGTCACACCCCGGCCCAGCACATCGGTGGCGTCGGCAAGGTTGCGCATGGCCTGGCGTTGTCTGGCTTGAACCAGGCGGTCCGCGCCACCCAGGTCCAGCCCGGCGATCACCCCGGCCAGCACCTCGCGCGACGCAGTGTTCAGGTTGACCGGTGTGGCCACCGGCAGCAACACCACCACCGTGCCCAGGCGGGCGATCGTCGCCGCGTCCAACCCTAGCCAGGCCAGATCTGCCAGCTGTTGCGGCGGCAGCGGTGCGTTGCTGTCTGCGGCCAGGCTCGCGGCCAGCAAGCCGTTGGCGAGCAGTGCCGCTGTGTCGCTGGGCAGGCCTGCGCTGGTGCACAGGCGCTCTAGCATCGCCTGCTGGGCAGGCACCAGCTTGCCATCGAGCAGCAGGTTGCGCAGGTTGTAGCGAGACTGGGCGTCGGTGATGCCCCCAGCCAGGAAGGCCTCCGGGCCTTCGTCGGCGTTGTGGTCGCGGTCTTTGGCCAGAAATGTCGACAGCCTGGCCTCGGCCAGTGGGGTGGCCCAGGGCTCGCTCAGACTGGTGGCACGGCCGGATCGGGCGTCCTCGCGCAGGATCAGCCTGGCCCAGTCGAGCGCCCCTCGCAAGACCCAGCCCGACTGGGCCCGGCTGCGCTCGGCAGACTCGACCTGCACCGCTTTCCACTGCTGCCAGACCATACCCGAGGCCAGCGTCGCGACCACCGTCAGCAAGACCATCGCCACCAGCAAGGCGGCACCCCGGCTCGGTCTGCAGCGCAAGCGCTTCATGGTGTCGGTGCCAGCATCACGTCGCGCAGCAACCGGCCTTCTGGCAGGTCGATCTGCAGGCGCACGCCGCTGGGCAGCAAGGTCCGCTGGGCCTTGCCGTTGGCGGCGCCATTCGCGCCAATCGCGCCATTCGCGGCGCTGGCGGCGCTGGCGGGTGCTGGAGGCGCTGCAGGCGTTTGCGAGTTGGCCGCCAAGGTGACGTCGCCGCTCGATTGGGCATTGCTCCAGCCCTGACCGCGCCAGAAAAATATTTGCCAATCGCTCACACCGTCGGCCAGCCGGAGCTGGCCGGCCTCCTGGCCTTGCAGTTGCTGGCTCGCCTGCCAGACCTGCTGTAACTCGCCGACGCGGGTCACCAGCGGGCTGCTCCAGCGACGCCAGATGCCTTCGCGCAGCGACCAGACGACGATCTGCACCCCACCTTCGGCGCGGCGGGCGATGCGCATCGCGCTGCCGTCAAAACTCAGGCC
>RGQD01000397.1 GCA_010030205.1 Betaproteobacteria bacterium
TCCAGCGTGCCGGTGTTGCCGATCGTGACCACCGCGCCTGCGGTCTTGGTGATGCCGACGTCGACGTTGTTGGACACACCGTTCGCGGTCGTTACCGAGGTAACGCCGCCTGCCGCGACCGATTCAAGGCCCACCGGAAAGGTGCTCACCAGCCCCGAGACCGTTAGCGTGACGCTAAGAGTTTTCCCCGCTGTGTCGATGATCGGATTGGTTGCCGTCGTGAGCGGGTCGCCGGTTAACACAATCTTCCCATTGGCTGGGTTTCCAAGTGCAAGTTGCCAAATAGCGCTGGTGTCACCACCCGAATCGGTGTAGCTCGGACTTGTGGCTTTGAGCGCGCTCACTTTCGCGTAGTCGTAGGCTAGATCGATCACACCGCCGGTGATCTTCGAGCCCGAGATCGACGCAGCGTCGAAGCTGACATCGAACTTCACCGTGGTCGTGCTGGCGCCTTGGGTGAGCGTCAGGTTTTTCAACTCGACAAAGCCTATCCCGGCGTCAGCCACCCCGCTGCTGGTGTAGCCCGACAACAAGGCACGCAAGTCCAGTTGGTCGCCGCTGCCGAAGCCGTACACATCGTCGGTGGCTGTCGCGGTCGAACCCGCTGCCGAGGCCAGCACCACCGTGTCGGTGCCTGTGCCCAGATAGACCAAGTCTTGCGCTGTGCTGACGGTCAGGATGTCGTTGCCCGCGGTGCCCGTGGTGCCCGAGGTGCCGTACAACACCGACTGCAGGACTTGCGCCGCTGCCGTGGAAGCGTTGCCAGCGATGTCGTTGGCCCCCGCTGCGGGCACGCTCACCGCCAGGCTGACAGGGCTGGTCGACGAGGTCGGTGTGACGGCCACGGTGTACTGCGAGGCACTGATCGCGGTGACTGCACCCGCCTTACCGTTGACCACCGCGATGTCGCTGGCGTCGAAACCCGTCACCGCTTCGCTGAAGTTGATCGTGTAGGTCAGGGCGCCGGCGCTGTTGGGCGCGCTGGGAGCGACAACTGTGGCGGTCGGCACCACGGTGTCGAGCGTGAAGCTCAGGCTGCTGCTTGCCACATTGCCTGCGGCGTCGGTGTCCGTCACCTTGACCGTGTGGGGGCCATCGGTGGTCGGCGCGACATAGCTCGAAACAGTTTTGTCGTCGACCGCGATGCTGCGAGTGAAGCCCGCCAAAGGCGTGCTGATCGTCAGGCCGGCCGCGTTGGTGATGCCGTCGGTGGCCGACACCCCGTTGTCGGTGAGGGTCAAGGTCGGCCCGACGAATTTCCTGTCCAGCGTGAAGCTCAGGCTTGCGCTCGCGCTGTTGCCGGCGGTGTCGAGGTCGGTGACGACCACAGTGTGTGCGCCATTGACCTGCGGTGCGACATAGCTCGCGCTGGCGGCGCCGCCGTCGACGCTGTAGCTTCGGGTGACGTCGGATGCGGCCGTGCTCAGGTTCAATCCCGAGTCGCCGACCAAGGCCACCGTGGGTTTGGCGATGGTGTTGTCGACCGTGATCGCGGCGGCCTTGCTGGCGGCACTCAGGTTGCCTGCGACGTCGGTCTGGCGAACCTGCACCGACGCGTAAGCGCCATCGGCGAGCGTGAAGCTGCCGCCGGTGCCGGCGACCCAGGTGCCGCTCGCGTTGTATTCCCAGGTCGCGCCGGCTTCCAGGCCGGCGACGTTGACCGTGCCGACCTTGGTGATGCCGTCTGTCACGCTGGCGCCGGTGTCGTTGGCCAGCGCCAGCGACGGCGCTGCAGCCGAGCTGTCGACTGTGATCGCGGCCGCAGCCTTGGCTGCGACGCCGACATTGCCCGCCGCGTCGGTCTGGCGCACCTGCACCGCGTTGGCGGCGTAGGGGCCTTCGGCCAGCGTGAAGCTGGTGCCTGTGCCTTTGACCCAGGTGGCGCCGGCGTTGCTGCTGTATTCCCAGGTCGCACCGGCTTCCAGCCCGGTGACATTGACCGCGCCGACATTGGTGATGCCGTCGCCAGCGACACCGCTGTCGGTGCGAAGGCCGAAGGCGGGGGCTGCCGGTGCCGTCTTGTCGACCACGCCGGCCTGGGTCGAGGTCAGGTTGGCGCTGGTGATGGCCTGGGTTTGCGTTTTCAGCGCTGTGGTGTCGAGGGCGACTGCGGTGCCTGACGCCAGCGCAGTGCTGACGCTGCCCTGGGCCACAGTCTGAACTTTCACCGCGTCAGTCAGCGAAGCCAGGAATTGGTTGGAGGTCGCCGCGTTGTCAGCGGCCAGCTTCATCGCATCGGCGACCGCCTGGTTGGCAACCGACAGGCTTGACGACGCTGTCCCGATCAGGCCGGCCTTCGTCGCGGCGTTCAGGCTGCCGGCAACCCGGCTGTCGGCCGCTGCGCTGGTCAGCAAGCTTCCCACAGTGGTGGCGCTGTTGAGGTTCACTGCGGCACCGCTGCCGAACTGCGTGACCAGTGCGCCGAGTACCGCAGACCCGGCGTTCGCGCTTGTCACGCCGCCTGCTGTGGTGGCGGCGCCTTGCAGCGCGGCAGTGCCCGCGACCAGCAGGTTCGCCACCGCGATCGTTCGCCACCGCGATCGTCTGGGCCTGAACTGCCACCGCAATGGCTTTGTCTGCCGCGGTGGAGGTCGTGCTCGTGACTGCAATCTTCAAGGCGTCGTAGCTGGTCAAGTCGATGCTGGCCGGCAAAGACAACGCAGCCAGCACCTTGGATTGGGCAGCAGCGAGCTTGGCGGCGGCCGATCCGGTCGAGGTGTCGGCGTCGAGCAAGCCCTGAACCAAGGTCGTCAGCGGGGTGACCATCGTCGAGCCGGCAGGTGCTCGCATCAACCCTGTGAAGGCCAGACCGGTCGAGATGTCGGTGCCGCCGGTCACGAGCAGAGGGTAGGCATCCTCGCCGGCAGCCAGTGCGACTGAGATCGAACCGTTGGTGCCGGTGGTGCCAACCAGTGTGTCAGCAGCGGTAATGCTGCCGCTGCGGTCGACGTCGGCGTATATTTTCGCGCCACTGATGTTGCCGTCGGATGCGGTGGCGGAGGCAAAGTACTTGACGGCCACCGCGCTGTTGGCCGTGCCGGCGTTGCCGGCCAAGTCGGTGTAGGCGCCGGTGACGGCGATCGATGCCGGACCGAGTTTTCCGGGGTTGGGCGCGAAGTCCACCGTCCAGGTGGTGCCGCCATCGGTGGTGACGAGGTTGCTGAACTTGCCGCCCTTGGCGTCGACCAGGTCGGTGGCGTCGAAACCGGCGACCTTGCCGTCGAAGGTGATCGTCAAGGAGGTCGAAGCGCCCAGCACTACACCGTTCGTTGGGGCATTCGAAGTGATCGACAGAACGCTGGCGGCGGTGTTGTCAACCGTGACTGCCATGGCTTGGCCGCTGGCACTGACGATAGTTCCCGCGGTAGTGCTGACATTGCCTGCCGCATCGGTCTGGCGAACCTGCACCGCGTTGGCTGCATATGTGCCTGCGTCCAGCGTGAAGCTGTCACCGCTGCCGGTGACCCAGCCTTTACCGGTGTTGTATTCCCATTTCGCACCGGTCTCGAGCCCGCCGACCTTGACTGCGCCGACATTGGTGATGCCGTCGGTGGCACTCGACCCTGAGTCGGTGGCCAGCGTGGCGGTGGGTGCGACAGGCGGTGTGCTGTCCTTGGTTTCTGACGAACCGCCGACCGCGGCGCCGACGGCCACCAGGCCTGCAAGCGCGCCAACGACCTGGCCCATCGACAACCCTGTGGCGGCTGCTTCTGCGGGCGCCGGCAAGGTGGTCGAGCCTTCGAGCGGCGCTGCGGCCACCAACTGCGGTGCCTCGGCGGC
>RGQD01000398.1 GCA_010030205.1 Betaproteobacteria bacterium
GGCGCGCAACTCGATCAATCACACCGTCGCGCATGCGCAGCGTCATGTTTGCGGTGCGGGCAGCGGATGTGGAAAATATTTTTGACTTCTGTGGAGCGGGCCGTTAGCCTTGCGAGATGCTCCCGATGCCCGAACTCAGCGCTGCCGTCAAGATCCGCCGTGGCGACATGGGGCTTACCCAATCGAGGTTGGCTGCGCTCAGCGGCTTGTCCAGGGCGACGGTCAACCAGGTCGAGACGGGCGCCATCAAGGACCTGAGCCTGTCGCGTGCGGCGAGACTGCTGCGTGCCTTGGGGCTTGCAGTGACGGTGACGGCGCCGCGCACGCAGGCGCGCGGGCCCGCGCTGGCGCGGGACTCGGCGCTGGTCTTGGCGGCCAGGACTGCGGGTGTCAGCTACCGTGGCTCGATGAGTGCCGGCGCGCTTGAAGAAGTTATGCGAACCGGGCTGGTGCCCCACGACATATTGCCCCATGTCCGCGCATTGCTGGATGAAGCTTCGCCGGCTTTGCTGGCTGCGGTGGTCGAACAGTTGCATCTCGAAGACGGCGTCGAACGCGCTCAGGTGTGGCGGACGATGCGCACGCTGGCGCACCAACTCAAGTGCAGCAGCGTCTGGTGACAGTGAACTCGCCCGACATGGGTCGGGCCGGCGTCTGGGCCGAACTGTTTCCGGCTGCGCTGAGCTTGATGGCGCATCTCGAATCGCAGGTGAGCAAGCCGCATTGGACCTTCGGTGGCGGGACGGTGTTGATGCTGCGCATCGGTCATCGGCAGAGCAAGGACATCGATTTGTTCGTACCGGACCCGCAGTACCTGGGCTTCGTCAATCCGCGTCTCAGCGAGGTCGCCTAAGAAATCAGCACAGACTACGAAGAGGCGGCTGAGTATTTGAAGTTCTATTTACCTTCCGGCGAAATAGACATCGTTGTGGGCTCATCGCTCACCGATTCGCCCTTCGACGAAGTTTTCCACGCCGGGCGGGACATCAAGGTTGAGACCAGCGCCGAAATCATCGCGAAGAAGTTGTGGCATCGAGGTGACCGTGCGAAGGCGAGGGATCTTTTCGACCTGTGCGCTGTTGCGGACGCTGAACCTGGTGCGATAGACCGCGCCGCTCCCTTTTTCGCCAGGCACGGCGCGGCATTTCTTCAGCAGCTTCAGGAGCGCGCTGACATTGCGCGGATCGAATTCGACGCGATTGACCGCCTTGGTTTTCAGCGCTCTTTCGATGACTGCTTGAGGCAAGCGCGCCGGCTGATCGAGCCGCACCTGGGTTGACGAAGGCGACGCGGTCGTCCACCGGGTCGATCTTGCCGCTTGCCCCGGAGTGATGACGAGGTAGCGTCGAGCCACGGTTGCCGGCAGGATTGAGCGTTGCCGTTCTCTTCAACGGCGGTCTGTTGCAGGCGACATGAATTTCTCGTAGACAGGTTGCATGTAACAAACGAAAGGGATTGGACATGGCTGCTGCGCCTGTGAACGCAAGGGTTCAAAAGCACCGTGATGCGCTGCGCACGGCGGGCCTGCGGCTGGTCCAGATTTGGGTGCCAGACACGCGTCGGCCGGGCTTTGCGCAGGAGTGCCGCCGCCAGTGCCAACTGGCCGCTCAATCGGACGCGGCCGATACGGGCCTGCAGCAACTCATGGATGAAGCCCTGTCGGATGTGGACGGCTGGACCGCATGAGGCACGGCGACTTCGTGACCATTGAGTGCAAGGTGACTTTGCCAAGCCAAGACCGGCTCTGGTGATACAGGCTGATCAGTTCAGCGAGCACTCTAGCGTGACCGTGTTGCCCATGACCGGCACGTTGATTGCCGCACCGCTGCTTCGCGTCACCGTTCAGCCCAGTGCTAGCAACGGTTTACAGAAGCCTTCGCAGGCGATGGTCGACAAGGCCATGACCGTCAAACGCGTCAAGGTGGGACCAGCCTTCGGACGCCTTGACGCCGACACGATGGTGCAGGTTGAGCGCTGCCTGGCCGTTTTCTTGGGGATTGCGAAGTAAGGCTCGGGCAGGCGGTTTTTGAGCTTGATCCGTCCAAACTGGACGCCGAGAAATTGCTCGATGCCGCTAAGTATGTCGAACACCCGGCATCGATACGTTTGCCCGCTAGCTCTTCGCACGATAGAAAGCAGTCGGATGATCGACCCGTGCCCAGGTGATCACTCCGGTTCAAGCGCGTTCGGTGGACCCTCTTTGGTCTCAAGACCCGCTTCGCGCAATCGGTCGAGCAGGCCGGCCTGGCGCCTTGTGGGTGACTGAATCGCTGCCGTCAGCACCTCGGCGCTGGCGCAGATCGACACCCGGTGCCTGGCGCGTGTCACTGCGGTGTACAGCAGTTCGCGCGAGACGACCCGGCTGCGCTGTGCGGGCAGCAGCACCAGCACCTCGTCGAATTCCGATCCCTGTGACTTGTGCACCGTCATCGCAAACGCTGTCTGGTGCACAGGCAGGCGCACTGGCGCCACCGCGCGCAGGCCGCCCGTGACATCAGCGAAATAGACCATCAGCTCGCCCTGATCATTGGGCAGGCTGATGCCGATGTCGCCGTTGAACAGCTTGAGCACATGGTCGTTGCGCAGCACCATCACCGGCCTGCCCAGGTACCACGGGTCGCGCGGGTCTGTGCGCTGTGCCTGCGGCACGGCGGCGAGCGCCTCTCGTGCATGGCGCGCCATCTGCTCGTTGAGGCTGACGACGCCGCGCGGCCCTTCGTGCACCGCGCACAGCACCCGGAATTTGCCGAAGGCTTCGGTAATGGCTGATGCGTCTTGCGGGTCGCGGCGCACGGCCTCGAGGTAAGGGTCATAGGCTTGCAGCATGCGGTCCAGGGTGGCCTGGCCCGGCGCTGCGGCACCGTCGTCCAGCCAGCGCACCGAGCCGTCGCCGCCACCGCCACCGCCAGCGCCACGAGTCAACGAGGCGATCGCCCGTGTCGGTCGCGCGCCGTTGATGTCGGCTGCGAGCCTGGCGATGCTTGAATCGGCGGCGAAGCGAAAGTTGCGGCGCAACCAGGTCGCGGTGTTGCGCAAAGCGCTGCTGCGTATTGCCTCCGGTGAGACGATCTGCGCCGCATGGATGCCGCACAAGGGCGCGATGTCGTTGCGGCAGTCGTCGCTCAGCGTCGGGTCGGCGCTGAGGTCGGAGAACACCGCGCCGGCTTCGACGGCCGAGAGCTGGTCTTTGTCGCCCAGCAGGATGATCCGGGCGGTCTCCGGCACGGCCTCCAGCAACTGCGTTGCCAGCGCCAGGTCCAGCATTGAGGCTTCGTCGACGACCAAGGCGTCGATCGCGAGCCGCTTGCCTGCGTGGTGGATGAATCCGTCTGGCCTGACACCGAGCAGGCGATGGATCGTGAAAGAGTCTGCGGGCAGCCTGTCGCGTATCGCCGGCGGCAGGTGTGCTGAACGCGAGCGGATCGCTTCGGTCATCCGCGCTGCGGCCTTGCCGGTGGGTGCTGCCAGCGCGATGCGGCAATCCGGGTTCTGTGCAATCAGGCAGGCCAGCAGGTTGACCACCGTGGTCGTCTTGCCGGTGCCTGGCCCGCCGCTGATGACGGTCAGCCGCTGGCGCAAGGCCAACGCGGTGGCCACTCTTTGCCAATCGGGTGGACCTTGCGTCGCGACTATCCCAGGCGGCTGTTCGTCGACCGGCGAATCTGCCAGCCAGTCGACCTGTCTTGAGCTTGGCCTCGGTGTTTGCGGTAGCGCTTGCGGTGGCGCCTCCGGCGGCGCTGGCTGAGTCTGGAACAGCGCGCTGAGCTGTTCGCGGGTGGC
>RGQD01000399.1 GCA_010030205.1 Betaproteobacteria bacterium
GGCGCAGCGCGCCAACGCGCTGGTCACCATTGCCGCCAGCGGCTCGGGTTGGCGGCTGACCGACCGCGTTGAGCAAGCGCGCGCTGGCGACCTGGTCCGGCTGGCTGGACTCGAACGCCTGCCGCTGGCGTTGCAGCCGCTGCCTGAGCGTGCGCAGCAAAGCCGCTTCGAACGTGCAGCGACCCAGGCGGCGCCAGCCAGCAACAACGACGACTTGTTCGGTGATGCCGACCTGCCCAGCATCGCGTTGATCGGCACCTCGTTCTCCCGTACCTCGAACTTCGAGCCCTTCCTGGCGCGGGCGCTGGATGCCCGAGTCGCCAACTTCGCGCTCGATGGCGGCGACTTCGGCGGCGCTGCGCGGGCTTACTTGGCCAGCAAGGCGTTCAAGCAGACGCCGCCGCGCCTGCTGATCTGGGAGATCCCTGAGCGGGTGCTGCAGGCCGACCGCCGCGGCGACGCAGTCGAGTGATCAGCGCCTGCGCTGGCCGGCCCCCGTGGGGATCAAGCCGCCAAGCCACATTTGCTTGAGACGCTGCGGCGCTGAGCTAGCGCAGCATCAGACCGTCACGCCCTTGGCGATCTCGGCGTATTCCTCGATCCGGTCGAAGTTCATGTACTGGTAGATCGTGTCGGCGCTCTGGCTGATCACGCCCATGTCGGCCTGGTACTCGGCCAGCGTCGGGATGCGGCCGATCTTGCTGGCAATCGCCGCCAGTTCGGCCGAGGCCAGGTAGACCTGGGCGTTCTTGCCGAGCCGGTTCGGGAAGTTGCGGGTGCTGGTCGAGACCACTGTCGCGCCCTCGCGAACCTGGGCCTGGTTGCCCATGCACAGGCTGCAGCCCGGCATCTCGGTGCGCGCACCGGCAGCGCCGAACACGCCGTAATGGCCTTCCTGGGTCAGCTGCTGCGCATCCATCTTGGTTGGCGGCGCAACCCAGAGCTTGACGGGGATGTCGCGCCGGCCTTCGAGCAGCTTGCTGGCGGCGCGGAAGTGGCCGATGTTGGTCATGCACGATCCGATGAAGACCTCGTCGATCTTGGTGCCGGCGACCTCGCTGAGCAGCTTGGCGTCGTCAGGGTCGTTCGGGCAGCACAGCACCGGCTCCTTGAGCTCGTTCAAGTCGATCTCGATCACCGCAGCGTATTCGGCATCGCGGTCGGCTGCTAGCAACTCCGGCTTGGCCAGCCAGGCTTCGACCGCTTTGATGCGACGCTCTAGCGTGCGGCGGTCCTGGTAGCCGTCGGCGATCATGTTTTTCATCAGCACGATGTTGCTGGTGAGGTATTCCTTGACCGGCTCGGGGTTGAGCTTGACGGTGCAACCGGCTGCCGAGCGCTCGGCGCTGGCGTCTGACAGCTCGAAAGCCTGCTCGATCCGCAGGTCTGGCAAGCCCTCGATCTCGAGGATACGGCCCGAGAAT
The DNA here is from genome assembly GCA_010030205.1 of Betaproteobacteria bacterium. Classification (GTDB taxonomy): domain Bacteria; phylum Pseudomonadota; class Gammaproteobacteria; order Burkholderiales; family Burkholderiaceae_C; genus Pseudaquabacterium. The sequence continues at coordinate 1,425 of RGQD01000399.1, forward strand.
TCGTTGATCTTGCCCTGCTTGGCCACCGTCAGCAGGCCAGCCTTGATCGCGTAGTACGGAATCGCATGCACCAGGTCGCGCAGCGTGACGCCGGGCTGCATTTTTCCGGAAAAGCGCACCAGCACCGACTCGGGCATGTCGAGCGGCATCACGCCAGTGGCGGCACCGAAAGCGACCAGGCCTGAGCCGGCCGGAAAGCTGATGCCGATCGGAAACCGGGTGTGGCTGTCGCCGCCTGTGCCCACGGTGTCGGGCAGCAGCAAGCGGTTGAGCCAGCTGTGGATGATGCCGTCGCCCGGGCGCAGCGCGACACCGCCGCGGTTGCTGATGAAGGTCGGCAGCTCGCGGTGGGTTTTCACGTCGACCGGTTTCGGGTAGGCCGCGGTGTGGCAAAAGCTCTGCATCACCAGGTCGGCCGAGAAACCCAGGCAGGCCAGGTCTTTGAGCTCGTCGCGGGTCATCGGGCCGGTGGTGTCCTGGCTGCCGACCGTGGTCATCTTCGGCTCGCAGTAAGTGCCTGGCCGAACGCCTTGCTGGACACCTGCGACCACCGGCAGCCCGACGGCGCGGCCGACCATCTTCTGCGCCAGCGTGAAGCCTGCTCGGGTGGCGATCGGCGCGGTCGGCAGCCTGAACACGGTCGATGCCGGCAGGCCGAGAAAGTCGCGCGCCTTGGCGGTGAGCGATCGGCCGATGATCAGGTTGATGCGCCCGCCCGCGCGCACCTCGTCGAACAACACCTCGCTCTTGAGCTTGAATTCAGCGCTGAGCTTGCCGTTTTTCTCGATCTTGCCGTCGTAGGGGTAGACGTCGATCACATCGCCCATGTCGAAGGCCGAGACATCGACCTCGATCGGCAGCGCGCCAGAGTCTTCCTGGGTGTTGAAGAAGATAGGCGCGATCTTGCCGCCCAGCGTGACGCCGCCGAAGCGCTTGTTCGGGACGAATGGGATGTCATCGCCGAAGCCCCAGACGATCGAGTTGGTCGCGCTCTTGCGTGACGAGCCGGTGCCGACCACATCGCCGACATAGGCCACCAGATGGCCGCGGGCCTTGAGCTCTTCGATGAACTGCATCGGGCCACGCTTGCCGTCTTCCTCGGGCGTGATGCCGGGGCGGGCGTTCTTGAGCATCGCCAGGTAGTGCAGCGGGATGTCGGGCCGGCTCCAGGCGTCGGGCGCGGGGCTCAGGTCGTCGGTGTTGGTCTCGCCGACCACCTTGAACACGCTGACGGTGATCTTGCGGGCGACCTCGGGCCGCGTCGTGAACCACTCGGCATCGGACCAACTGCGGACCACATCCTGGGCGAAGCTGTTGCCGGCCTTGGCCTTCTCCGACACATCGTGGAAGAAGTCGAACATCAGCAGCGTCTTCTTCAGCGCGGCTGCGGCCACCGCAGCGACCGCCTGGTCGTCGAGCAACTCGATCAGCGGCTTGACGTTGTAGCCGCCCACCATCGTGCCGAGCAACTCGGTCGCCTTGGCCTTGGAGATCAGGGCCAGCGTCAGGTCGCCGTGCGCCACCGCGGCCAGAAAGCTGGCCTTGACCTTGGCCGCGTCGTCAACGCCAGGCGGTACACGGTGTGTGATCAGGTCGAGCAAGAAAGCGTCTTCTGCCGAGTTGGCCGAGGCCCGGGGGGCTTTGATCAGCTCGATCAGGTCGGCGGTCTGCTGGGCTGACAGCGGCAGCGGCGGAATGCCGAGCGCAGCGCGTTCGGCCACATGTTGACGGTAGGCTTGCAGCATCTCGATGACTCCTGTGGGGCGTTGTACAGAGGGTGGGGGTGACAGCATCAGGCCTGGGCCTTCAAGCCTGAGCCTGGCGACTACGGGTTAGCCCCATATTTTATGTCTTATAGATGACTTGCTGGGCATCAACTCGCTGGGTCGAGGCGATCAGCGCTGATTGTGACCCGGCGCGAAAAAAGCCTGCGCGAGGGCGGGCGGGTTCGACCGCTGCGCTGGCCGCTCAAGCCCTCTCAGGCCTTCATCACTGCGCTGCAGAGGCAGCTTTGGCCGCGCCAGGCGCGACGATGCCCAGCCCTGCGCCGGCGGCAGCCACCGCCGTCGACGCCACCCGCTGCGACGCATGCTGGCAGCCGTCGACCATGCGCTGGCCGACCTTCACGTTCATCAGCATCGATTTGACGGGGATTTGCAGCCACATCACGCCGGCAGTCTTGTCTTCCAGCCGCACTGCGCCGGTGCTGGTTTCCTGCGGCACCATGCGGTATTGAAGACCTTTGTGGCCGACATGGAAATGGCCAGGTGCGCCGTCGATCGCGGTCACGCTGATGCGCTGCTTGAACTCGCAATCGGCGAAGCC
>RGQD01000400.1 GCA_010030205.1 Betaproteobacteria bacterium
CGGCAGCGGGCTAGACGTCGCTGGCCTGATCACCAAGATGATGGCGGTCGAGAGCCGGCCCCTGACCGCGCTGAAAACCCAGGCCAGCACACTGGACAACCAGCTGTCGACCGTGGGCAAGCTGCAGGCCTACTTCGCCGCGTTGCAGACCCAGTCGAACGCGCTGACATCGGCTTCCCTGTGGACCGCGACCACGGCCACATCGACCGACCCCGCAGCGGTCTCGGTGTCGACCAGCAACGACGCGGTGACGGGCAGCCATGCGGTCTCGGTCAGCCGCTTGGCCGCGGGCCAGACCCTCACCAGCACAGCGTTTACCAACAGCGCTTTCGGCGCAGGCAGCATGACGATTGAGCTCGGCAGTTACGGCAGCGGCACGCCGGCAGCAAGCTTCAACGCCAAGGCTGGCAGCTCGCCGGTGACGATCAATCTTGCCAGCACCAGCCTGAGCGGCTTGCGCGACCAGATCAATGCGGCGGGCGCCGGCGTCACCGCAGCCATCGTCAGCGACGCATCGGGCGCCAGGCTCAGCCTGCGGTCTAAAGACAGCGGCGCCGAGAACGCTTTTCGCATCAGCGCCAGCGAAGACATCGACGACGGCGACCCCGCGACCGGTCTGTCAGCGCTGGCCTTTGACGCCAGCATGAGTGGCTCGCCGATGCTGCGAACCACCAACGCCGCGAACGCCGAACTCAGCGTCGACGGCATCGCGCTGAGTTCGCCCAGCAACACGCTCAACAACGTGGTCGATGGCTTGAGCTTGAACCTGCGCAAGACCACCGCAGCGGCAGTTGCGCCAGGTGATCAACCAGGGCAGCAGCGCCAGTTCGAGTTGGTCGCGCTTGTCGGACATCGGCATCACGATGCAGACCGATGGCAGCCTCGCCGCTGACAGCGCCAAGCTCGACAACGCAACCGGCCATCTGACCGAGTTGAGCAAGCTGCTCATCACCGATGGCAGCGGGTCGGCCGACTCGGGCTTCGCGCGACGCTTCAAGCGTCTGGCCGACGCCGCACTCAGCAGCGATGGCATGTTGGCGACACGCACTGCGAGCATCCAGGCCCGGACGACGCGCAACAGCAAGTCACAGGACGCGATGCAAAAGCGCCTCGATCAAACCCAGGCCAGGCTGCAAGCCCAGTATTCGGCGCTGGACAGCCAGATGGCCACCCTGAACGCGCTGAGCACTTACATGACGCAGCAGATCACGCAGACGAACAAGTCGACGCTCTGATCGCCAGGCGCGCGATGCGCGCTCGCTCAAGACCCTCCGCGCGACGCTAAGCCCTCTGCCAGCGACAGGGTTGGCAGTGTTTGCCTAACCGTCAAAAAGATGATGCTTTCAGGATCACGCTGAAACAGCGGTAACCGCCCTCAGGCGGACCACTCAAGTCCCGGCGCTGAACTCCGATAAATTCAGTATCGAGAACCAGCCCGGACCGACATGTTCAGCGCAACGCACGCCCAGCCCAGCACCCGCAGCCGGCAGTTTGCCGGCACCTACCACCAGGTCGGTGTGCAAACCATGGTCACCGGCGCATCGGCCCACGGCCTGGTGATGCTGCTGTTCGATGGTTTCATCGCCGCCGTTCACAGAGCCAAGGGCGCGCTGCGCCAGCAAGATATCGCTGCCAAAGGCCAGGCCATTGGCAGCGCGGTGCGCATCGTCGACGAGGGTCTGCGATCGGCGCTCGACTTCTCAGGCGGGGGTCCACTCGCCGCCGATCTGGCCGACCTCTACGCCTATGTCTGCAAGCGCCTGACACAGGCCAATCTGCGCGGCGACGAAGCCGCTCTGGACGAATGCCTGGCACTGGTCGCGCCGCTGCGCGAAGCCTGGGCGGCCATCGCCGATCAAGCCAATGCTGCGCCCGGGAACTAGAAGATTCGACCATGCAGCGAGTCACGCCATGAACAGCCCACTCCTGAACTATTACGAGGCGATCGAGAAAGCCAGCGCCGACATGCTCGACGCTGCCCGCGCCGGCAACTGGGACCACGTGATCAAGCTCGAGAGCGCTTGCGTGCTGCTGATCAGCCAGCTCAAGAACGCCGCCCGCGGGCAAGGGCTCAGCGGCGACGAGACCCAGCTCAAATCGCGCATCATGAAACGCGTGCTGGTCAACGACGCAGAGATACGCCACCTGGCCGAGCCATGGCTTGAGGATCTGGACCAGCGCATGGGCAACCGGTCCAAGACCTTGCATTGACGGCAGCGCTGCACGCCGATGAACCCTGCCCTGCCTGTCCTCGCGACCCGGCCCGCAGCGCCGATGAAGTCCAGCCGGGGCGAGCCATGGCCAGCAGCGACTGGTGCGCCTGACCCCCACCGGTTTGCGCTGTTGCAGCAGTTGCGCGACCGCTCGAGCCCGGTGTTGCTGACCGGCCCAACAGGTGCCAGCCTGAACGCCAGCTTGTGCTGCGTCGATGCCGGACGCGACAGCCTGAGCTTCCAGGTTGAGCCGGGCGACCCTCAGCTCGAAGCCATGGTGCAGGCCAATGAAGCCACCGCGCTGAGCTATCTTGAGGCGCAAGTCTTGCAGTTCGACCTGGTCGACCTGGTGCTGGTTCGCAACCCGATCGTCAGCGCGTTACGGGCCAGGCTGCCAAGACAGGTCCACCGATTCACGCGACCCGAAGCCCTGCTTGACTTTCAGCCCGGCGGTCCCTGCGTTGTGCTGCGCCACCCGGTGCATCCCGAGATGGCGCTGACACTGCGCATCATCGATTTGAGCCTGGCTGGCGCCGTGCTGATGCTGCCCGAGCACCTGCCCGCGCTGACGCTGGGCGTGACGATCGGCGATGTGCAACTCGCGCTGGATGCCGAGACAAGGATCGATCTGTCGCTGAGGCTGCTGCATGCCAGCTCGATGGTGTCGGGCGCGCCCGGCTTGCTGCTGGGCTGCGAGTGGCTGGGGCTGATGCGCATCGATGCTCGCCGATTGCAGCAATACATCGACCAGACCCAGACGCGGCAGCACACGCTGGCGCAAGGCTGAATCTTGCGCTGATCGGCATCGGCGGCCAGCGTGCTGGCGACAGGCCAAGTCGACCGTGACATCAGACCTGCCTGTTCAGGAAGGCCAGAGGGGCCATTCTTTATAGCTGAAACTGCCAGTCCAGGTATCACTTACCCGTCTCACTCGGCACCTGGCCTGCCCGCCAGTAGGTGCCCGCAGCGTACGCGTGACAGTCATGTTCAGTGCGGGGCCAGCCGAGCACATGGGCCGCCCGCCCAAGACCACCGAAGCGCAGCGGCAGTTCATCCACACCAGGTTGGTCAAGGGCGAGACTGTGACGGGTGTGGTGCGTGACTTCAAGGTCTCGCGGGCGACGGTGCTGACGGTCCGTGACAAGGCCAGGCCGTGATGACCTTCGACCTCTTCCTTGAACGGGTCAGGCTTGCCGTCGATTAACATGCTTGTTAATATTCAGTCATGTCCTACCGCGTCGAGTTCTTCAATCAGAAGGTCATGGCCGAGGTGCTGGGGTGGCCAGCGGGCATTGCGGCGAGCTTCGCCGTGATTGCACTGCGCATGGTCGAGCACGGCCCGAACTTGGGTCTGCGGCACACGCGGGCCATGTGAGACGGGTTGTTTGAAGTTCGCGCACGAGGTGCCGAGGGCATTGGGCGTGCGTTCTTCTGCACGCTGGTGGGCCAGCGTATCGTCGTGCTGCACGGCTTCGTCAAGAAAACACAGGCCACGCCCGCGGCTGAGTTGAAAACGGCGCG
>RGQD01000005.1 GCA_010030205.1 Betaproteobacteria bacterium
CCGACCAGCCGCGGCAACAAGTCGCTGGCCAAGGCCTTGCCGAGCTCCACCCCCCATTGGTCGAAGCTGTTGATGCCCCAGATCGCGCCGCTGGTGAACACCCTGTGCTCGTAGAGTGCGATCAACGCACCCAGCGCACGCGGTGTCAGCCGATCGATCAGCAGCGTGGTGCTGGGTCGATTGCCAGGGAAGCTGCGGTGCCTGGCGAGCGTCAGCGGACCGAGCCCGGTTGACGCGGTCGGGGCCGTCGGGGCTTTCTCGGCCAGCGCGGCCTCGGTGGTCTTGCCCAGCATCAGCGCCGCACTCTGGGCCAGGCAGTTGGCCAGCGCCTTGGCGTGCAGGTCTAGATGTTGATGGGTCGGATGCTTGACGGCAATGAACTCGACCGGGATCACGTCGCTGCCCTGGTGCAGCATCTGGAAGTATGCGTGCTGGCCATTGGTGCCGGGCTCGCCCCAGACCACCGGGCTGGTGGCATAGGGCAGCGGCTCGCCGGACAGGTCGACCCGCTTGCCGTTGCTCTCCATCTCGAGCTGCTGCAGATAAGCTGGCAAGCGCTTCAAGCCCTGGTGGTAGGGCGCGACCGAGCGGCTGGTGAAACCGTGAAAGTTGCGGTACCAGACATCGAGCAGGCCGAGTTGCGCCGGCAAGTTGGTCTCGAGCGGCGCCTGGGCGAAATGCTGGTCCATCGCGTGCGCGCCGGCCAACAGCATGCGGAAGTTTTCGGCGCCCACAGCGATCGCCACCGCCAATCCCACAGCGCTCCACAGCGAGTAACGACCGCCCACCCAGTCCCAGAAACCGAAGGTGTTGTGGATGCCGAAGGTCGCAGCCGCCTGCAAGTTGGTTGTGACGCCGGCGAAATGTCGGGCAACATCTTGGCCGCCCTGGGCCAGAAACCATTCGCGCGCCACGCTGGCGTTAGCCAGCGTCTCCTGGGTCGTGAAGGTCTTGCTGACGACGACAAACAGCGTCTCCTCGGGCCTCAAGCGGCGCAGCACTGGCGCGATGTCGTGGCCGTCGACATTGCTGACGAAGTGCATCGTGATGCCAGGGTGCGCAAAAGCGTCGAGCGCCGGTACCACCATCTGCGGGCCCAAGTCGCTGCCACCGATGCCGATGTTCACGACATGGCGGATGCCGCTCGACGCGGTGTCGCGCAAGCCTTCGGCAAAAGCGAGCATTCGGTCGAGCTCACCATGCACCTCGTCACTGAACAGCCCTTGGCCACGCGGCGCACGCAGTGCGGTGTGCAGCACGGCCCGGCCTTCGGTGGCGTTGATTGCAGCCCCGGCGAACATCGCGTCGCGCCTGGCTTCCAAGCCGCATTCGCGGGCCAGATCGAGCAGCAACTTGCGTGTGAGCAGGTCCCAGCGGTTTTTGGACAGGTCGGCAAAGAGCTCGGGGGCCTGCAGCGTGAAGGCCTCAAAGCGACCGGCGTCGCGGGCAAAGGCCTCGCGCAAATCCAGGTCTCGGCCATGGGCTTGGTAATGTCCTTGCAGCGCCGTCCAGGCCACCGTCTTGTCGCAGCGAGGGAAAGCCATCACGAGCGCCGGACCGGACGTCCGGGTTTGAGCGGACGTAGACCGCGAGGATCAGCGGCAGGCGTCGCGACGACCAGCGCAGACCGGCGTTTGGTACCGACCACGGTTGCGGCTACAAATCTGCGTTGGGTGGGCTGGTTCATCGCCATTCCGAGAAGCTGCGGGACAGGTCAGATTAGAACCGGTTCAAGCCCAAACGGCGACCCAACTGCGGTGCCGCCGACCATGCCGGAAGCCCAGAGCGTGGCAGATTCGCGGGTTCAGAGACCGAGCAAGGCGTCGACGCCGTAGAGCTGCGCCAACTGCTTGAGCTTGGGCGGCGCGCCTGTCAGCTGCAGGCGCCGGCCCTGGCCTGCGGCTTGGCGCTGGCAAGCCAGCAGCAGCGCCAGCGCTGCGGTGTCCATCTCGCGCAGTGCCGACGCATCGAGCACAGGGTCGGCGGCGGCCCGCAGCAGCGGCGCCAGGCGCGCCAGCGTCGCGCTGGCCTCGGCCATCGTCAGACGCTCGGGCAAGCCGATCATCGATTTGGCCTGACCTGCCGGGTCGAGGTCGACCATCAGTTCTTGGGCGCCGAGGCCAGCGACTTGTTCTTGTCGGACAAACGGGTGATCAGCGCGTCCAGCCCGCCCGCGCTCAAGTCCTTCGCGAACTGGCCTTTGTAGGCATCGACCAGCCAGAAGCCACCGACATTGACGTCGTAGATCTTCCAGCCCTCGCCTGCTTTCTCTAGGCGGTAATCGAGCTGGATCGGGTCGCCCTTGCCGCGCACCTCGGTGCGCACCACCAGTTCGGACTGCTCAGCGCTGCCCGCGCGCAGCGGCTTGACCACCACCGCTTGGTCCTTGACCTGGGTCAGCGCGCCGGAATAGGTGTTGACCATCAAGGTCTTGAACTCCTCGAGCATGCGCTTTTGTTGCTCAGGCGTGGCGGCGCGCCACTGCGGGCCCACCGAGCTGGCCGTCATGCGCTGGAAGTTGACATGCGGCATCACCTTGGCGTCGACCAGCGAACGGATTCGGTTGACATCGCCAGCCTGGATCGCCTTGTCAACCTTGACCGCCTCGATCACGTCGGTCGAGACCTGCCGCACGAAGGCGTCGGCGCCCAAGGCCTCAGCGCCGAGCGCCGGCAAGCCCAGCAGGCAAGCGCTCAAGCCCAGCGCGGAAATCCAGCTTCTTCTGTGCATCAGTTCATCCTTGTTCTTGTGGCGGGCGATGCGCCCTGAAGTGATTGAACGCGCCAGGGACGCTTGCCGTTCACAGCGCAGGCTCACCTGACCAGGCGCCTGAACGCCGCCGGCGCAGCGTCGTCCTCGGGTGGGTCGCCGTCATAGATCTGGCTCTTGCGTCGCGCCAGGTAGGCGTCGCGCAACAACAGGTACTTGTCGAGCGCGATCTCATCGAGCACCCGCCCGGCATTGAGCAGCTTGACCCGGGCGTTGAGCAACTGCACCCCGGTGGCGATGTTGCGGTCACGGGCATCGCGCCAGACCACGCTCGCCCCCGAGTCCTTGAAATCGAGCGCCAGCCCGGTGACGTCGCGCAAGGTCGAGGGCCCCAGCAGTGGCAGCACCAGGTAAGGGCCGCTTCGTATTCCCCAGTAACCCAAGGTCTGGCCGAAATCCTCGACCGTGCTGCGCTCCAGTCCCATCTCGTCAGCCACGTCCAGCAAACCGCCCAGCCCCATGAAGGTGTTGACCAGCACCCGCATGCCCATCTCCAACGCCGGCTTGGGCTTGACCTGCAGCGCCAGGTTGGCGCTGGACCACAGATCGGCGATGTTGCCGAAGAAGTTGTCGACGCCGCTGCGGATCAGCCTTGGCACCAAAGCCTGGTAGACCTGCGCCGCAGGCTTGACCGCAGCCTTGTCGACCACCTCGTTGAACTCGAAGACCCGGCGGTTGACCGTCTCCCAGGGGTCGCTGCGGCTCAAGCCCTCGCCAGGCAGGCTGGCGCAAGCACTCAGCGCCGAAAGCAGCGCCGCCAGCACCAGCCAAAGCCCCGCACGCAGCCAGGTGGCATTCACGGCTTCTTGCCCGCGTCGACGCCCGCGCCCGCATCGGCGGCCTTGTTGAACAAGAACTGGCCGATCAGGTTCTCCAGCACGACGGCCGACTGGGTTTGCTTGACCACGGCCCCGGGGGCCAGGTTGTCGACTTCGCCGCCAGCCTCCAGCCCGACATACTGGTCGCCCAACAGGCCGGCGGTCAGGATCTTGGCAGAGCTGTCCTTGGGAAACTGGAACGGCCGCTCGATCGACAACGTCACCACGCCCTGGAAGGTCTTGGGGTCCAGGCTGATCGCGGTGACGCGGCCGACCACCACGCCGGCAGCGCGCACCGGCGCACGGGCCTTCAAGCCGCCGATGTTGTCAAAGCGGGCCGACAAGGTATAGCTGTCCTGGCTGCCGAAACTCGACAGGTTGGCTGCCTTCAGGGCCACGAACAGCAAGGCCACCAGCCCCAGCAGCACAAACAGGCCCACCAGGGTTTCAATGCTTCTTTTGGCCATCTTGGACGCTCCGATTCATGTCGAGGTTTGGCGCAAGGGGTCGAGAACTCATGGGGTTGAGAACATCAGCGCGGTGAGGATGAAGTCCATCCCCAGCACCGCCAGCGAAGAGATCACCACAGTGCGGGTGGTGGCATAGGCCACGCCCTCAGGCGTCGCCTCGGTTTCGTAGCCTTGGTAAAGCGCCACAGCGGTGCACACGACACCGAACACCGCACTCTTGACGACGCCGTTGCCCAAGTCGCGCCAGACATCGACGCCGTTTTGCTGGATCGACCAGAAATTACCAGCATCGATGCCTATCAGTCCCACCGCCACCACCCAGGCACCGAGGATGCCGACCGCCGAGAACAGCCCGGTGAGCAAGGGCAAAGACACGATACCGCCCAGAAAGCGCGGCGCCAACACCCTGGCACGGGGGTCGATCGCCATCAACTCCATCGCTGCGATCTGCTCGCCGGCCTTCATCAAGCCGATCTCGGCGGTCAGCGAGGTGCCGGCGCGGCCGGCAAACAGCAGCGCGGTGACCACCGGCCCGAGTTCGCGCACCAGCGACAGGTTGACCACCAAGCCCAGCGACTCGGCCGCGCCGTACTTGACCAGCGCGTAATACATCTGCAGCGCCAGCACGAAACCCACCGCCAGACCCGAGGCCAGGATGATCAGCAAAGAGCGGTTGCCGATCGCGTGGATCTGCGTGACGACCAGACCGAAGCGGCGCAGCGACTGCGGCAGCACGCGCAGCAGGTCGACAAAGAACAGCGCCGCGTGGCCCCAGCCCCGCAGCATTGCCAGCGTGCTGGCGCCCAGTGTTGCGAGCCAGTTCACGGCGTCCCCGCCAGACCGAAATCCTCGGCCATCGACGGTGCAGGGTAGTGAAACTTGACCGGTCCGTCGGGCTCACCGCGCACGAACTGACGCACCTCGGGGTCGGTGCTGGCCATCAACTCGGCCGGACTGCCCTGGGCCACGATGCGGCCCTGCGTGGCCATCAGGATCACATGGTCGCTGATCGCCATGCACTCGGGCACATCGTGCGAGACCACCAGCGAGGTTGCCCCAGTGATGTCGTTGAGGGTGCGTATCAGCTTGGCGGCCACGCCCATCGAAATCAGGTCGAGACCGGCAAAAGGCTCGTCGTACATGATCAATTCGGGGTCGAGCGCGATCGCGCGGGCCAGCGCGATGCGCCGCGCCATGCCGCCCGACACCTCGCTGATCTTCAGCCCTGCCGCGCCGCGCAAGCCGACCGCATTGAGCTTCATCAGCACGATGTCGTGGATCAAGGGCTCGGGCAGGTCGGTCATCTCGCGCAGCGGAAAGGCCACGTTGTCGAACACCGTCAAATCAGTGAACAGCGCGCCGAACTGGAACAGCATGCCCAGCCGCCGCCGCAGTCGGTAGAGCTGGTCCCGGTTGCGGGTATCGACAACTTCGCCGTCGAACACCACCCGGCCTGCCGTGGCCGCGTGCACGCCACCGATCAATCGAAGCAAAGTCGTCTTGCCGCAACCCGACCCGCCCAGAAGCGACGTGACCTTGCCCCGCGCAAAGCGCAGGCTGACATCTTGCAGGATGGTGCGACTGCTGTCGTAGCCAAACCTGACGTGGTCTATCTCGATCAGCGTATCGGCGTTCAAGAGGAGGTGAGGCAAACTGACGCGGCGAGCCTATGGCACAGGCCCGGCGCCGACAGGCCGGTTGACAATGGATACAAATTGTCGCACGCAGCCCGAATCTCTACGGGATACCCCTGATTCGATCCGGTGACGCTGCGTCGCGCGCAGGCAGAGAAACAGGCCGCCGCTGCGGCCCGCCATCAGCGCGGCAGCGTGCTGCTACCCATCAGGAAACCGTCGACCTCGCGCGCTGCCTGCCGGCCCTCGCGAATCGCCCAGACCACCAAGGACTGGCCTCGCCGCATGTCGCCCGCAGCAAATACCTTGGCCACGTTGGTGCGGTAACCCCCCTCGTCGGTGCCGGCGCGGGCGTTGCCGCGGCCATCCTTGACCACACCGAAAGCGTCGAGCACGCTGGCCAGCGGGTTGACAAAGCCCATTGCCAGCAACACCAGGTCGGCCTTGTACTGTTTCTCACTGCCAGCGACCTCGACCATCTTGCCGTCCTTGAGCTCGATGTCGACCGTGGTCAGCCCAGTCAGCTTGCCACGAGCCCCGGTGAAGGCCTTGGTCGCGACAGCGAATGCCCGCTCGCAACCTTCGTCATGGCTGGAACTGGTGCGCAGCTTGGTCGGCCAGTAGGGCCAGGTCATCGGCCGGTTTTCCTCAATCGGCGGCTGCGGCATCAGCTCGAACTGGGTCACGCTGGCTGCGCCGTGGCGGTTGCTGGTGCCCACGCAGTCGCTGCCGGTATCGCCGCCGCCGATCACGATCACATGCTTGCCGTCGGCACGGATCTGGCCCCCCTTGCCCGACGGAAACTTGTCGCCGGCGTTGACCTTGTTTTGCTGCGGCAGGAATTCCATCGCGAAATGCACGCCATCCAGATCACGCCCAGGCACCGGCAGATCACGGCTTTGCTCAGATCCGCCGGTCAGGATCACGGCGTCGAACTGGGCTTGCAGCGCCTCGGCTGAGACGACCTGCTTGGCATCGTTGGTCACCTTGCTGTCTGCCGGCATCGTGCCAACCAGCACGCCAGTCTTGAAGCTCACGCCTTCGGCTTCCATCTGCTTGACGCGCCTGTCGATGTGCGATTTCTCCATCTTGAAGTCGGGGATGCCGTAGCGCAGCAGGCCGCCGATGCGGCTGTTCTTCTCGAACACCGTCACCGCGTGACCGGCGCGGGCGAGTTGCTGCGCCGCCGCCAACCCGGCCGGACCCGAGCCGACGATCGCCACAGTCTTGCCGGTCTTGAGCGCGGGCACTTGCGGCGTGACCCAGCCCTCGGCCCAAGCGCGGTCGATGATCGCGTGTTCGATGCTCTTGATGCCCACCGCGTCGTCGTTGACGTTGAGCGTGCAGGCCGCCTCGCAGGGCGCCGGGCAGATGCGACCGGTGAACTCGGGAAAGTTGTTGGTGCTGTGCAGCACGGTGATCGCGTTGTGCCAGTCACCGCGGAACACCAGATCGTTGAAGTCAGGGATGATGTTGTTGACCGGGCAACCGCTGTTGCAGAACGGTGTGCCGCAGTCCATGCAGCGCGCGGACTGCAGCTTGGCCTGGTCGGCGCTCAGGCCGATGACGAATTCTTTGTAGTTCTTCAGGCGTTGGCGCACCGGGGCATAGCCCTCCTCGAGACGCTCGAATTCCATGAAACCGGTGACTTTACCCATGATGGTCTGTCCTGTTGATGGCGTGCTGCAAGTTCAATGGGCGGCGACCGACTGGGCCTTGGCCTCGGTGCGGACGCTCGCAGCGTTGATCTCGCCGAGCGCTCGCTTGTACTCGTTGGGGAAGACCTTGACGAACTTGCCACGCAGCGTGGCCCAGTCGTCGAGGATCTCGCGGGCGCGCAGACTGCCAGTCCAGCTGTGGTGCTGCTCGATCAGCGCCTTGAGCAAGACCTCGTCAGCCTCGCCTTGGTGCCAGACCGCGCGGTCCACCTGCGCAGCCTGCTCGTCGGCCGACAGCACCTTGACCAGCGAGACCATCGCCGGGTTGCAGCGCTTGGCGAACTGGCCGTCCTCGTCGTAGACATAGGCAATGCCGCCCGACATGCCGGCCGCGAAATTGCGGCCCGTCTTGCCCAGCACCACCACGGTGCCGCCGGTCATGTACTCGCAGCCGTGGTCGCCGGTACCTTCGACCACCGCGGTCGCGCCCGACAAGCGCACCGCGAAGCGCTCGCCCGCCACACCGCGGAAGAAGGCCTCGCCGCTGGTCGCACCGTAGAGTGCGGTGTTGCCGATGATGATGTTCTTGGTCGCGTCACCACGGAAGTCGATCGATGGCCTCACCACCACCCGCCCGCCCGACAAGCCCTTGCCGGTGTAATCGTTGGCGTCGCCGATCAGGTATTGGGTGATGCCCTTGGCCAGGAATGCCGCAAAGCTCTGGCCGCCGGTGCCCTCCATCTGCATGAAGATCGTGTGGTCGGGCAGACCTTCGGGGCGATGGCGGATCAGCTCGCCAGACAGCATCGCGCCGACGCTGCGGTTGACGTTGCGCGTGGACTCCATGAACTGCACCTTCTCGCCGCGCAGGATCGCAGGCTGGCATTTCTCGATCAGCTTGACGTCGAGCGCCCGGTCCAGGCCGTGGTCCTGGGTCTCGGTGTGGAAGCGCGGCACATCGGCACTGACTTCGGGCTGGTGGAAGACGCGGCTGAAGTCCAGCCCCTTGGCCTTCCAGTGTGCGATGCCCTTCTTGGTGTCAAGCAGGTCGGCGCGGCCGATCAGCTCGTTGAAGCTGCGGATGCCCAGTTGGGCCATGATCTGGCGCGCTTCCTCGGCGACGAAGAAGAAATAGTTGACGACATGCTCGGGCTTGCCGGCGAACTTCTTGCGCAGTGCAGGGTCTTGCGTCGCGACGCCGACCGGGCAGGTGTTCAAGTGGCACTTGCGCATCATGATGCAGCCTTCGACCACCAGCGGCGCGGTGGCGAAGCCGAACTCGTCGGCACCCAACAAGGCCCCGACCACGACATCGCGTCCAGTCTTCATCTGGCCGTCGGCCTGTACCCGCACCCGACTGCGCAGGCGGTTGAGCACCAGGGTTTGCTGGGTCTCGGCCAGACCCAGCTCCCAGGGCGTGCCGCAGTGCTTGATCGACGACCAGGGCGAAGCGCCGGTGCCGCCGTCGTGGCCGGCGATCACCAGGTGGTCAGCCTTGCACTTGGTCACGCCAGCGGCGATCGTGCCGACGCCGACCTCGGACACCAGCTTGACGCTGATCGAGGCCCGCGGGTTGGCATTCTTCAGGTCGTGGATCAACTGCGCCAGATCCTCGATCGAGTAGATGTCGTGGTGCGGCGGCGGGCTGATCAAGCCGACCCCTGGCACAGAGTAGCGCAGCATGCCGATGTAGTCGGACACTTTGCCGCCCGGCAACTGACCGCCCTCACCCGGCTTCGCGCCCTGGGCCATCTTGATCTGAATCTGGTCGGCCGAGACCAGGTACTCGGTGGTGACGCCAAAGCGCCCCGAGGCAACCTGCTTGATCCTGCTGCGCAGGCTGTCGCCGTCCTGCATCACATAGTCGGCCGCAATGACTTTGCTGCCGATCACGTCCGACACCTTGGTGCCAGACGTGATGCGTATGCCTTTGAGTTCCTGGCGATAGCGCGCCGGGTCTTCTCCGCCCTCGCCGGTGTTGCTCTTGCCGCCGATGCGGTTCATCGCGATCGCCAACGTCGAGTGCGCCTCGGTCGAGATCGAGCCCAGGCTCATCGCGCCAGTGGCAAAGCGCTTCACAATCTCGGCCGCCGGCTCGACCTCTTCAAGCGGTATCGCCTTGCCCGGGTCGAGCTTGAATTCGAACAAGCCACGCAGCGTGACATGGCGGCGGCTCTGGTCATTGATCAGCTGGGCATATTCCTTGTAGGTGTCGAACTTGCCCGAGCGCGTTGCATGCTGGAGCTTGGCGATCGCGTCAGGCGTCCACATGTGCTCTTCGCCGCGGCTTCGCCAGGCATATTCGCCACCCGCATCCAGCATGGTCGCGAGCACCGGGTCGTTGCCGAAAGCGGCGCGATGGGTGCGCAGCGCTTCCTCGGCGACCTGGAACACGCCGATGCCGCCGACTTGGCTGGCCGTGCCGCGAAAGTACTTCTGCACGAAGCCCTTTTCCAGCCCGATGGCCTCGAACAGCTGCGAACCGCAGTAGGACATGTAAGTCGACACGCCCATCTTGGACATGATCTTTGACAAACCCTTGCCGATAGCCTTGACGTAGTTGTAGATGGCTTTTTCGGCCGACAGGTCGCCAGGTAGTTCGGCGTGCAATGCCGCCAGGGTCTCCATCGCCAGGTAGGGATGGACGGCCTCGGCGCCATAGCCGGCGAGCACCGCGAAGTGGTGCACCTCGCGCGCAGAACCGGTCTCGACCACCAGCCCAGCCGTGGTGCGCAGTCCCTCGCGCACCAGGTGGTGGTGAATGGCCGACAGCGCCAGCAGCGCGGGAATTGCCACCTGCTCACGGCCCATCGCCCGGTCGGTGATGATCAGTATGTTGTGGCCACCCTGGATCGCGTCGACCGCTTGGGCGCACAGCGAAGCGAGCTTGGCCTCGACGCCCTGCTGGCCCCATTCCAGCGGGTAAGTGATGTCCAACTCGTAGGTCTTGAACTTGCCATGGGTGTGGGCTTCGATGCCACGCAGCCGCGCCATGTCTTCGAAGTCCAGCACCGGCTGCGTCACCTCGAGCCGCATCGGCGGGTTCACCGCGTTGATGTCGAGCAGGTTGGGCTTCGGGCCGATGAAGCTGTTCAGGCTCATCACGATGGCCTCGCGGATCGGGTCGATCGGCGGGTTGGTGACCTGGGCGAACAACTGCTTGAAATAGTTGAACAGCGGCTTGTTCTTGTCCGACAGCACCGCCAGCGGGCTGTCGTTGCCCATAGAGCCGATCGCCTCCTCGCCGGCGCTGGCCATCGGCGCGAGCAGGAACTTGATGTCCTCCTGGGTGGTGCCGAAGGCCTGCTGACGGTCGAGCAGGGATTCGCTGAAGGTCGGGGCCTCAGCGGCCTTGTCGAGCGGGATCGCGTCGAGCCGGATGCGAACGTTTTCGATCCACTGCCGGTAAGGCTTGGCAAAAGCGAACTGGTTCTTCAGTTCCTCGTCGTCGATGATCCGGCCCTGCTCGAGGTCGATCAGGAACATCTTGCCTGGCTGCAGCCGCCATTTCTTGACGATCTTGCGCTCGGCAAACGGCAGCACGCCGCTCTCGGACGCCATCACGACCAGGTCGTCGTCGGTGACGATGTATCTGGCGGGTCTCAGACCATTCCGGTCTAGCGTGGCACCGATCTGCTTGCCATCGGTGAAGACCATCGCCGCCGGGCCGTCCCAGGGCTCCAACATCGCGGCGTGGTACTCGTAGAACGCGCGTCGCCGAACGTCCATCAACTCATGCTGCTCCCAGGCCTCGGGGATCATCATCATCGCAGCATGGGCCAGCGGGTAGCCGCTCATCGTCAGCAGCTCGAGCGCGTTGTCGAAGGTCGCGGTATCGGACTGGCCCTCGAAGCTGATCGGGTAGAGCTTTTTCAGGTCATCGCCCAGCACCGGGCTTTTCATCACGCCCTCACGGGCGCGCATCCAGTTGAAGTTGCCCTTGACGGTGTTGATCTCGCCGTTGTGCGCGACCATCCGGTAGGGGTGGGCCAGCGGCCATTCAGGGAAGGTGTTGGTCGAGAAGCGCTGGTGCACCAAGGCCAGCGCCGACACCACGCGCGGGTCGGCCAGGTCCAGGTAGTACTGGCCCACCTGGTCGGCCAACAGCAGGCCCTTGTAGATCACGGTACGGCAGCTCATGCTGGGCACGTAATACTCGCTGCTGTGCGTGAGCTGCAGCTTCTGGATCGCGGCTGACGCGGTCTTGCGGATCACGTAGAGCTTGCGCTCGAGCGCATCGGGCACGATCACATCGGCGCCGCGGCCAATGAAGATCTGACGAATCACGGGCTCCTTCTCGCGCACTGCCGGGCTCATCGGCATCTCGCGATTGACGGGCACGTCGCGCCAGCCCAGCAGCACCTGGCCCTCGGCCCTGACGGCGCGCGCCAGTTCATGCTCGCAAGCCAGTCGCGACGCATGTTCCTTGGGCAGGAAGATCATGCCCACGCCGTACTCGCCCGGCGGCGGCAACGCCACGCCCTGAGCCGCCATCTCGGCACGGTAGAACTCGTCGGGCAACTGAATCAGGATGCCGGCGCCGTCGCCCATCAGCTTGTCGGCGCCCACAGCCCCCCGGTGGTCGAGGTTCTCTAGGATCTTCAGGCCCTGCTCGACGATCGAGTGCGCCCGCAGGCCTTTGATGTGGGCGATAAAGCCGACGCCGCAGGCGTCCTTTTCATGCGAGGGCTGGTACAGGCCGTGCTGGGCCAGCGCCTCGATTTCAGAACGAGACGCAGGCGCTGCCTTGCTGGAGATTGTGGAGCTCATCGCGCAGTCCTTCTCATTTCAGGGGAGTGGGAATTTACTGCAGCGCAGCAATCCCTTCAAGCTAATTTAAACAGGGTCAGACTCATTTCCTAATGCAGCAAGCCTGGTCAGCCTTTAAAAATAGGGACATATAAAAATCCTGCTGCCACGCACCACGCACCACCTAGCAAGTCCTGCTCCTGGCTGCGCGTCCGCTCAGCCTTGGACCTCACCTGACAGGTTTTTCGGTTGGGTGCTGGGTCGGCCCCTGGGTCGAGGCCGAACCGGGCGCGCAGTCTGTCGCGCCAAGTCGGCCAGAAACAACGCATCCCCCAGCGCCCAATCCTTGCGTCCCGCCTCGGCCAGTGTCGTCGCGCGGGGGGATGTCAGGCCTTCGTCCAGCAGTCGACGGTACGCGGCTTCGCGTTCGAACGGCGTGTTGCCCAGCAGCCACCAGGCGCTGCATTCGGTGATCAAACCATCGGCGACCAAGCCCAGATGGTGGCGGGCGCTGGACCAGGCATGGCCTGGCGCCGCAGCGACCTGACCGGTGCGAACCGGGTGATGGTCGATGAACAGCATCGCGTCCAGCAACAAGGCGCCGGGCTGCACCACCGTGGCGCGAAAACGCCCAGCCCACAGCGTGCCCTGGCGCCGATGGCGGCGGTTGAACCCAGCGCCGTAGCGCCGACCCAGCCCCTGCATCAGCCGGCCCAGGCCGTCGCCGGTGCTGGGCGTGAGCAGCAGGTGAACATGGTCGTCGAGCAGCACATAGCCATGCACCAAGACCCGCTGCAGCAGCGCCGACTCGCGCAGTGCCGCCAGGAACAGGCGCCTGTCCTGGTCGTCGCAAAACACCGACTGGCCGTTGTGACCGTACAGCGACACCAGATGGGCCTGGCCCGCCAATGCCAGCCTGGGCAGCCGCGCCATGGTTCAGGCAGCAGGCCGCGGCAGGACGACCACAGCATCGGCCAGCGCAGCGCCTGTGAGCGTCAAGCCTGCAAAGGCGTCGCGGCCCGTCAAGCGCCGGTGCTCGCGCGCAGCGAAGCGGTCTGTCATGCCGGCCACATAGTCGGCCACTGCGCGGTGGCGATCAGACATGGCCGCGTGGTCGGCCGGCATCTCGGCCGGCGCGGCGACATAGGCCGCAAACAGCTCGCGTACCACCTGGCGCGCGACATCGGTGGTGCGCATGACTTGGGGGTGGCGGTAGAGCGCGGCGAACAGCAGGCGTTTGAGCGCGGTGCTGTCGGCCTGCACGGGTTCGGAAAAGCGCAGCAGCCGGGACATCTGACGCGCCGCGTCAGCATCGGCGGGCTGCGCCGCAGCCAGCGCCGCCGCGGTGCTGTCGATCACGTCGTGGACCTGTGCCGACAGCATGCGCCGGATGGTCTCGAACAACAGCCGCCGGCCGGGCTGATCAGCCAGCTTGGGATGCTCGGCCAGGGCCTGGTCGTGGTGCTGGCGAACCGCCCGCAGCTCGAGCAGTTGCTCAAATCGCAGCAAGCCAGACCGAACGCCGTCATCGATGTCGTGGGCGTTGTAAGCGATGCTGTCGGCCATGTCGGTGAGCTGGGCCTCCAGGCTGGGCTGGGTGCCGTCGAGAAAGCGTCGCGCGACGCCGCCAGGCTCGGCAGTGTCCAACGCGATCGCATCACGACGGCTGCAGTGCTTGAGGATGCCCTCGCGGGTCTCGAAGCTCAGGTTCAAACCGTCGAAGTCGGGGTAGCGCGCCTCCAGCTGGTCGACCACCCGCAAGCTCTGCAAGTTGTGCTCGAAACCGCCGTGCTCGGCCATGCAGTCGTGCAACGCATCTTGACCGGCATGGCCGAACGGCGTGTGACCCAGGTCGTGGGCCAGCGCAATCGCCTCGACCAGGTCTTCGTCCAGCGCCAGACCGCGGGCGATCGAGCGGCCGAGCTGCGCCACCTCCAGCGAATGGGTCAACCGGGTGCGGAACAGGTCGCCCTCGTGGTTGATGAAGACCTGGGTCTTGTAGACCAGGCGCCTGAACGCGGTGCTGTGGACGATGCGGTCACGGTCGCGCTGGAAAGCGTTGCGCAGTCGAACTGCGGGTTCAGCATGACGGCGCCCACGGCTGGCTGCGGCATCGCTGGCGTAGGGGGCGAGCGCCATGGTGGGCAAGAACCTGTGCTGGACCGGTCAGGCGGCAACGCTGTGCGCCGCGATCACCGACGCCACCAGCGCGTCGGGGGCCGGTCGCATCAGTGCTCGGCCCAGGCCGTCGATCAACACAAAGCGGATCTCGCCCGCCTCGCTCTTCTTGTCGCCGCGCATCAGGCTCATCCAGCGCGCCATCGGCAGTGCCGGCGCGAGCACCGGCAAGCCCGCGCGTTGGCAAAGTCGCTGCAGCCGCGGTACCAGCGCAGCGTCGGCCAGCCCCAAGCGGGCCGACAGATCGGCTGCCATCACCATGCCGCAGCCCACCGCCTCACCGTGCAACCAACTGCCGTAGCCCAGCCCAGCCTCGATCGCATGGCCAAAAGTGTGGCCGAAGTTCAGGATCGCACGAAGCCCAGCTTCGCGCTCGTCCTGCCCGACCACAGCTGCCTTGATCTCACAGGACCTGCGCACCGCATGCGCCAGCGCGGCCTTGTCGCCGCCGCGCAGCGCATCGACATGGGCCTCGATCCAGTCCAGGAATACGGGGTCGGCGATAGGCCCGTACTTGATGATCTCGGCCAGGCCGGCCGACAGTTCGCGCGCCGGCAAGGTGTCGAGCAGGTCGAGGTCGCAAATCACCCGCAGCGGCTGGTAGAAAGCGCCGATCATGTTCTTGCCCAGCGGGTGGTTGATCGCGGTCTTGCCACCGACTGACGAGTCCACCTGCGCCAGCAAAGTGGTCGCGACCTGCACAAACGGCACACCCCGCATGTAGCAGGCGGCAGCAAATCCGGCCATGTCGCCGACCACACCGCCGCCCAGCGCGTAGATCACTGTCTTGCGGTCGCAGCCTTCGGCCAGCAGCTTGTCGTAGATGAGTTCCAGCGTCGCAGCGTTCTTGTGCTCCTCGCCGTCTGGCAGCACAACCTGCAGCAAGCGGCGGTGGCGACCCGCGAGCTGCGCGGCCAAGCGATCGGCGTAAAGCGGGCCGACCGCCGTGTTGGTGACGATCAGCGCTTCGTTGGATGCCGGCAGGCCGGCCCAGGACGCGGCCTGAGCCAACAGGCCGCAGCCGATGTGGATGTCATAGCTGCGATCACCCAGCGCAATGGCAACCTTGGTCGTGGTGATGGCGGCGTTCATGGCGGTCCAGTGTATTCGGCGCGATGACCGGGCGAGACGCTGCTCAACCCGAGGGCGGCAGCACGCGCCCCACCGTCGCAGGCACCCGGGCGGGGTCGATCACGCCGGCCAATTCCAGTTGCATCAGGATCATGTTGACGAGCGTGGGCACCGAGGGTCGACCGGTCTCGATCACGAAATCGGCAGCGTCGCGGTACAGCGTGTCGCGCTCCTGGTACAGGTCACGCAGACGCTTGAGCGGATCCTTGACCTGCAACAGCGGGCGTTGGGTGTCGTGGCGCAAGCGGCGGAACAACTCCTCGGGCGCCGATCTCAGGTAGACCACCTCGCAGTGGCGTTTGAGCGCCTGCCGGTTGGCATCGCGCAGCACCGCCCCACCACCAGTGGCCAGCACCGCACCGGTCTGCTGGGTCAGGGTTGCGAGCGTCTGCTGCTCGAGATCGCGAAAAGCCGGCTCGCCGTGCTGCTCAAAAAAAACCCGGATCGAGCCGCCGATCTCGCGCTCGATCTCATGGTCGCTGTCGACAAAGCGCCAACCGAGCTGGCGCGCCAGTTGCCGGCCGACAGTGGACTTGCCGCAGCCGGGCATGCCAACCAGCGCGATAGTGGTCGCACTCACGCCGGACATCGCGGGCTCAGCATGGGTGATGGCATCACCGACCAATCGCCACCACCGGACGCCGGCCCGGCATGAGAATAGCGGGCGCGTCGATCATTGTGGCAGTGACATTCATGGCGCCAGAGTGTATCGGCGGGCGTGTGCAGACTGCGGACGAGGAGTCCGTCCGGGCGCGAGCTTGCGTCAGGTCAAACGGCCGCATCAAGGGCAGTCACTGGGCTTGGGGTTGAGCACCGTCGTCTGCTGCACATTGATGGCATAGGTCGACGCCACGCCGCTGGGCGACGTGAAGGTCACGAACACGACGCCCGATGACACCGTGTCGAAGCTGACCCCGACAGCGGCTGAGCTCGCCTCTGTGGTGCTGGGCACCGGCGAGCCCCCGCCCAGCGTCACCTTCAGGCCGGTGGTTGGCGTCGAGACGGTCACCGTCGTTCCAGCCGCCATGGGGTTGAATCGGCCGACAGACCCGTTGGGACCACGTGAAGAAAAGGTGTTGGCATCCGCGACGATGAAAGGCAGTGCAATCGATGCGCCGGCACCGTACCAGACTTGACCGCTGAGCACCGGCGTGAACACCGACGTGGTCGTGGGTTGCGGCCCCGTCTGCAAGGTGATCGCCTGGCATGACGCATCCAAACCGCTCTTGCCGGCCCACAACACCCGCGCCGCCGAAGTCGACAGCACGGTCTCGGTGGCGCGGCGCACATAGACCTTGCCGCCGCCACTCCAGGTGCCGTCGCAGGTGCTGCCACCCATCGACGGAATGCTCGGGTCAAGTGCCAGCAAAGCCGTGGTGGCGGTGGTCGCCCCCGCTGCAGCAGCAGCGGCGACACAGGCCGAGGTGTTGGCGATATTCGTCGGCACGTACTCGTCGAGGCTGACGTCGTAGAAACCGTCGAAGGCCCTGTCCTTGAAGACATTGCCCAGGTCCTGGAAAGGCTCGCCG
The DNA here is from genome assembly GCA_010030205.1 of Betaproteobacteria bacterium. Classification (GTDB taxonomy): domain Bacteria; phylum Pseudomonadota; class Gammaproteobacteria; order Burkholderiales; family Burkholderiaceae_C; genus Pseudaquabacterium. Next base: position 16,937 of record RGQD01000005.1, read on the forward strand.
GGATCGAAGATGTTGTTGCCGTTCTGGTCAATGAAGGACTCTTCGCCCAAGGCATATGCTGTCACCGTGATCCGACCGTCGGCAGGTCTTGGGTTGGACGAGACAAAACCGGCCGTCGTTCGTGCCAAACCCGAGGCGAGTTGGATCTGCTTGATCGACTCGATCTGGCCCCCTTCGGCAACGAAGTTGATCGACGTACCGGCGGGTACCGGGTTGCCGCTACGGTCGGAAGCGATGATGTTGTAGCTGTTGGGCGTGCCGTCGATGTTGAAGCCTTCGATGTTCTTGGTCGCCTGTGCCAGCGAGAAATTGAGCTGGGACGGCAAACCCACGGCGACGCTGAGATTGCTTGACACGGTCGCGACGACAGGCAAAACGCCAGTCAGCGTGGCAGACACACGGATCGGCGTGGGCAAGGTGCCGGCGTTGACCCGTACCGTCACCCGACCCGAGGCATCAGAGACTTGGGGCACATCGGCAATGCCGCCTTCGATGGTGACGCCACCGCCGCGTGTTAGCAACGACAGCGTCACACTGCGGTTGGGCAAGATGTTGCCCGCACCATCGCGGACCTCAAAGGTCACGCTGGATGTCTCGGTAAAGCCTGAGCCCTTGATGTAGATGATCTCTGGCGACGCCGAGACAAAGGCCAGGCTCGAAGCCAACGGTGTCGCGACCGGCAAACTCAGCGACACGCTACCCGAACCGCCAGCAATGCTGGCCTGCAGTTTGTCCTCGGCCTGTAACGCGCCGCAGCCGTTGTCCTTGTACTGCAAGGCCACGCTTGCGCTGGTGGCTGTAAAGGTCAAAGGCGACAAGCTGGCTTTGCCCTGGCTGACACAGGAGGATGTGACGCTGACGCTGACAGGCGAACCGACGGAGGCCCCTGTGATGCCCAGCGTCAGCGTCGTCTGCCCGTAGGCGCCCAAGGATGGAATGGCGGAGGTCAAACTCGACAGCGCCACATTGGTGGCCTGGATCTGGAAGCCTTTGGTGCTCTGCAATGCCGTGCCGGCAAAGCTCGCCGACGCGGAGACTTCATCGGCACCGGCAATGGTCGAACTCACCGGCGACAGGATGACCACCGCCTTGCCTGATGCATCGGTCAATGCGGTGCCGAGATGAGTCTTGGCCAGCCCTCGCACCACCGAAAAGGTGATGACGGCACCAGCAACGGCTTGCCCGTTACCGTCGCTGAGGATGGCCGTCACAGTCGCGGGCGACGCTGCGCTGACAGCCGTCGACGACAACGAGGTCTGCAGCACCGGCGGCGCATTCAGATTTGACGAAGAGACCTGCACCACGAATGGCGCCGTGACTGTCACACCGCCGACTGTCGAAGTGACGTCGATCTGATCGGCGCCGTTGCTGTTGGCCGACTTGGGTGTCACCGTCACGGCCGCAACACCGCTTGAGTTGGTCGATGAGGTCGCAGCGTCGAAGGAGCTCAGGCCGAACAAGGAACTGACCTTGACGATGGTGCCGGCGCCAACGGCAAGACCGGCACTGTCTTTCACCAGGATCGACAAAGTGGCAGGCGCCGCTGCGGTGACATTGGAATTGCTGGCGCTGACGGACAGCGAAGGCCTATCGGCCAGCAATTGCACGACCAGAGAACTCGTCACGGCCACAGCGCCCACTGTTGTGCTGGCTGTCAGCGTGTCGGCTGCGGTCAGGGTCGAGTCGCCGACGGCGGCAGTCACGGTGGCGACGCCCAGACCGTCGGTCTTGGCCGACTGCGCACCGAGCTTGACACGCCCGCCTACCGAAGTGAACGAGACAAGCATATTGGACACCGGGCCGCCAGCAGCGTCCTTGACCACGGCACGCAATGTTTCGGCACCTGTCGATCCGCGCAGCGTGCTGGCACTGATCGTCAGGCCTATCGTCGGCTGGCCGCCTGCGACGACGAAACTGACGCTGCCCTGGACCGTGGTGGTGCCAAGCTTGGCGACGCCGATGACTTGATCAGCCCCTGACAGTCCACCGCTTGCGGCAGACAGCAGCGCGGTGGCGTTGCCGTTGGAATCGGTGGCGACCGAAGCCACGCTCAAGCTCGCCAAGCTGCCGCGCTCCGTGCTCAGGTCAACCACGGTTCTAGCCATCGGGCTGCCCTTGGCGTCACGCACCGTCAGCGTCACAGTCACCGGGCTCGCGGCCGTCACCGTGGGCGAGGACACGGCCATCGTGATCGACGCACTGCCAGTGGAACCGGCGCCAGAACCCGAACCGGTGCCGGGCAGCACCGGCGCGCCCGCGTCGATCGATCCACCTCCGCCGCCGCCGCAAGCCACCAGCACCAGCACCAGCACCAACATCAGCAACCCGCCCAGCGCCGCCCTGATCTTCAAGAAACTCATGGCAATACCTCCTCAGACAAGGCGCTGGTCTTCGCGCCACTCAGCGCGCCGCGGCGCGGTCGGTCACGATCTTGGGCGTGATGAAGATCAGCAATTCGGTCTTGGTCGCCACCTTGGTGGTGTTGCGAAACAGCGCGCCGAGATAGGGCAAATCGCCCAGCAAAGGCACCTTGTTGACGTCGACGCTCTCGGTTTGCGTGAAGATGCCGCCAATCACCACCGTGCCGCCGTTCTCGACCAACACCTCGGTCTGCACATGCTTGGTGTCGATCGCAAAGCCCTGCGGCGTGGATTGGCCCACGCTGTCCTTGTTGATGTCGAGCACCATGATCACGCTGCCCTCGGGCGTGATCTGCGGCTTGACTTCGAGCTTCAAGTTGGCCTTGCGGAACTGGATCGAGGTCGCGCCGCTGGACGTGGCCACCTGGTAGGGCAATTCAGTACCCTGCTCGATCAAAGCCTTGGTCTGATCGGCAGTGATCACCCGGGGACTGGAGATGATCTTGCCCTTGCCATCGGCCTCCAGCGCCGACAACTCCAGGTTCAGAAAGCGATTGGCCGCAGGGCTGAACAATGACAGCGCAAAACTGGGCAGGGCCGCAGCCCCCGAGAACACCGAGTTGACGCTGTTGGCCGGCAGGTTGACGAACTGGGTGTTGCTGAAGGCGTTGGTCGCGCCAGGCTGCAGCGTCTGGGAACCGGCCGCGTTGTAGTTGCCGCCAATGGTGAGGTAGTTGCCACCACCGACCGAATAGCCAGGAATGCCGCCCTGCACGCCACGCAGATCTGAGGCACCCAGCTTGACCCCCAACGTGCGCCCGAAGCGGTCATCGGCCTCGACGATACGGGCCTCGATCAACACCTGGCGCACCGGGATGTCGATCTTGGCGATCAGCGCCTGGACCTCCTCGAGCTTGGCAGGGATGTCGGTGACGAAGAGCTGGTTGGTGCGGCTTTCGAAGATCACGCTGCCGCGTGCCGACAGGATGCGCTGGGCTTGGGCGCCTGCTGCGGCCGAGCCGCCTGCGCCTCCTGCCCCAGCCCCGGCCGCGCCACCCGAAGCCCCAGCGCCGGCCTGCCCGGACAGGCCTCGCGCCACTTCGTCGGCGCGGGCATAGTTGAGCTGAAACGACTGTGTGCGAACCGGTTCGAGCTCAGCCGTCTTCTTCTTCGATTCGAGTTCGAGCTGCTCCTTGGCCAGCAACTCCTCCTTCGGCGCGATCCACAGCACGTTGCCCGATTTGCGAACGCCCAGTCCCTTGCTCTGCAGGATGATGTCTAGGGCCTGGTCCCAAGGCACGTCCTTGAGCCGCAGCGTGACGCCGCCGGTCACGCTGTCGCTCGTCACGACGTTGAAGCTGGTGAAGTCGGCGATCACCTGCAGCAGCGCACGCACCTCGATGTTCTGGAAGTTCAGCGACAGCTTTTCGCCCGAAAATCCGGCGCTGGGGGTCAGTTTGTTCGGGTCGACCTTGAGCGGACGCAGTTCGAGCACAAACTGCTGGTCGCTCTGGTAGGCGCTGTGCTCCCAGTTGCCGCGCGGCTCGACCACCATGCGCACCCGGTCACCGCTCTGGGTGGTCGTCACGTATTGCACCGGTGTGCCGAAATCGGCCACATCGAGCCTGCGTCGCAGCGTCTCGGGCAGGCTAGAGCGCAAGAACTCGACCACCAGGCTCTGGCCTTGCTGGCGGATGTCAACCCCGACCTGGGTACTGGCCAGCGCGACGATGATCCGACCGGCACCATCGGCACCGCGACGGAAATCGACATCACGCAAAGGCAGATTTTCAGCACTGCCGGCAGCCGGCGCCGCAGCGCCGGCGTTGTCAAGCACCACCACCAGCACCTTGCCCTGCAACTCGGCGCGGTAGCCGACGGCATGCCGCAAGTTGAGCACCAGGCGCGTCCGCTCGCCGGCCTGAGCGATCGCCACCGACCGCAGGTTGCCCTGGTTGATGTCGACCAGGTTGCGGCCCAAGGCATTGGCCATCCGGGGGAGGTCGATCGCGACGCGGGGCGGAGTTTGCACCAAGAATCCATTCGGTGGCAGGCCCAGCGGCTCAGCGAACTCGATGCGCACCACGTCAGTGCCGGCTTGGGGGTTGCTGGTGATCGCCAGGATCGCGTTCTCGGCCAGCGCAAGCAAGGGCGTGGCACCGGCCAGCACGATGGCAGCAAACCGGTTGCACCACTTGAACATGCTCGACTCCTGAGGGTGGTTCATCGCGCCTTCTCCTGGGCACGCTCTTGCAGTTGCAAGATGACAGCGCGCTCGGTCCATTCGCCAGCGGCGTCCTGCACCAGCTCGCGCAAACCGATCTCGGTCTCGCTGACGCGGGTGACGCGACCGAAGTTCGGACCCAGGTAGTCGCCCAACCTGACCTGGTAGAGCTGCTTGTCGACCTTGATCAGCGCAAACGCCACACCACCCTTGTTGACACTGCCCACCATGCTCATGGCATCGAGCGGCAATGACTCAAGCGGCTGTTTGCGGCGGTTTGCCTCCGAAGACAGCAGCGAATTAGCTTGCGCTGCTGGCTGCTTGATCGCAACGATGAGCTTCTGGCTGGAGAAGGGGTCGACTTGTCCGGTGTTGGCGTAGGGCACTGGTTCGAACTTCTTGGGCGCGGCCAGCGACTGCACGCGGGGCTTGGCCTCGCGGTGCTGCAGCGCCATCCAGGCCTGCAAGTCCTGGTTTTCGGCCTCACAAGCAACCAGCAGACCGCCGAACAGCGCCAGCAACAAGGCCCGTCGCAGCGCCCAAGCGGCAGCGCAGGACGCAGTGGGTGCGTTCACTTGCGGGCTCCCTTGGCCTTGGCTTCAGCCTCGATGCGGGCCTTGCGCAGCTCGGCCAACTCGGCGTTGTCCAGATAGCGGTAGGTTCGCGCGACGGCGTCCATCGTCAGCAGGCTGGCGCTGTCCTTGGCCGCGGGCACGATCGCCAGGTTGTGCAGCGTGACGATGCGCGAGAGGTTGGCGAGGTCAGCCGTGAATGCACCGATGTCGTGAAAGCGGCCCGTCACGCGCACGCTGATGGGCAGCACCGCGTAATAGTCCTTGATCTCCACTTGACCAGGGCGAAAAAGCTCGAACTGCAGGCCACGGCCTATGCCGGCCTGGTTGATGTCGGACAGCAGCGCATCCATCTCGGCCTTGCCGGGGAGCTGGCGCTCAAGCTGGGTGACATAGTCCTGCACCTGAACCTTCTGCTTGCGCAACTCCGACAGGTTGACCGCTTGACCCAGCTTGGCCCGGTAGTCGTCCTTCAGCCCGGATTCGACCCTGCGGTCCGCCTCGAGTTGGTCTGCAGCGCCCGCGACCAACAACAGCCAGCCCAAGGCCAGCGTCAGTGCGGTGGCACCGACCCAGGCGCAGACCTTGGGCAACATCGGCCACTGCCCTGGCTGGCGCGGATTTAGGCCCCGAAATTGCAGCGACACGCGGTCGAACAAAGTGGCCAGGTCAAGATTCACCGCGCGGCTGCTGTTGGCCATCGCAGTTCCTCAAGCCGCTTTGCGCCCGCGGGCAGGGCCAGACGCCGCCACACCCGGCGGCTTGACAACCACGCGCAGCGCGAATTCGTAAAGTCGCTGCTGCTCACGCAGGCCCGCAGCAGGCGGCGACATGACAGCCTTGATTTCGACCAGCTCCATGGGATCGAGCCACGCCGAGTTGTTCTGGGTGTTGCGCAGAAACTCCGACACCCTCTCGTTCGTCTGCGCCAGACCGGTCAGCAGCACCAGACTGTCAGTCTGCTTGAGGCTGCTGAGGTAGAGGCCGTCGGGGCAGAGCCGCACCAATTGGTCGAGCAAATGCACCGGCAGGTTGCGGTTGAGTTGTAGGTCTTCGACCGCGGCCTGGCGCGACTTGAGTCCGTCGATCTCGGCACGCAAGTGGGCAATGTCCTTGATCTGAAGTTCCATGCGACCGATCTCGGTGCGCAACAAACTGTTTCGGGCCAGCTGGATCTGGTTCAGTCGCTCAACGCCGGCGTACCACAGCCCGACGATCACCGACCCAGCCGCTGCTGCCAAACCGATACCGATGAAGAACTGGCGCTGGCGCTGCCGGCGCCTGGCTTCCCGGTGCGGCAGCAGGTTGATCCGGATCATGGCAAGAACCTCCTCATCGCAAGGCCGCAGGCGGTAAGGTAGGAAGCGGCCTCTTTGCGCAATCTGGCCTCGCGCACGGCAGGCCCGGTCTTCATGCCGTCGAACGGATTGACCACGTTTGCAGTGAACCCGGTCAGCGCGGTGACGCGGTCAGCCAGGCCCGGCAGTGCAGCGCTACCGCCGGCCAGCATCACGTGGTGCACTCGATGGTGCGGCGTGCTGGTGAAGAAGTACTGCAAGGCGCGGCCGATCTCCTGTGCCAGGGTGTCGACAAACGGCGCAAGAATTGCCGTGGCAAAGTCGTCGGGCAGGTCACCGGACCGCTTCCTCTGTTCAGCCGCGTCGACAGACATGCCGTATTGGCGAGAGATCAGGGTCGTGAGCTGCGAACCGCCAAAAGCCTGGTCACGGTCGTAAAGCAATTCGCCTTCACGCAGCACCTTCAGGCTGGTGCTGTCGGCGCCGATTTCGAACAGGGCGACCAAAGCGTCACGGCCGCCCTGCGGCAACTTGGCGATCAATCGACTGATCGCCAGCAATGAAGCATGGTTCTCGAGGTCGAGGATCACCAGCTTCAGGCCTGCGGCCTCGGCCAAACCTTGCCGGTCCTGCACCCGCTCCTTGCGCGAAGCGGCGATCAGCACTTCGACATCTGCGCTCGAGTTCGGGCTGGGCCCAATGACGCAGAAGTCCAGGCTCACATCGTCAAGCGAAAACGGGATGTACTGGTTGGCCTCGGACTCGACCTGCAGTTCGAGTTCTTCGTCGCGCAGTCCGGCCGGCAACAGGATCCGCTTGGTGATCACCGCCGATTGCGGCATCGCCATCGCCACCAGCCGGGTCTTGCCACCACTCTTGGCCATCAGCTTGAGAACAGTGGCTGCAACTTGATCGAAGTTCTCGATCTGGCCATCGCTGATCCACCCCTTCTCGAAGGGCTCACTGGCCAGGCGGTCGAGCACATAGTCGCCAGCCGAAGACATGCCGAGTTCGACCAGTTTGGCGCTCGAGGCACTGATGTCCAGGCCGATCATCGGCGCGGGCTGGCGGCCCAGCATCCGGTCCAAAAAACTCACAGGGCGTCTCCCAACGACCAACAAGGCTGACATCACCTCAATAGTTGAGTCGATGCTAGCAGCAAAGCCCTTGCCGCCCAACGCCCATCGCACCGGCACCAACGGGTCGCGTTGATATATCCCGAGAGCAACGCCATTCGGGCGACGGGCCAGGGAACCGCGTTCGATACACTGTGGTGCTACATGAGCGACACCGAGCCCGCGCCAGCGGCGCCCCGCGCTGCCAAGACAGCGCCCCCTGCCAGCCCCAAGCGCAGCTTGGTCAAAACCTTGCTTGTACCGCTGGCCTGGCTGCTTGCTGCCGGCTTGGCGGCGCTGCTGACGGGCGCGATGCTGTTGGGCGTGGCCTTGGCCGTGGCCTATCCCAACCTGCCGGAAGTCAGCGGCCTGACCGACTACAGGCCCAAGCTGCCGCTGCGGGTGATATCGGCCGACGGCGTGCTGCTGGGCGAGTTCGGCGAGGAACGGCGCATCTACACCCCGATCGCACAGATCCCGAAGGTGATGCAAGAGGCTGTGCTGGCGATCGAAGATGCCCGCTTCTACCGCCACCACGGCGTGGACTACCTGGGCGTGATCCGCGCCGGGCTGGCGCAGTTCAACAAGGCCAAGAGCCAGGGCGCATCGACCATCACGATGCAGGTCGCCAGGAATTTCTACCTTTCGACCGAAAAGACCTTCACCCGCAAGATCTACGAGGTCTTGCTGGCACTCAAGATCGAAAGTCAGCGGACCAAGCCGCAGATTTTGGAGATCTACATGAATCAGATCTTCCTAGGACAGCGCGCCTATGGCTTTGCGGCAGCCAGCGAGATCTACTTCGGCAAGCCACTGGCCGAGATCACCATCGGCGAGGCCGCCATGCTGGCTGGCCTGCCGCAAGCGCCATCGGCTTACAACCCTGTGTCCAATCCGAAGCGGGCCAAGCGGCGTCAGCAGTACATCATTGACCGCATGGAAGCCAACGGTTTCATCACCGAAGATCAGGCCGAACTGGCGCGCAACGAGGTATTGAGACTGCGCCCGCCCAGTGAAGTGGCAGTGCACGCGGAATATGTCGCCGAGGCGGTGCGCCAGCTGATCTTCAGTCAGTACGGACTCGAGACCACGACCCGGGGTTTGAACGTCCAGGTCACCGTCGATGCATCGGACCAAGCGGTGGCGTACCGGGCGCTCAGGCGTGGCCTGCTCGACTACGAGCGGCGCCAGGTCTACCGCGGCCCGGAAGACCATGTCGACCTGCCCGCAGACCCCAAAGAGTTGGACACCCGCATCGCCGAGGCGCTGGCAGACCACCCCGACAACGACGAGTTGAAAGCCGCCGTGGTGCTTGAAGCCAGTCGCAACAAGGTGGTGGCGGTGTTGCAATCGGGTGAAAGCATCACCATCAGCGGCGAAGGCCTCAAGCCGGTGGGCTCAGGCCTGGTCGACAAAGCAGAGCCTCAAAAGCAGATCCGCCGCGGCGCGATCGTGCGCGCGGTACGCGGTCCCAAAGGCGACTGGACCCTGACCCAATTGCCGGAGGTCGAAGGGGCTTTCGTGGCGATGGACACCCACACCGGCGGCATCCGCGCGCTGGTCGGTGGCTTCGATTTCGGCAAGAGCAAGTTCAACCATGTCACCCAGGCCTGGCGCCAGCCTGGGTCGAGCTTCAAGCCCTTCATCTACTCGGCTGCGCTGGAAAAAGGATTCACGCCGCAGACCGTGGTCAATGATGCGCCGCTGTTTTTCGACGCCGGCACGACCGGCAGCCAGCCCTGGGAGCCGAAGAACTACGACGGCAAGTTCGAGGGCGCGATGCCGCTCAAGACGGCCCTGGCCAAGTCGAAGAACATGGTGTCGATCCGGGTCTTGCAATCGACTGGCGTGCACTTCGCCCAGGACTGGATCACGCGCTTCGGTTTCGAAGCCGACAAGCATCCGGCGTACCTGACGATGGCGCTGGGCGCGGGTTCGGTCACCGCCTTGCAGATGGCCAGTGGCTACAGCGTGTTTGCCAACGGTGGCTACCGCCTCAAGCCGATGTTGATCACCCGCATCACCGACAACAAGGGCCGCTTGCTGCAGCAAAGCGCGCCCCCAGTGGTCGATGAGTCGTCCCGGGTGATCGACGCGCGCAACGCCTTCGTGATGACCCAGTTGCTGGGCGAGGTGGCACGCTCAGGCACCGCAGCGCGGGTTTACCAGACCTTCAAACGCATGGACTTGTCCGGCAAGACCGGCACCACCAATGACTCCATGGACGCCTGGTTTGCCGGCTACCAGCCGAAGCTGGCGGCTGTGGTCTGGATTGGCTACGACAACCCGCGCAAGCTAGGCGATCGCGAAACCGGCGGTGGTCTGGCATTGCCGGTGTGGATGGAGTACATGACCCACGCGCTGCGCAAGCTGCCCGAGCAACAGCCCGAGGTGCCAGAAGGGCTGACGCAGCGCGCAGGCGACTGGATGTTCAACGAATTCGGTCCTGGCGCGGGCATCAGCAGCGTCGGTCTGGACGACAAGGTGCCGCGCAGCCCCAGCGATACCGAGCGCAAGGGCATCCTGGACCTGTTCCGCTAAGCTCGCGCGAGGGACCGACCCGTCAAGGTGGGTTGAACAACAGCGTTTGGCCCGCCTGTGCACTGGCGTGGCGTGACAGTGACGCAAAAAATTCGCTGCCATCTCTTGTGTCGAGCCAGCAGCCCGCTACGTGTCGGTAGTGGTGGCCGCCTGCCTTGGCGGCGAGCCACAGTTCGTGCAACGGCGGCTGGGTGTTGACCACGATCTTGCTGCCGCCCGGCAGGCTGAGTTCGAGCAGACCGCCGGTGCGCTGGCTGTCGATGTCGATCACATCGTCATCCAGCCACTGGTCGACACTGGCTTCGATCGCGGCCAGCGCGGCCTGCGACAGGCGGCTGAACTCGCTGTCGGATATCGGCGTGGCCGGGGGGGTGATGTGGGTCATGGTCGATAGAATCCTGCAGATGAAGCCTTATACGAGTGTAGCGAGCCTGCGGCGAGCCGGTCGGATCGCTGGCCTGCTGGCTGGCGCAGTCATCGCCAGCGGCTGTGGCCAGAAGGGCCCGCTCGCGCTGCCCAGCGCGCCCGCCAAAGCCGCCTCGGCGCCGGCGCCGACATGAGCCCGGATCGAGACCCGGACCTGGCCGCGACATGGACCGCCGCCACGCTGCCTGGCAGTCCATTTCTGACCCGTCGAGGGTCGGAGTTGTGGTTGGACGAGGTTCGCCTGGCTGATCTGACGAACGAGTTCGGCACGCCGCTCTACGTGTACTCGCGGGCTGCGATGCGCGCGGCGGCTGCCGCATACCAACAGGCTCTGGCAAACCGCCCACACCTGCTGTGCTACGCGATGAAGGCCAATTCCAGCCTGGCAGTGATCAAGACTTTTGCCGACATGGGTTTGGGCTTCGACATCGTCTCGGGTGGCGAATTGGCGCGGGTAATTGCCGCTGGCGGCGACCCGGCCAAGGTGGTGTTCTCAGGCGTGGGCAAGACCCGCATCGAAATGGCGACGGCATTGAAAGCCGGCGTCAAGTGCTTCAACGTCGAGAGCGAGAGCGAGTTGCAGACGCTGTCGGCAGTCGCCTTGAGTCTGGGCCGGACGGCCGCGGTCAGCCTGCGGGTGAACCCGGATGTCGACGCCAAGACCCACCCCTACATCTCCACAGGCCTGAAGGGCAACAAGTTTGGCGTCGCGCACGAGCGCGCACGTGCTGCCTATGCCCAGGCCGCCAACCTGCCCGGGCTACGGGTCGTGGGGATCGACTGCCACATCGGCTCGCAGATCACCGAGGTCGCGCCGTACCTGGATGCGCTGGAGCGCCTGCTAGACCTGGTCGAACAGGTCGAGGCCGACGGCGCGCTCATCCATCACCTCGACCTGGGCGGCGGTCTGGGCATCACCTACACCGACGAGCAGCCGCCCGCGGCCGGCATGCTGATAGCCCAGTTGCTGGCGCGCATAGACGCCCGCGGGCATGGCCACCGCGAACTGCTGATGGAGCCCGGTCGCTCCTTGGTCGGCAACGCCGGCGTGCTGCTGACCGAGGTGCTGGTGCTCAAGCCCTCGCCAGAGAAGAACTTCTGCATCGTCGATGCAGCCATGAACGACATGATTCGACCCGCGATGTACCAGGCCTGGATGGGCATCGTGCCCTGCAAGCAGCGCATGGGCGAGGCAATGACCTGGGACGTGGTGGGCCCGGTCTGCGAGTCCGGGGACTGGCTGGGACGAGACCGCGCGCTGACGCTGCAGGTCGGTGACCTGCTGGCTGTGCTGTCTGCCGGCGCCTACGGCATGACGATGGCCAGCAACTACAACACCCGGCCGCGGGCCGCCGAGGTGATGGTCGACGGCGGTCAGGCGACGCTGATCCGCCGCCGTGAAACGGTGCAAGAGTTGTTCTGCAACGACATACTCCCTGCCTGAGGATGTGCCCACTGACGGCGCATCGTGACATCGGCCGCCGCCACGATGCGCAAGGACATGAGCCCAGCGTGTCAATCGACGCCGTGGCCTCTCAGGCCTTTCAGGTCCAGAACCCGTACGCCACCGTATTCGACGCGGATCAGTCCTTCCGCCTGCAAGGCATTGAGCGCCGAATTCACACGCTGGCGTGACAGCCCCACCAGATAGGCCAATTCCTGCTGGGTGATGCGCAACAACTGCCCCACGCCAGGGTAGAGCACAGGGTGAAACAGCGCAGCCAGGCTGCGCGCGACGCGCGCATCGGGCTGGTTGACACGGTCGATCTCGCGCGCAGCGATGAACTGACCCAGACGCTCATTGAGTTGGTTCATCACAAAGCGGTTGAACGGGATGCTGCGCTCGAGCAGGCGCCAAAACACCGCCAACGGCAGGCCAGCGACCGTACTTTTGCGCAGCGCCTCGATGTTGTAGCGGTAGATCTCGCGCTTGAGCAGCGTGCCCTCGCCAAACCAGGCGCCCGGCGGCAAGCCGGTGTAAGTGATCTGCTGTCCCTCGAGGTTGACATTGCTCATCTTGAGCAAGCCATCAATCACGCCAAACCAGAAGGTCGACGGCGCACCGGTGCGGCAGACCCTCTCGCCCGGATCGGCGCTGACCACCTGTAGCGCTGCAGCGGCCTCGTGCCGGTCGGCTTCCGAGACCATGGCCAGCCATGGAATATTGAGCAACTCAGCCGCACTGGGCGAGCGCGCTCGTTGTCGCAGTCGAGGAGCGGATGGGTACATACACACGATCTGGATCAATAACCTGGGAAAGTCCGATCAGGGAAGACCCTTTAATTGTCGTCGTACCGACAAAAAAGCGTCAAACCAAGACCTAGCATACGCTCGCAATCGCTGACCTGTCATATTGGACGGCTCATGCTGAAGGAGTTGCCTTGCTGACGACCTTTCCCCGCCTGATGCTTGACCATGCGCGCCAACGACCCGACGCGGCGGCACTGCGTGAAAAAGAATACGGCATCTGGCAAACCACCAGTTGGTCGAAATTGGCCAGTCTGGTGCGCGACCTGGCCTGCGGCATGGCCGAGGCCGGCTTGGTCGCGGGTCAACATGTCATCGTGGTGGGCGACAACCGGCCGCGCCTGTATGCCAGCATGCTGGCTGTGCAATCGCTGGGTGCGGTGCCAGTGCCGCTGTACCAGGATGCGGCGAGCAGCGAATTCGTCTTTCCGATCAACAACGCCGAGGTGGTATTCGCGGTGGTCGAAAACCAGGAGCAGGTCGACAAACTGCTCGAGATCCGGGACCAATGCCCACGGCTGGCGCGCATCTGGTTCGACGACCCACGTGGCTTGCGCAAGTACGACCAGCCAGGGCTGGGGGCGATCGATGCATTGATCGAAGCAGGTGCGGCACGCAGTCATCGTGACCCCGGCTTCTTCGACACCGAAGTGGCCAAACGCAGGCCCGATGATGTGGCGGCGATGTTCTTCACTTCGGGTACCACCGGCAATCCAAAAGGCGTCGTGCACACACATGGATCGCTGCTCGACAGAGCCCAGGCCGGCAAGGACTTCGACCGCTTGACCGAGCGCGAAGAGGTGCTGGCCTACATGCCTTTGGCCTGGATCGGCCAGAACATCTTCAGCTATGCACAGTGGCTGGCCTGCGGCTACATCGTCAACTGCCCCGAATCAGCAGCCACCGTCACGATAGACCTCAAAGAGGTCGGCCCGACCTATTACTTTGCGCCGCCGCGCATCTTCGAGGGCCTGCTGACGACGGTGATGATCCGGATGGAGGACGCCTCGAGTCTCAAGCGCTGGTTGTTCCAGCGCTGCATGACCTTGGCCCGGCGCGTCGGCCCGGCACGGCTGGATGGCAAGCCGGTCTCGTGGATCGACCGCCTGAAGTGGCGCCTGGGAGATCTGGCGATCTACGGCCCGCTGCGCAACAGCCTGGGTTTCAGCCGTGTGCGAGTGGCCTACACCGCAGGCGAGGCGATAGGACCCGACCTGTTCAGCTTCTTCCGCTCGATAGGCGTCAACCTCAAGCAACTCTACGGCTCGACCGAGACCGCCGTGTTCGTCTGCCTGCAGCCCGACCACGAGGCACGATCTGACACCGTCGGGGTGCCGATCGCCGGGGTGCAGATCAAGCTGGCTGACAGCGGCGAGATCCTGATCAAGAGCCCGGGTCTGCTCAAGGAATACTACAAGAACCCGGACGCCACTGCCGAGGCCTTGACGCCCGACGGCTGGTACCACAGCGGAGACGCCGGATTCCTGGACGCCGATGGACACCTGAAGATCATCGACCGCCACAAGGACGTTGGTCGCCTCAAAGGCGGACCGCACGACGGCGCGATGTTCGCGCCCAAATATGTCGAGAACAAGCTCAAATTCTTCCCGTACATCAAGGAGGCGGTGGCCTTTGGCGACCAGCGCAGCGTGGTCTGCGCCTTCGTCAACATCGATGTCGAAGCCGTCGGCAACTGGGCCGAGCGCCGAAACCTCGCCTACGCAGGCTACGCCGACCTGGCGCAAAGGCCAGAGGTCTACGAGCTGATCCGCGATTGCGTGGAACAAGTCAACGCTGACCTGGCGATGGACGACATGCTCGCCGGCAGCCAGATCAGCCGCTTCCTGGTGCTGCACAAGGAACTCGACGCCGACGACGGCGAAATGACGCGCACCCGCAAGGTCAAACGCGGCGCGATCTTCGAGAAGTACCAAGTCCTGGTCGACGCGCTGTACGCTGGGAAAACCGAGCAATTCATCGAGACAGCGGTCAAATTCGAGGACGGACGCTCGGGCAGTGTCTCGGCCACTTTGAGGATAGGCGATGCCAAGACCCTGCCCGCGCTGAAGAAAGCCGCCTGACATGGCCAACGAAGCGAACAGCCAAGCCTCTGGCGACGTCATCCTCGACGTCAAGAACATCTCGCTGAGCTTTGGCGGGGTCAAGGCGCTGACTGACATCAGCTTCAACGTACGCGAGCACGAGATCCGCGCCATCATCGGACCCAACGGCGCGGGCAAGAGTTCGATGCTCAACTGCATCAACGGCGTCTACACGCCGCAACAGGGCGCGATCACCTTCCGCGGCCAGACCTTCAGCCACATGAGCAGCCGCCAGGTTGCCGAGATGGGCGTGGCCCGCACCTTCCAGAATCTGGCGCTGTTCAAAGGCATGAACGTGATCGACAACATCATGTCGGGGCGCAATCTGAAGATGAAAAGCAACCTGTTCCTGCAGGCCTTCCGTGATCCATTCGGCATCGGCCCGGCAGCGCGCGAAGAAGCTGCTCACCGCGAGTTCGTCGAGCACATCATCGACTTTCTCGAGATCCAGGCCCACCGCAAGACGCTGGTCGGCCGCCTCCCCTACGGCCTGCAAAAGCGCGTCGACTTGGGGCGCGCGCTGGCGATGGAGCCCAGCGTGCTGTTGCTGGATGAGCCGATGGCGGGGATGAACGTTGAGGAGAAGCAGGACATGTGCCGCTTCGTGCTGGAGGTCAACGAGGAGTTCGCGACCACCATCGTGCTGATCGAGCACGACATGGGCGTACGGCACCCCGGACGAGGTGCGCAACAACGAGGACGTGATCAGTGCCTACCTCGGCACGTCTCACTGACATGGCCCACCCCCTACGCGCTTCGTGCGCCCCCTCTCAAGCAAATGTGGCTTTGCCACTTTGCTTGATCCCCACGGGGGGCGGCCGGCTTCGGCCGGCCTTGGGGCGCTCAAGAGGGCGCCGCCAGCGGCCCGGCAAAACCGGTTCTGCGCTGCTCGCCTGGTTTGTTCAACACCATATCGGCACGCCGGATTGCTGAGACTATTGCCATGGGATTTTTCCTGGAAACACTGTTTGGCGGCCTGATGGCCGGCATGCTCTATTCGCTGATCGCGCTGGGTTTCGTGCTGATCTACAAGGCCTCGGGCGTGTTCAATTTCGCCCAGGGCGCGATGGTGCTGTTCGCCGCGCTGGCGATGGCGCGCTTCGCCGAATGGGGGCCAAAGTACCTGGGGTTTTCCAACCACCTGCTGGCGATCGCGTTGGCCTTCTTGGGCGCGATGGCGGTGATGGTCGTGGTGGCTTGGTTGATAGAGCGCCTGGTGCTGGGGAAATTGGTCAACCAGGAGGGCATCACGCTGCTGATGGCCACGTTGGGCATCAGCTACTTCATGGACGGCTTTGGCCAGACCCTGTTCGGCAGCGACATCTACAAGATCGACATCGGCATGCCCAAGGACCCGATCTTCGTGCTTGAAAGCCTCTTTCCAGGTGGCGTGCTGATCAACAAGGAAGACCTCTACGCCGCGCTGATCGCTGCAGTGCTGGTGGCTGCCCTCAGCGTCTTCTTCCAGAAGACCAGCACCGGTCGTGCCTTGCGCGCGGTGGCCGACGACCACCAGGCCGCGCAGTCCATCGGCATCCCATTGCGCAGGATCTGGGTGATCGTCTGGAGTGTGGCGGGCTTTGCCGCGTTGGTGGCCGGAATGATCTGGGGGTCGAAATTGGGCGTGCAGTTCTCGCTCAGCCAGGTGGCGTTGAAGGCGCTGCCGGTCGTGATCCTGGGCGGGCTGACCTCGGTGCCGGGCGCCATCCTCGGTGGCTTGATCATCGGCGTGGGCGAGAAGCTGTCCGAGGTTTACATCGGCCCGATGCTGGGCGGTGGGATCGAGATCTGGTTCGCCTACGTGCTGGCGCTGCTGGTGCTGCTGGTCAGGCCGCAAGGCTTGTTCGGCGAAAAGATCATCGACCGCGTCTGATCGGCCAAGGAAACAACATGCTCTATCGTGAGAACGGCCAATTCAAGACCAGCTACCGTGCTGACCAGCAGATCTTTCCGATCTTGCAGGACCGCGTGCTGATCTTGGCGCTGGTGGCGCTGGCCTTCATCGCAGTGCCTTTTCTAGCCAGTGAGTACACCTTTCGCGCGGTACTGATCCCGTTCCTGATCCTGTCGCTCGCCGCACTGGGCCTGAATGTGCTGGTGGGCTACTGCGGCCAGATTTCGCTGGGAACCGGCGCCTTCATGGCGATCGGCGCTTATGGCGCTTACAACTTTTTCGTCCGGGTACCCGGCATGCCGCTGATCGCCGCACTGCTGTTGGGCGGCGCCTGCTCGACGACGGTCGGCGTGCTGTTCGGCCTACCGTCGCTGCGCATCAAGGGCTTGTACCTGGCAGTGGCCACCTTGGCGGCGCAGTTCTTCACCGACTGGGCCTTCTTGCGCATACGCTGGTTCACCAACGATTCGTCGTCGGGTTCGGTCAGCGTCGCAGGTCTGAATGTACTGGGTTGGCCGATCGAGACGCCGGTGCAGAAATACCTGTTCTGCTTAGGCTTCGTCTGCGTGTTTGCGCTGCTGGCCAAGAATCTGGTGCGCGGCAACATCGGCCGCGAATGGATGGCGATTCGCGACATGGACGTGGCTGCAGCGGTGATCGGCATCCGGCCAGTGTATGCAAAGCTCACCGCTTTCGCTGTCAGTTCCTTCATCGTCGGCGTGGCCGGCGCACTGTGGGGCTTCGTGCACCTCGGTTCCTGGGAGCCGGCGGCGTTCTCGGTCGACCGATCGTTCCAACTTCTGTTCATGGTGATCATCGGCGGGCTGGGGTCGATCGCTGGCAGCTTTTTCGGCGCGGCCTTCATCGTCTTGCTGCCTATCCTGCTCGACGCGCTACCCTCGATGATGGGAATACCGATCGACACGGCGCTGGCAGCGCACCTGACCTACATGATTTTCGGCGCGCTGATTGTTTTCTTTTTGATCGTCGAGCCGCACGGCATCGCCCGACTTTGGGCCACCGGGCGCGAGAAGCTGCGGCTGTGGCCATTTCCACATTGACTCGACCCACCCCCGGCAGCGCTTGCGGAACGGCGAACCCGGTTCCGCAGCAGTTGCTGGTTTTGTTCCATTGACCCACTCTTGGAGGTAGACATGACATTCAAATCAATTGTTCTCAGCGCTGCGGTATTGGCCGCCAGTCTGAGCGCCTTGCTGGTCACGCCAGCCATTGCACAGGCGCAGGCCAAAGAGCAGTACTTTCCGCTGCTGGTCTACCGCACCGGCCCTTATGCGCCCAACGGCACACCCTGGGCCAACGGCAAGCAGGACTACCTCAAGCTGGTCAACGCCCGCGACGGCGGCATCAACGGGGTCAAAATCAGCTTCGAGGAATGCGAGACCGGCTACGCCACGGACAAAGGCGTCGAATGCTACGAGCGATTGAAGAGCAAAGGCGCCAGCTTGTTCGACCCACAGGCCACTGGCATCACCTTCGCGCTGACCGACAAGGTGGCTGTCGACAAGGTGCCGCTGATCACTGTGGGCTACGGGTTGGCGGCCTCGCAGGATGGCGGCGTCTTCAAGTGGAATTTCCCGATTCTGGGCAGCTACTGGACCGGTGCAGATGTGCTGGTCCAGCATATCGGCAAGAAGGAAGGCGGGCTGGACAAGCTCAAGGGCAAGAAGATCGCGCTGGTCTACCACGACAGTCCGTTCGGCAAGGAACCCATGCCGCTGCTGGAAGAGCGAGCGCGAACCCACGGTTTCGAGTTGTTGAAGATCCCGGTCACCGCGCCAGGGGTAGAGCAGAAGTCGGCCTGGCTGCAGGTGCGCCAGCAAAAACCCGACTATGTGCTGTTGTGGGGATGGGGCGTGATGAACTCCACTGCGCTGAAAGAGGCGCAGGCCACGGGCTACCCGCGCGACAAGATGTACGGCGTCTGGTGGGCCGGCGCCGAACCTGATGTCAAGGATGTCGGCGAGGGCGCCAAAGGCTACAACGCGCTGGCACTGCAGCACGGCGCCGACCGCAATGCCAAGGTCGTGCAAGACATCCTCAAGCTCGTCCACGACAAGGGGCAGGGCACAGGCCCGAAGGACGAAGTGGGCACGGTGCTCTACATGCGAGGCCTGATCATCCAGATGCTCGGTGTCGAGGCCGTGCGGCGCGCCCAGGAGCGCTTCGGCAAGGGCAAGGTGATGACCGGCGAACAAGTTCGCTGGGGACTGGAAAACCTGGCGCTGGACCAGAAAAAACTTGACGCACTGGGCTTCGCAGGTGTGATGCGTCCTGTCAGCACCTCGTGCATGGACCACATGGGGTCGTCGTGGGCGCGGGTCCACACCTGGGACGGCAGCAAATGGGGCTTCAGCTCTGACTGGTACCAGGCTGACGAGCAGATCCTCAAGCCGATGATCAAGGCAGCGGCCGACAAGTACGCCAGCGAAAAGAAAATGACGCGCCGCACGCCAGCGGATTGCCAGTCCTGATCGGCGCTGCCAACCAAGACTGGCGTTGCCAGGTCCGTTCGGCATCCACCCCTTCCCGCCAAGCGGGAGGGGTCTGCAGCAACCCCACCCAGCGGGGCGGGCTCCTGGCGGAGCCCTAGTGCAAACACCGCGCGCGGTGCTTGCACGAGTCAAAGGACATCCCCGATGAGCACACCGAACATCCTTCTCAACGTCAACGGCATCGAGGTCATCTACAACCATGTGATCCTGGTGCTCAAGGGCGTGTCGCTGAACGTGCCCGAAGGCAAGGTGGTGGCGTTGCTCGGCGGCAACGGCGCGGGCAAGACCACCACGCTGCGTGCGGTGAGCAACCTGCTGCGCGCCGAGCGTGGCGATGTCACCAAGGGCAGCATCGAGTTGCGCGGCGAGCGTATCGAGCAGCTCAGCCCGGCGCAGATGGTGGACCGCGGCGTGATCCAGGTGATGGAGGGCCGGCACTGCTTTGCCCACCTCACGATCGAGGAGAACCTGATGACCGGCGCCTACACCCGCAAGGACGGCAAGGCCTCGGTGGCGGCGACGCTTGACAAGGTCTACAACTACTTTCCGCGCCTGAAACTGCGGCGCAGCAGCCAGGCCGCCTACACCTCGGGTGGTGAACAACAGATGTGCGCGATCGGCCGGGCACTGATGGCCAATCCCAAGATGGTGCTGCTGGACGAGCCCAGCATGGGCCTGGCGCCGCAGATCGTCGAGGAGGTGTTCGAGATCGTCAAGGACTTGAACACCAAGGAGCAAGTCACCTTCCTGCTGGCCGAGCAAAACACCAATATCGCGCTGCGTTATGCAGACTACGGCTACATCCTCGAGAACGGCCGCATCGTGCTGGACGGCGTCGCCAAGGACCTGCGCGAGAACGAAGACGTCAAGGAGTTCTACCTCGGGATGGGCGGCGGAGATCGAAAGAGCTTCAAGGACGTCAAGAGCTACAAGCGCCGCAAGCGTTGGCTCGCATGACACCCGACGCTGCGGGGGTCCGCGATGACCGATGACCTGAGTCTTGATGCACAGCCATTCGATGCCGCAGAGGCACTGCAGAAGTTGCAGCGCGGCCTGCGCGACCTGGGGCTGACCGAACGCGCGGGCTATTTCGAACGGCGCGGCATCGCGATCGCCCGCGCAGGGATCGATGGCATGACTGTCCTTGCGGCCAGGGTCAAGCGGCCGTCGCGCGGCAGTCCCGAATGGATCGAACGGGTGCTTCGCAGCAGCGCCGATGCCCGTGATTTCGTCGCTGACTTGAAGAAGCAACTGGCGCAATGGAGCGACCGTGATGACTGAGTATTTCGACGCGCTGGAGCGGCGCGACCCGGTGGTCCGCGAGGCCGCGCTGATGGCGGCGCTGCCTGGCCATATCGCGCAAGCCCAGCGCGCTACCAATGCTTTTGCGCTCTCGCTCGCCGGCGTGAACGCCGACAGTGTCACCAGCCGAACGTCACTCGCCCGCCTGCCGGTGATCCGCAAGCACCGGGTCTTCCAGTCGCCCGGGCCGATCTACGAGCCTGAGGGCCTGGGTCATGACTACTGGCGCATGGCGCGCGCGATCTTCGCGGCCGGATTTCGCGCCGGCGACTTGGCGCACTGCAGCTTCAGCTACCACCTGACGCCCGCTGGATCGATGATGGAGAGCGGCGCCCATGCGGTCGGCTGCACCACTTTTGCCGGCGGCGTCGGCAACACCGAGTTGCAGTTGCAGGCAGTGGCCGAATTGCGGCCGCACGGCTACATCGGCACCCCCAGTTTTTTGAAAATCCTGGTCGAGAAAGCGTCCGAAACAGGCATGTCGATCGCATCCTTGACCAAGGCCATGGTGGGCGGCGAAGCCTTTCCGCCCAGTCTGCGCGACTGGCTGCAGGAGCGTGGCATCGCGGCCTACCAAAGCTATGCCACCGCCGACGCAGGCTTGATCGCCTACGAGACCCATTATCGACAAGGCTTGGTCGTGGACGAAGCGATCCTGCTGGAGATTGTCCGCCCCGGCACCGGCGATGTGCTGCCCGAAGGTGAAGTCGGCGAGGTCGTGGTCACGGTGCTCAACCCCGACTATCCACTGGTGCGCTTTGGCACCGGCGACCTCTCCGCAGTCTTGGCCGGCCCCTGCCCCAGCGGCCGCAGCAACATGCGTATCAAGGGTTGGCTGGGACGCGCCGACCAGACTGCCAAGGTTCGCGGTATGTTCGTGCACCCCAGCCAGGTCGCGGAAATCCTCCGGCGCCACCCCGAGGTGCTGCGCGGCCGCCTGGTGATCGAAGGTCAGATGGCCAAGGACCGCATGACATTGCGAGTCGAGGTGGCAGGCGGACCTGAGGGTCTGGCAGAGGCCATCGCCAACAGCATCCGCGACATCACCAAGCTGCGAGGCGAGGTGCAGCTACTCGCCCCAGGTGGTTTGCCCAACGATGGCAAGGTGGTCGATGATGCGCGCTCCTACGACTGAAGCCGAAAGACTTGCGTCAGTGGCTTGTGCTGTAAGTAGTACCCTGCAGCGCAAGCGATGCACCGCTAGGCCTAGCATTGGCGTCTGAAATTTCAACTGGTTCAATGAGGGCTTTGCGATGAAAAATTTGATCTGTGCCGCCATGTTGTTGGGAGCAGCTTCGGCTGCAATGGCAGAGTTTCCCGACAAACCCATCACGGTGGTGGTGCCCTTCGCTGCGGGTGGCCCTACAGACAAGGTCGCACGCGATCTGGGTGAAATGCTGAGAAAGCAGCTGAACCAGACCATCATCATCGAAAACGTCGGCGGTGCCGGGGGCACCCTGGGTGCAGCCAAGGTCGCCAAGTCCTCGCCCGATGGCTACACCTTGTTGCTGCACCACATCGGCATGGCCACCTCGCCGGCGCTGTACCGCAAGTTGCCCTATGACACGCTCAGCGACTTCGAATACCTCGGCATGATCAACGAAGTACCGATGACCCTGATAGGCCGCAGCACGCTACCCGCCAACAACTTTGCCGAGTTGCGCAAGTGGATAGACGCGAACAAAGGCAAGATCAATTTGGCCAACGCCGGTCTGGGCGCAGCATCGCACCTGTGCGGTCTGCTGTTCCAGCAGAGCATCGCGGTCGACATGACGACCGTGCCCTACAAAGGCACGGCACCGGCGATGACTGACCTGCTGGGCGGTCAAGTCGACCTGATGTGCGACCAGACCACCAACACCTCGCAACAAATCGAAAGCGGCAAGGTCAAGGCATTCGGCGTGACAACGGCCAAGCGCCTGCACACCCCGGCGCTGGCCAAGTTGCCGACCCTCGACGAGTCAGGCCTCAAAGGTTTCAATGTGTCGATCTGGCACGGCATGTATGCACCTAAAGGAACGTCCAAGGCCGTGGTGGACAAGCTCAACAACGCCCTGCGTGCGGCACTCAAGGAACCTGAGTTCATCAAGCGCGAAGAGGCACTGGGCGCAGTCGTGATGACCGACGCCCGATTGGGTGCCGCGGAACACAAGAAGTTCGTCGAGGCCGAGATCAACAAATGGGGTCCTGCCATCAAGGCCGCCGGTCAGTACGCTGACTGAGCGATCACTGCGCTGTGCCCAAGCACAAGGCCCCGCCCAGCGGGGCTATTTCATGCCGCAATGCGCAACGGGATCGTCACCGGTCCGTCGTTGACCAATCTGACCTGCATGTGAGCGCCGAATCGGCCCGCAGCCACCTCTGGGTGACGCTCTCTCGCCATTCGCAACACGGCCTCGTAGAGCATGCGTCCGTGTTCAGCCGGTGCTGCGGCGGCGAAACTGGGACGATTGCCGCCTGACACGTCGGCCGCCAGCGTGAACTGGCTGACGATCAGCAAACCGCCCTGGACGTCAACGACGCTGAGGTTCATCTTGCCAGCAGAGTCGGCAAATATCCGCAGCCGCAACAGCTTGTCTACCAGCTTGGCGGCCTGCAGCTCGGTGTCGGCGGTTTCGGCGCAGACCAGTACCAACAGTCCTGGACCAATGCTACCGACAGTTTCACCTGCGACCGCAACCGCGGCCTCGCTCACGCGCTGAACCAGCGCGATCATGCGCCCGTCCTCATGGGTTCAGGCGCTCAATGTGATGCGGGCGAACTTGCGCTTGCCGACTTGCAGCACCACAGTGCCGGCAGCCACCTTCAGTGCCTTGTCGCTGACCAACGCACCATCGATCCGAACACCGCCCTGGTCAACCATGCGCAAGCCTTCGCTGGTCGAGGGGACCAAACCAGCCTGCTTGAGCAACAGGCCTATCGTCAGCGGCGCACCGGACAAGCTCAGTTCGGCGATCTGGTCAGGGATTCCGCCACGAGCCCGATGGGTAAAGTCAGCCTCGGCCGCATCTGCCGCAGCCGGGCTGTGAAATCGAGTGACGATTTCCCTCGCCAGCAGCAGCTTCGCATCCTTGGGATTGCGACCTGCGTCAACCTCGGCCTTGAGCGCCGCACATTCCGTTGGCGAACATGCTGTTGGCAGGCTCGGCAATGCCGATGTAGTTGTTCTTGCTCTTCGACATCTTTTCGACGCCGTCCAGTCCTTCGAGCAAGGGCATCGTCAAGATGCACTGCGGCTCCTGACCGTACTCCTGCTGCAGGTGGCGACCGACCAGCAGGTTGAACTTCTGGTCTGTGCCGCCCAACTCCAGGTCACTCTTGAGCGCAACCGAGTCGTAGCCCTGCATCAGCGGGTACAGGAACTCGTGAACCGAGATCGGGGTGTTGGCCTTGAAGCGCTCATGGAAATCGTTCCGCTCCATCATCCGAGCCACCGTGTAGCGAGCAGCCAACTCGATCATCCCACGGGCACCCAGAGGATCGCTCCATTCGCTGTTGTAGCGGATCTCGGTTCGCGCCGGATCGAGCACCAGGCTGGCCTGTTGGTAGTAGGTCTTGGCGTTGGCCTCGATCTGTTCGCGCGTCAGCGGCGGCCGGGTGTTGTTGCGCCCGGACGGATCGCCAATCATCGATGTAAAGTCGCCGATCAAAAAGATGACTTGATGCCCCAAGTCTTGTAGCTGGCGCATCTTGTTGAGAACCACAGTGTGACCGATGTGAATGTCAGGCGCGGTCGGGTCGAGACCGAGCTTGATCCGCAAAGGCAGACCGGTGGCCTCAGACCGCGCGAGCTTCCTGAGCCAGTCAGCCTGCGGCAGGAGCTCCTCGCAATTGCGAAGCGAGACTGCCATCGCCTCGCGTACCCTATCGGTGATTGGATAGGACTCGGCGAGGCCAGCAGATTCAGGCATAGACATGTTGTTCGACTGATGGCTTCCCCCGGGCCTGGAAGGGCGGGGCGCACTGGTTATACTCATCAACCCGTTGTAGGCTAGGCACTTCGCCGACGACAGGGGCAGCCGACGATTCTAGGTGACGCAGAATCCGGCTACGACGCAGCCTTGGCGCAGGCCTGCAAACGCTAACCAAGGGCAATTCCAGCATCGGATTGGCCGCATTCGGAACTGACTGCCTTGGACTCAGTACTGCCCATTGCCAAAAAGTTGCTGTCACACGGCCATGCACTCGTCGTAAGACACCCGCGTCGGTTCAGCGCCGTGCTGATTGCGTTGCTGGGGGGCTTCGCGGTGACGGCGTTCGGCATTGCACCCCTGGCGCCTGATGCCGCAAATTTGCCGCAACATCTGGTCAGCGAAACTCTGCAGGTTCCAGGTCTCGATCGTCAACTGGTCGAACTGGCAGAGAAAACTCTCGAACTCAACCGCAGCGGCCTGACCCGCAGTCAGGACACTGCCGACAGCCTGCTGCGTCGCCTCGGGGTCAATGACCCATCCGCAGCCGCGTTCCTGCGCGTGGACCGCAATGCCAGGCTGCTGGTCGAAGGTTCGCCTGGAAAAATGATTCAGGTTCGAAGCGCAGCCGATGGTACGCTGATCGAACTGGTCGCCAGATTCCCTTCGCTCGACGCCTCTCGAGCAACCAGCCATTTCACCCGACTGACCGTAAAGCGAGCACAAGGCGAGCTTCGAGCCGCACTCGAAACTGCCGCGCTAGTGCCACAAGTCCGCTTGGGTAGTGGCACTGTGCGCAGTTCACTGTGGGCAGCCACTGACGACGCAAGACTGCCTGATGCGATCGCCATGCAGCTGGTTGAT
>RGQD01000041.1 GCA_010030205.1 Betaproteobacteria bacterium
GGACGGGTGATCGCCGGCGCCCGCACTGACGACGGCCGGCAAGCGTTAGACATCATGGCCGCGCTGTGCGACGCGCAGCTACCGGCGCCGCTGATGGCCGGCATGGCCACCACGATAGGCATCGTTGCCACCGACGCCAGGCTGACCAAGGCCCAGACCAACAAGCTCGCTGCGATGGCCCACGCTGGGCTGGCGCGCAGCATCAACCCGGTGCACACCGCCAGCGACGGCGACGCGCTGTTCGCGCTGGCCACCGGCGGCAGCGGCAAAGCGGGTCACCTCACAGTGCTGGGCGCGCTGGCTGCCGAAGTGACGGCGCGGGCCGTGCTCAACGCCGTGCGCTCGGCCCATGGTCTGTCCAACCCCGACCTGCCGGCTTGACCAGCGAGCGAGTCATCGGCCTAGACTGGTCGACCAAGGACAATCACCTCACCGTGCTGGAACTGCACGAATGAAGGCGCAACCCTGATGACTCCTTCACCCCATGCGGCTTGACGACATCCTGTTCAGCCAGGGCTTAGGCTCGAGGCGCGAATGTGCCGGACTACTGGCCGCCAGACTGGTTCGCATTGCAGGCAAGATAGAGACCGACCCGGCCGTCGACTTGGCCACCGACGACCTGCAGTTCGAGGTCGAGGGCCAGGCCTGGACCTTCCAAGGCGCGTCGCTGGTGCTGTTGCACAAGCCCGCGGGCTATGAGTGCTCGCAAAAGCCAACCGCCTGGCCCAGCGTGATGTTGTTGCTGCCCGCAGCGCTTCGCAGGCGCGGCATTCAACCGGTCGGACGGCTCGACCAGGACACCACCGGCTTGCTGCTGCTGACCGACGACGGCAAGCTGATCCACCGCCTGACCTCGCCCAAGCACCACGTGCCCAAGGTCTACGAGGTAGGCTGCGATCGGCCGGTCGATGCAGCCCAGGTCGAGCAGATGCTGCGCGGTGTGGTGCTAGACGACGACCCGCTGCCGGTGCTGGCCGAAGGCTGCGAGCTCACCGGCGAGAAAAGCCTGAGGCTGACGCTGATCCAGGGCAAGTACCACCAGGTCAAGCGCATGGTCGCGGCCGTGGGCAATCACTGCACCAGCCTGCACCGCAGCGCCTTCGGAGCGCTGACCCTGGCCGATGGGCCGGCGTCGGGGCAGTGGCGCTTCGTCAGTGACGCCGAGCGCGCCGCGCTGATGGCCAAGACGCCGCGATAGCCCGTCAATCGTCAACGCCGCGCACCTGACCTCAGGGCCAACCCGCTGGACAAGCGCGGTGCCCGCGCTGTACAAGGGCTGGGTGTCCCCCCGGCCCGGTCAGGGCGGGACGCCCAGCCAACCCGACCGGGATCAGTCCCTCTAGGAGACATGCGCTATGAGTCATCGGATGCGATTCGGAATCTTCCTGGCCCCGTTCCACAAGCCCGGCATCAATCCCACGCTGGCGCTCGAGCAGGATCTGGAATTGGTGCAATGGCTGGACCGCTGCGGCTACGACGAGGCTTGGTGCGGCGAGCACCACTCGGCCGGTACCGAAATCAGCGCCAGCCCGGAGATCTTCATGGCGGTGGCGTCGGAGCGCACCCGTCACATCAAGCTTGGTTCGGGTGTCACGAGCGTGAGCTACCACAACCCGCTGTGGGTCGCCGAGCGCATCGTGCAACTCGACCACCTGACGCGCGGCCGGGTGATGCTGGGCCTGGGGCCGGGGTCACTGCCCAGCGACGGCATCATGGTCGGCCTGTCTCAGACCCAGACCCGGCCGCTGCTCGAAGACGGCCTGGGTGTGATCATGAAGCTGCTGACCAGCGACGAGCCGGTCACCTTCAAAAACGACCGCTGGGACTTGCGCGATGCGCAGCTTCACCTGCGGCCCTACAGCAACCCGCTGTTCGACATCGCGGTGCCGGCAGTGGCCTCGCCCACAGGCCCGAAACTGGCTGGCATGCACGGCGTCGGCTTGTTGTCGATCGGCGCGACCACCGCCGCAGGCTTCGACGCGCTGGCGCTGCACTGGGATGTGATGGAGGCGCAAGCCGCCCACTACAAGACCAAAGTCAACCGCGACAAGTGGCGGCTGGTGGGCATGGTGCACGTGGCCGAGACCATGGACCAGGCCTACCGCGACGTCGAGTACGGCATGGCGCAGTGGTTCGACTACTTCCAGGCAGTGGCCGCCTTTCCACAGATGGCGGTGCCGGGTAACAACGTCAAGGAGATGATCTCCTTTGTCAACGATTCGGGCTTCGGCGCGATCGGCACGCCCGACATGGTCAACAAGCAGATCGACCGGCTCTGGCAGCAGTCCAACGGTGGTTTCGGCGCCTACCTGATGCTGGCCCACAACTGGGCCAACTTCGACGCCACGCGCAAGAGCTACGACCTGATCGCGCGCCATGTGTTCCCGCGCTGGCAGGGCCAGATGTCGACCCAGGCGGCCGCCGACCGCGCCCGCGCCGCCCGGCCTGAACTCGCCGTAATCCACAGCCAGGCAGTGGAAGCTGCCACCCAGCGCTACGCCGCCGAGGCCGCCGCACGCGCCGCCTGAGGGTGCAGACAGACCGCCGCGCGAAATCGTGCGGCGGTCTGCGGCAGACCGGCATCGCGATAATCGGGCGATGCAAATATTTAGAGGACCTCAGGGCGCGACCATGGCGCGCGGGCACGAGCGCAGCGACAGACGCGGTTCGGCCGGCTGCGCGGTGACGATAGGCAACTTCGACGGCGTTCACCGCGGCCACCAGGCCATGCTCGCGCTGCTGATCAGCGAGGCCAGGCACCGTGGCCTGCCGTCCTGCGTGATGAGCTTCGAGCCACATCCGCGCGACTACTTCGCAAGTCTGTCCGGCCGCACCGACGCGGCACCGGCGCGCATCGCGACGCTGCGCGACAAGCTCTCAGAGCTCGAGCGCTGCGGCGTCGACCAGGCGGTGGTCTTGCGCTTCGACGAGCGCTTCGCGGCCCGCAGCCCGCAGGCCTTCATCGACGAGGTGCTGGTGCGCGACCTGCGCGCGCGCTACGTGCTGGTGGGCGACGACTTCCGCTTCGGCGCGCGCCGGGCCGGGGATTACGCGATGCTCGACGCCGCAGGCCAGCGCCAGGGCTTCGACGTCGCGCGCATGATGAGCTACGAGGTGCACGGACTGCGGGTGTCGAGCTCTGCCGTGCGCGAGGCGCTGGCCGCCGGCGACATGGCGCGCACGGCCGCGCTGCTGGGCCGACCCTACGCGATCAGCGGCCATGTGGTGCACGGCATGAAACTCGGCCGCACGCTGGGATTTCGCACGCTGAACCTGCGCTTCGCCCACACCAGACCGGCGGCGATGGGCATCTTCGCGGTCGAGGTGCAAGGCCTGGGTTCGCAGACGCTGCGCGGCGTCGCGAGCCTGGGCGTTCGGCCGACCGTCGAAGACGCCGGCCGGGTGCTGCTCGAAGTGCACTGCCTGGACTGGCCGGCCGAGTTCGGGCCAGAAGCCGCTTACGGGCGCTTGGTCAGCGTGAGTCTGCTGCACAAGCTGCACGACGAGCTCAAGTACGAATCGCTCGAAGCGCTGCAGTCCGGCATCGCCCGCGACACGGCCAACGCCCAGGCCTGGTTCTCAGCGCAACCCGCGCACTGAATCCTCCAAACCACGACCCAGCCGAGCCCTGCGCGACAGGCGGCGCCAAGACCCGACGCATACAATTCGGGCATGAATGTCCTGTACAGCGCCGAGGCGGGCCTGCATGCCGCCACGCACCGCCAGCACACGCGCGACCGAATTCAGCGCTCGCCGCTCTGACGCTGCACGCACAAGTTCGGCCGTCCGGCCTCTGACGGCCGCGCCACCCGCCTTCAACGGCAACCGATTGCCTCGATGAGCGCGCCGGCCCAACCGGCGCGACGCTGCCATGACCGACGCCCACCAGCCTCAAACCCCCACCGACTACCGCGCCACGCTGAACCTGCCTGACACGCCGTTCCCGATGCGCGGCGACCTGCCCAAGCGCGAGCCGGGCTGGGTCAAGCAGTGGCAAGACGAAGGGCTTTACAAGCAACTGCGCGACGCGCGCTGCAATGCACCCAAGTTCATCTTCGCCGACGGCCCGCCTTACGCCAACGGCCAGATCCACATGGGTCACGCCGTCAACAAAGTGCTCAAGGACATGGTGGTCAAGTCACGGCAGCTCGCCGGCTTTGACGCCCAATTTGTCCCAGGCTGGGACTGCCATGGCCTGCCGATCGAGAACGCGATCGAAAAGAAACACGGCCGCAAGTTGAGCCGCGACGACATGCAGGCCAAGAGCCGCGCTTTCGCGACCGAGCAGATCGGCCAGCAGATGGCCGATTTCAAGCGCCTGGGCGTGCTGGCCGACTGGGACCACCCTTACCGCACGATGGACTTCGCCAACGAGGCGGGCGAGATCCGCGCTTTCAAAAGGGTGATCGAGCGCGGTTTCGTCTACCGTGGCTTGAAGCCGGTCTACTGGTGCTTCGACTGCGCCTCGTCGCTGGCCGAGTTCGAGATCGAGTACGCCGACAAAAGCAGCCAGACCGTGGACGTGGCCTTTTTGTGCGCCGAGCCCGACAAGCTGGCCGCCGCCTTCGGCCTGGCCTCGCTGACCCAGGATGCGTTCGCGGTGATCTGGACCACCACCGCCTGGACCATCCCCGCGAACCAGGCGCTCAACCTGAACCCGGCGCTCGAGTACGCGCTGGTCGACACCGAGCGCGGCCTGCTGGTGCTGGCGGCGTCGCTGGTCGAGAAGTGCCTGCTGCGCTACGGCATCGCCGGCACGGTGCTCGCCACCACGCTGGGCGAGAAACTCGGCGGCACCCAGTTCCACCACCCGTTGGCCCAGGTCGACGCAGGCTACGACCGGCTCAGCCCGGTCTACCTGGCCGATTACGCCACTGCCGACGACGGCACCGGCCTGGTCCACAGCTCGCCGGCTTACGGTGTGGACGACTTCAATTCATGCCGCGCCCATGGCCTGCAGATCGAGGACATCCTCAACCCTGTGCAAGGCTATGGCAGCTACGCCGCCGACTTTCCATTGTTCGGTGGCCAGAACATCTGGAAAGCGGTGCCGGTGGTGATCGAAGCGCTGCGCGGCGCCGCACGCTTGCTCGCGACCGAGACCATCAGCCACAGCTACCCGCATTGCTGGCGCCATAAATCCCCGGTGATCTACCGCGCCGCAGCGCAGTGGTTCATCCGGATGGACGAAGGCGAAGGCGTTTTCACGAAGGACAAAGCGCCCAAGACGCTGCGCGAGTTGGCGCTAGAAGCGATAGGCGAGACCGGTTTTTACCCCGAGAACGGCCGGGTGCGCCTGCGCGACATGATCGCGAACCGACCCGACTGGTGCATCAGCCGCCAGCGCAGCTGGGGCGTGCCCGTGCCCTTCTTCCTGCACCAGGAGACCGGCGAGCTGCACCCGCGCACGATGGAGATCCTCGACCAGGCCGCGACCATCGTCGAGGGCACCCATGCCGATTCACACGGCAGCCTGGGCCACCACGACACGGGACCCGAGGCCGATTTGTACCTGGAAGGCCATGACCAGCACCGCGGCTGGTTCCACTCTTCGCTGCTGCTGGCCTGCGCGATCTTCGACCGCGCACCCTACCGGCAACTGCTGACCCACGGTTTCACGGTCGACAGCCAAGGCCGCAAGATGAGCAAGAGCCTGGGCAACGGCATTGAGCCGCAGGTGATCAGCCAGAAGCTGGGTGCCGACATCATCAGGCTCTGGGTCGCGTCGAGCGACTACTCCGGCGACATCGCCGGTGACGACAAGATCCTGGCCCGGGTGGTCGACGGCTACCGCCGGATCCGCAACACGCTGCGCTTCCTGCTGGCCAATGTCAGCGACTTCGATGTCGCCACGCACAGCGTCGCGCCCGAGCAGATGCTCGAGATCGACCGCTACGCGCTGACCCGTGCCAGCGCGCTGCAAGACGAGATCCTGGCCCACTACGAGGTCTACGAGTTCCACCCGGTGGTCTCCAAGCTCGGCATCTACTGCTCCGAAGACCTGGGCGCTTTCTACCTCGACGTGCTCAAGGACAGGCTCTACACCAGCGCGCCCGACAGCGTGGCGCGACGCAGCGCGCAGACCGCGCTGTGGCACATCACCCAGGCGATGCTGCGCTGGATGGCGCCGTTCCTGAGCTTCACCGCCGAGGAGGCTTGGGCGCTGTTCGCGCCCGGCCATGGATCGATCTTCAAGCAAACTTACTGGCCGCTCGCCACGCCCGACCCGGCGCTGCTGGCCAAATGGGCGGCGATCCGTGAACTGCGCGAGGCGACGAACAAGGCGATCGAGGACGTTCGCAGCGCTGGTGGTCTGGGCTCGTCACTGCAGGCCAAGGTGCTGCTGGGTGCGCCGCCCGAGACCCACGCGCTACTGGCCTCGCTGGGCGATGCGCTGAAGTTCGTGCTGATCACCTCAGAAGCGACGCTGGCCGA
This sequence comes from Betaproteobacteria bacterium, assembly GCA_010030205.1. Lineage (GTDB taxonomy): Bacteria > Pseudomonadota > Gammaproteobacteria > Burkholderiales > Burkholderiaceae_C > Pseudaquabacterium. The sequence continues at coordinate 6,436 of RGQD01000041.1, forward strand.
GGCCGAAGCGCTGGCGCTGACGGTGACGCCGGCCACGGCGCAAAAATGCGAGCGCTGCTGGCATTACCGCGACGATGTCGGCAGCGATGCAGCCCACCCGACGATCTGCGGGCGCTGCACTAGCAACCTGTTCGGCGCCGGCGAGCTGCGGACAATCGCCTGATTCGCCAGCGGACCGGCCGCCGAGGCTGGCCGCTGAACCACCCAGAACCGAGGCCCGAACTGGCATGGACCCATCGAACCCGAAAGACACTAGCGCGCCCGATCTGCCCTTGCACGAACACCTGCGAGCCCACGCCCGCCGCCAGCCCGACAAGCCCGCCTACCTCTGGTACGGCCGCGCGATCAGCTACGCCGAGCTCGACGCCGCGAGCGACGCTTTTGCCGCCCGGCTGGCGGCCTTGGGGGTGTGCGCCGGCGACCCGGTGGCGCTGTTCATGGCCAATTGTCCGCAATACGCGATGGCGCATTTCGGCATCCAGAAGCTCGGCGCGGTGGTTTGCCCCTGCGGCCCGCTGAACAAAGAGCACGAGCTGGCCTACCAGCTCGGCGACCTGCAGGCCCGGGTGATCGTCGCGGCCGCGCCGCTGCTGGGCACGGTGACCAAGGTGCGCGCGGCCAGCGCACTGGCCCATGTGTTCGTCGTGCACTACGCCGACCTGCTGCCCGACAATCCCGAGCACCAGGCCAGCATCGAGGTGCCGGCCGAACTGCTGCAGATGAAAGCTGCGCCGCGCGAACTGCCCGCCGACTGTGAGGACTTTCTCGCGGTGATGACCTATACCTCGGGCACCACCGGGCTACCCAAGGGCGCGATGCTGAGTTTCGACAACGCGTTGTTCAAGACCGCCGCCACCGCCCAATGCAACAGCGTGCAGGCAGACGATGTGCTGCTGGCGATCGCGCCGCTCTACCACATCGCCGGCATGCTGATGGGCGTGGACGTCAGCGTCTACGCCGGCGCGACGACGGTGCTGCTCTACCGCTTCGATCCGCTGGCCGTGCTGCAGGCGATCGACCGCCACCGGGTGAGCTGGTGGTACAGCATCGCGCCGATGAACGTCGCCTGCAGGGCGCTGCCCCAGGCGCGCCAGTTCGACCTCGCCAGCCTGCGCATCAACCCGGTCACCAGTTTCGGCATCAGCTTCACCGAAGGCCTGGCCCAGCAGTGGCGCGAACTGGCCCCGAACTGCGAGAGCTTCGAGGCCGCTTACGGCTTGTCGGAGACCCATACCTGCGACACCTACATGCCGCGCGACGCGATCCGCTGGGGCAGCCACGGCAAGCCGGTCACCGGCGTGACGATACGCATCCTCGACCCGGACAGCGGCATGGAGCGCGCCAGCGGCGAGGCCGGCGAGATCGTGCTCAAGAGCCGAGGCAGTTTTCTGGGCTACTGGAACAAGCCCGAAGCCACCGCCAAGACGCTGCGCGAAGGCTGGGTCCACACCGGCGACATGGGCCGGGTCGACGCCGACGGCTACCTGACCTTCATGGGCCGCTTCAAGGAGATGATCAAGGTCTCGGGCTACAGCGTGTTCCCCGAAGAAGTCGAAACCCTGTTGATCCGCCACCCGGCGGTGGCCCAGGCTGCGGTGATCGGGGTTGACGATCCCGAGCGTGGCGAGGTGGTGCGGGCCTTCATCGTGCGCCAACCCGGGCAGGACCTGGACGAAGCCGGGCTGATCAAATGGTCGCGCGACAACATGGCGGTCTACAAGGTGCCCAAGACAGTGCGATTCATCGAGACCTTGCCGGCCACCGGCGCGGGCAAGGTCTTGCGCCGAATGCTCAAAGACGAAAACTGATACAAAACCACCTCCGAAGCGGCTGCGCCGCTCCCCCTCAAGGGGGCAACGCCAGCGGCCCGGCCAAGCCGGTTCCGCGGCGTCCGCTGGGTCAGACCGGTTGAATGCAACGACAGCGGCGTTGGCCACCATGGAAAACTGATATGTTCAAAAAACTGTTGATAGCCAACTGCGGTGACAAGCCCGGCCCGGCCGGGCTTGCGATGGAGCCCCAGGGGCGCTGCGCGCACCTAGGGTCACCATCAAACTGCCGAGCACGCGAAGCGTGCGGCGATCACACCGCGGGGTACCCATGTTCAAGAAGCTGCTGATTGCCAACCGCGGTGAGATCGCCATCCGGATCATCCGCGCCGCCCAGGACTTGGGAATGACCACTGTCGCGGTCTACGCCCGCGACGACGCCAGCGCGCTGCACCGCAGTCTGGCCGACGAGTCCGTGGCGCTTGAGGCCACCGGCCCAGCGGCTTACCTAGACATCGCCGCGCTGGTCGCTGTGGCACGCCAGCAGCGCTGCGAAGCGGTGCACCCTGGCTACGGTTTCCTCAGCGAGCGGGCCGACTTCGCCCAGGCTTGCGCGGACGCCGGCTTGGTGTTCATCGGCCCAACGCCGGCGCAGCTGGCGATGTTCGGCGACAAGGCCAATGCTCGCCGGCTCGCCGCCGAGCACGGCGTGCCGCTGCTGCCGGGAACAGCAGCGGCCAGCCTGGCCGAGATCGAAGCCTTTTTCGCCGACCAACGCCGGCTCGACCCGCAGTGCGGCGTGATGCTCAAGGCAGTGGCCGGTGGCGGCGGACGCGGCATGCGCGCGGTGCCCGACCCCGCCGGGCTGGCCGAGGCCTACCAGCGCTGCGCAGCGGAGGCGCTGGCAGCATTCGGTGTCGGCGAGGTCTATGCCGAGAGGCTGATCCAGCGCGCGCGCCACCTCGAAGTCCAGGTGATCGGCGATGGCCGCCAAGTGATGGCGCTGGGCGAGCGCGAGTGCACGCTGCAGCGCCGCTTCCAGAAGCTGGTCGAGATTGCGCCCAGCCCGAACCTGAAGCCTGCGCTGCGCGAGCAATTGCTGCGGGCTGCGCTGACGCTGGCGCGCGCCACCGGCTATCAAAGTCTGGGCACTTTCGAATTCCTGGTCGACGATCAATCCAAGGACCTGCCCTTCGTCTTCATTGAAGCCAACCCGAGGCTGCAGGTCGAACACACCGTGACCGAAGAAGTGACCGGCGTCGATTTGGTGCAGGCGCAAATCTCGATCGCCGCCGGCAGCACGCTGGCCGCGCTCGGCCTGGACCCGGCGCATCCGCCACCGGCACGCGGCTTCGCAGTGCAGTGGCGAATCAATGCCGAGAGCCTGGACGCGCAAGGCCAGGCCAGGCCGTCCAGCGGCCAGATCACACGCTGCGAGTTGCCCAGCGGCCCAGGGATCCGGGTCGACAGCCATGCTCGCCACGGTGCAGCACCGTCGCCGCACTATGACAGCCTGCTGGCCAAGCTGATCGTCAGCCACCGCAGCGGGCATTTCGACGCGGTGCTGCGGCGCTCGCAGCGCGCGCTGGCCGAATGCCAGATCGCCGGGCTGGTGACGAACCTGCCGCTGTTGCGCGCGCTGGCAGCCAACCCCGAGGTGCAGCTCGGCGAGGTCCACACCCGCTGGATCGAGGCGCAGTGGCCGGCGCTGCGCGCGCAGATCGAAACCCAGACCGACAGCGCCCAGCCAAGCCCGGCTGCAGCGCCGCTGGCCGCCTTGCCGTCGACGGTGATACCCGAAGGCCAGATCGGCATCCAAGCGCCGATGGCAGGTCGGCTGGTGCAGTTCAACGCGCAGGTCGGCGAGACCCTGGCCGCAGGTGCCGAAGTGCTGGTACTCGAAGCGATGAAGATGCAGCATGGCATCAACCTGCAGGGCGCCGCCTGCGTCAGCGCGCTGTGCGTGGCGTCGGGAGACTTCGTCAACGAAGGCCAGCTGTTGATGCTGCTCGCGCCAGTCGACCAGGCGCAGGTCGAGGCCGTCGCGGCGCTGGTGCTAGACCCCGACCACGTCCGCCCCGACCTGCAGCGGGTGTTCGACCGCGACGCGCTCACGCTCGACGCGGCCCGGCCCGCCGTGGTGGCGCGGCGCCATGCAGCCGGCGGCCGCACCGCGCGCGAGAACGTCGAAGACCTTTGCGATCCGGACACCTTCATCGAGTACGGCGCCTACGCGGTCGCGGCGCAGAACCGGCGCCGCACGCTCGACGATCTGGTGCGCAACACGCCGGCCGACGGCATGGTCACCGGCATAGGCGCGGTCAACGGCGCCGACTTCGGCCCCGAGCGCAGCCGCTGCGCGGTGATGGCTTACGACTACACCGTGCTGGCCGGCACCCAGGGCTGGCGCAACCACCACAAGAAGGATCGCTTGCTGGGCCTGGCCCACCAGTGGAAGCTGCCCACCGTGCTGTTCGCCGAGGGCGGCGGCGGGCGGCCCGGCGATGTCGACATGCCTATCATTGCCGGGCTGAACAACCACACCTTCAGCCAGTTCGCCGCGCTGTCAGGCAAGGTGCCGGTGGTCGGCGTGGTGCATGGCCGCTGCTTTGCCGGCAACGCGGCGCTGCTGGGCTGCGCCGACGTGATCATCGCAACCCAGGCCGCCAACATCGGCCTGGGCGGACCGGCGATGATCGAAGGCGGCGGGCTCGGACTGTTCCGACCCGAGGAGATCGGCCCGGCCGCCGACCTGCACCACAACGGCGTGATTGACATCCTGGTGGCTGACGAGGCCGCCGCAGTGGCCGCGACGCGGCAATACCTGGGCTATTTCCAGGGCCGCACCCAAGGCTGGGCAGCCGGCGACGCCCGCGCGCTGCGCCATCTGATCCCGGAGAACCGGCTGCGCGTCTACGACATGCGCGCGGTGCTGCACGCGCTGGCCGATACCGGATCCGTGCTGGAACTGCGCGCCGGCTTCGGTGCCGGCATGATCACCGCGCTGGTCCGCATCGAAGGACGACCGATCGGCGTCTTCGCCAACAACCCGCACCACCTGGGCGGCGCGATCGACCCGGACGGCGCCGACAAGGCCGCGCGCTTCATGCAGTTGTGCAACGCCCATGGCCTGCCGATGCTGAGCCTGTGCGACACCCCTGGCTTCATGGTCGGCCCCGAGGTCGAGCGCCAAGCCCAGGTCCGTCATGCCTGCCGGCTCTTTGTCAGCGCAGCGCACCTGCAAGTGCCCTGCTTCACCGTCGTCGTGCGCAAAGGTTACGGCCTGGGCGCGCAAGCGATGGCCGTGGGCGGCTTCGACGCCCCGGTGTTCACCGTCGCCTGGCCCACCGGCGAGTTCGGTGGCATGGGACTGGAGGGATTTGTCAAGCTGGGCTATCGCAAGGAGCTCGAAGCCGCCGCCGAGGGCCCCGACCGCGCTGCGCTCTACGACCGGCTGGTGGCGCAGCAATACGCCAGCGGCTCGGCAATCAACATGGCCACCACGCTGGAGATCGACGCGGTGATCGACCCGGCCGAAACCCGTACCTGGCTGACACGCGGCTTGGCCAGCACAGGCACGCCAAGCAAGAGCAGAGGCGCCCGCTTCGTCGATGCTTGGTAGCAGCAGCGCTGCGAAACCGGGCATGGCTGGCCGAGCGAGTCCGAAAAGCGGCAAGCTTCGCGCCGTCGGTCTGCTGATGCGCGGGTTGGCTGTTTCACTGCTGCTGGTCCTGAGTTTGCTGGTAGCGCTGTGGCTGGCGCTGGAGTCGGCAGCGCTGGCGCCCCAGACGCCGGCGATCACCGCCAACGACATCGCGCGTGCGATGCAACTGCTGCAGCAACACAACCCGAACGGCAAACTGCCGGGCATCACCCATTCCCTGACGCTGTCGCAGCGCGACCTGGAATTGCTGATCCATCAAGTCGGGCACCGGTTTGGCGAGACCCGTGCGAGAGTCCAGCTGCAAGCCGGTCTGGCAAAGGTCCAGGTCAGCCTGGCGTCGCCAAGCCTGCCGCCAGGCGTCTGGCTCAACCTCGACGTCTGGCTGCGCGAGGACGGCGCGTCACCGCAGATCGAACAGCTGCGGTTGGGCGGATTGCGCGTTCCTTGCTGGCTGGCCGAACAAATGCTGCCTTGGCTGCTCGAAGCCTTCGACCTGCGCAGACAGAGCGAGTTGGTACAGCGCTTGCTCGTCCATGTGGGCTTCAGCTCGCAAGGGCTGGCGCTGGCCTATGCGTGGACAGACCAGCCGCTGCAGGCGCTGGCCAGCAGCTTGCTGCCAGCCACTGACCTGGCCAGGCTGCTGGTCTATGCCCAGGCGGCGGCACGCGCGGCCAGCGATTTCGGGTCAGCGCGCCAGATGTCGATGATCCAACTGCTGCCGCCGGTCTTTGCGCTCGCACGCCAGCGCTCGGTCGATGCGGCCAGTGCCGTCCTGGAGAACCGCGCCGCGTTGATGGCCCTGGCCTTGATGGTCAACCCGCCAAGCCTGTCACTGCTGTTGCCTGATGCACCGCTGCTGCCACTGCAGATCACCCTGCTGGCGCGGATCGACACGCCCCAGCACTTCCTGGTGTCGGCAGCGCTTGCTGCCGAAGCCGGTGGCGTGTTCGCGGACGCCGTTGGGCTTTACAAGGAAGTGGCCGACTCGCAGGGCGGCAGCGGCTTCAATTTCCATGACCTGACCGCCGACCGTGCGGGCAGCCGTTTTGGTCTGCAGGCCATTCGCCACCCGCAGGCCCTGCAAGCTAGGCTCGCTGCAGGTGTGCAGGAGCACGAGTTGATGCCAGCCGCAGCCGACCTGCCCGAAGCCCTCAGCGCCCAGGAGTTTCAAAGCCGATTCGGCGGCGTTGGCGGCCCGGCCTACCGGCAGATGATGGCCGAGATCGAAGCCAGGCTGGACCGGCTGAGCCTGTTCGCACCCTGAAAACCCAGGCCGGAAGATTCAGCGCAGCACGAGCAGCGGCAGCTTGCTCCTGGACAGCACGTTCTTGGTGTGCGAGCCGAACAGCAGCTCACCCAACACACCACGGCCATGGGTCAGCATCACGATCAGGTCACAACCCGAGTTCTCGGCCTGCTCAATGATCGCGCGGTCCACGCCGTCGCTGTGGGCATGCAAGCCGGTAAACACCACGCCGGCCTCGTTGGCTTTCTGCTCGAAACGCGTGAGCACAGCGCGTGCATGCTCATCGGTACGCTCGACATGACGCCGGGCTGCCAATGCGTAGCTCTGCATCGGCATGGCGTCGGTGGGCATCGGCGAATCGGGCTCGACCACGAAACCGGTGATCGCAGCACCCAGCTGGCGGGCGAAGTCTATGCTGGCCTGCATCGCGCGCTCACTGAGCGCGCCACCGTCCACCGGCACAAAGAGATTGCGGTACATGACAGCCTTTCGATATCTCGAAGACTGTCACTCTAGGCCTACAAGTCCGGGCTTCGCTTGATACGGGTCAAGCGACAGCCGCGCACAGGGACGGCGTTGGTCGTGCGCTCAGTGCGACGCTGCCGAGGCTGACTCAGCAGCGGGCGCTGAATGACCGGCTTCGACGTTGTGCTTTTCACCGCCCATGTCGACGTCAGCGCCGGACTTGTTCAGGATCCAGAGCGCGACTGCGGCGAACAAGATGAAACCCAGCAGGATTTTCCACATAGCGGCTGACGAAAACTTTTGAAGTGAGTGCACAACATGGCACTGTGACGCATGGATCGGATTCGACGCCGGTCCATGCGTCACCCGGGACGCGCCCGGGTGCCTTGCACCGGGCGCAAGGCCCGGAAGCAAACGTTCAGTCGTTGGCGTAGATGTCCACGTCCTTGGTCTCCTTGACGAACAGCATGCCGACGACAAAAGTCATCGCGGCGATGATGATCGGATACCACAGCCCGCTGTAGATATTGCCTTGGGCCGCGACGATCGAGAACGAGATCGCCGGCAGGAATCCGCCGAACCAGCCGTTGCCGATGTGGTACGGCAGGCTCATCGAGGTGTAGCGGATACGGGTCGGGAAGAACTCCACCAGCATCGCGGCGATCGGGCCGTAGACCATCGTCACATAGATCACCATGATGGTCAGGATCAGCACCAGCATCCACCAATTGGACGAGCCCGCGACGATCGGGTCGGCCTTGGCCGGATAGCCTGCGTCGTTGAGCGCGCCGCGAACTTCCTTCTCGAAGCGTGCTTTCTCTTCCTTGCCGCCAGGCGCCTTGGCGTCATAGCCAGCCACGGCTTTGTCGCCGACCTTGACGGTGGCGATCGTGCCGGCCGGACCATCGACCTTGTCGTAGTTGACACCCGCATTGGCCAGGTAGCTGCGCGTGACGTCACAGGCGTTGGTGAACACCTTGGTGCCGGTCAGGTTCAGCAAAACGCCGCAGTCGGCCGGGTCCGAGACCACCGTGACGGGCGACTTCTGAATCGCGGCTTGCAGCTTCGGGTTGCCATAGGTGGTCAGCGCATTGAACAGCGGAAAGTAAGTCAACGCGGCGATCAGGCAACCGGCCATGATGATGGGCTTGCGGCCGATCTTGTCCGACAGCGAACCGAAGATGAGGAAGAACGGTGTACCCAAGATCAGCGAGATCGCGATCAGGATGTTGGCCGTCGGCCCGTCTATCTTCAGGAAGGTCTGCAGGAAGAACAAGGTGTAGAACTGACCCGTGTACCAGACCACGGCCTGACCGGCGGTACCGCCGATCAGCGCCAGGATCACGATCTTCAGGTTGCTCCACTGACCAAAGGACTCGGTCAACGGTGCTTTCGAGGTCTTGCCCTCGGCCTTCATCTTCGTGAACGCCGGCGACTCGCTGAGTTTGAGCCGGATCCAGACCGAGATGATCAGCAACAGGCCCGAGAACGCATAAGGAATGCGCCAGCCCCAGGCTACGAATTCCTTCTCGCCGACGGTCAGTCGGGTGCCCAAGATCACCATCAGCGCGAGCATCAAGCCCACCGTGGCGGTGGTCTGGATCCATGCGGTGTAGGCGCCGCGCTTGTCATGCGGTGCGTGTTCGGCCACATAGGTGGCAGCACCGCCGTACTCGCCGCCCAGCGCCAGGCCTTGCAGCAAACGCAGCGAGATCAGCGCGACCGGTGCAGCCAAGCCCCAGGTCGCGTAATTGGGCAGAAAGGTCACCAGGAAAGTCGACAAACCCATGATCAGGATCGTCACCAAAAAGGTGTATTTGCGACCGACCAAGTCGCCGAGACGGCCGAAGATGATCGCGCCGAAAGGTCGCACCGCGAAACCGGCAGCAAAGGCCAGCAGCGTGAAGATGTCGCGCGTCGCGGGGTCGAGCGCGGTGAAGAAGTTGGCGGCGATGATTGCCGACATCACGCCGAAGAGATAGAAGTCGTACCACTCGAACACCGTCCCTAAAGACGACGCGAAGATGACCATCTTCTCGTCTTTCGGGATAGGCCTCGAGCCCGAACTCATTCCCGCGCCTGCAGATCCTGAGGATGCCATGTCGATTGCTCCGTTGTGTTCTTGGAAAAAGGACATGGCGCCCAACGCAATGTCCCCGAATCGCACTGTGCAGCCCCAGCCTGACCAATTGCTGACGAAACAAGGCCGTGTATCCAAGCCACTACGGGCTTGTCTTCATAGGTAAAGGCCCGTCGATTGAGGTCGTTTGGTCAACCCGAATTCGCGGGTAAATACCTACCTCGCCTGGGAAAGCTTCAGGCCGGTAGCTCGCGCGGCGCGCGCTGCAGTCCGGCAGGCTGCTTGCCTGCCTCGTCCCAAGTTGGGGTATCGAACCAGGCATCGCCCAGCAATGCCGCACGCAGCATCGGCAAGGCATCCAGACCGAAAAAAGCTCGCCCTTCGCAGACCAGCGTGGGCACGCCGAACAAACCCGCCGCAGCGGCCGCCTCAGTGCGCTCGCGCAGTTCGGCCTTGACCTCAGCACCAGCCGGGTCACGCCGCAGCGCCAGCTGTTCGGTCAAGGACCGCAATGCTGCAGTCTCGTTCGGATCGGCTCCTTCGCGGCACCAGACATGCCGGAACAGCAGTTCCACCACCCGGCGGCTGGGTGAGCCACCGGCAGGCACTGTGGCCAGCGCCAGCCGCTGCAGTGCCAAGGGATTGAAAGGGTGCGGCCTGGGCAATTGCAGGCAGGTGCCCTGTTGAGCCGCCAGCCACGCGACCTGACGGTAAGTCCAGGCTCGCTTGGGGACGATCTCGGCAGGCCCTTTCTGGCCCCAATGGCCCAGCAAGCCGGCCAGCAACAGCGGCTGATAGTCGATGGCGACGCTGAAGCCTTCAAGCGCCTGCGGCAGGCGCTCAAACGCCAACCAGGCATAGGGCGACAGCACATCGAAGTGAAAACTGATGCGTTTCATAGGGTCAGGCCTCGGGTCGGACTTGTGCCACCAATTTGCGGGCTCGCGCGGCCAAGCGGCGTGGACCCAGCCGAATCATCACCTCGCGCTTGCCTGCATCGTCGAGCGAGCCCCAGTTGGCGATCTCATCCAGCGTGCGCAAGCACCCCAGACACCAGCCGCTGTCGGCATCCATCCGGCACAGGCTGACGCAAGGGCTGGCCACGGCACGAGGCGCAGGCGTACTCACAAGACCTCCACCACATCGGCCACCGGCGCACCCGTCAGCGCAAGCAACTCGGCCGGCGACAGACAGAACACGCCGTGCGGATGGCCTGCAGCGGCCCAGACCTCGTCAAAGCGAAACAGCTCACGGTCGACCAGCACCACTGGCGCGCAAGCATGGGCCACCGGCGCGACGCCGCCGATCGAAAAACCGGTCTGCTGTTTGACGAAAGCTGCATCAGCGCGGCCCAGGTCGGTTGGCGCCAGGCCGAGTTGCGCCGCCACCTTGTGCAGGTCGACCCGCCGGTCGCCCGAGGTCACGACCAGCACCGCGACGCCGTCGACCAGACGCCGAAAGATCACGCTCTTGGCGATCTGCCCGGTCTGCACCTCGAGCGCGGTGGCCGCCTCCTCGCAAGTCCGGGCGGCAACATCGAGCCAGCGCGGTTCATCGCGATGCCCACGCTCGGCCAGCCAGCGCGCGACCCGCCGAAAACCCTCAGGCCGCAGCACATCGACCTGCGCCATGCTCATGCGAAAACCCGGCCGCGCTTGATCAACAACGCCTTGCCGGCGCGCGAGACCGGCGCCCGACCCAGCAAGTCGGAGATGAAGCCCCCCACGTCGACCAGCGCATCGAGGTCGACCCCGGTGTCTATGCCCATGCCGCGCAGCATGAACACTACATCCTCGGTCGCGACATTGCCGGTCGCACCCTTGGCGTAGGGGCAGCCACCCAGACCGGCGATGCTGGTGTCGAAGCTGTGAACGCCCATCTGCAAGCAGGCGTTGATGTTGGCCAGTGCCTGGCCATAGGTGTCGTGGAAATGGCCACTGACTTCGTGCAGCGGGTAATGCTTGAGCGCACGCTCCATCGCTGCCTGCACCTGGCGCGGCGTGCCCACGCCGATCGTGTCGGCCACACCGCAGTGGTGCACGCCGATCGCCTTGAACAGCTTGACCAGGTGCTCGACCTCGTCAGCAGTGACCTCGCCCTGGTAAGGGCAGCCCAGCGCGCAGGAGATGGCCGCCCGGACCTTGAGCCCGGCCTCGCGTGCAGCGGCGACCACCGGCGCAAAGCGCTCGATGCTCTCTTCGATGCTGCAGTTGATGTTGCGCCGGCTGAATGCCTGCGTGGCGGCGCCGAACACCACCACTTCATCCGGACGCGTCGCTGCGCCGCCGGCCAGCGCGGCCTGCAGACCCAGCATGTTGGGCACCAGCACGCTGTAGCGAACGCCTGGCTGGCGCGCGATCGCGGCCATCACCTGGGCGTTGTCGGCCATCTGCGGTACCCATTTCGGGCTGACATAGCTGGTGACCTCGATCTCGCGCAAGCCCGCGTCCTGCAGCCGGTGCACCAACTCGACCTTGTGCGCCGCCGCCACCGGCAGCGCCTCGTTCTGCAAGCCGTCGCGCGGACCGACTTCGACCAGGGTGACGCGTTCTGGAATCATGGTTTGGCCTTTCAAGCGGCAAGATTATGGCGCTGCAATCAGTCTTGCAGCCGCAGCAGGTCGCCGCCTTCAGCGACCTGGTCGCCCACCGCGTACAGCAACTCGGCGACCACGCCGTCGCGCGGCGCATTCAGCGTGTGCTCCATCTTCATCGCCTCCATCACCGCCAGCGCCTGGCCTTGGCTCACGGACTCGCCCGGCTTGACCAGGTAGGCGATCACCTTGCCAGGCATCGGCGCGCTCAAGCGGCCGCCCTCGGCAGCACCCTCGCCGGCATGCGCGATCGCGTCGATCTGGCGCAGCACCGCGCTGGCTTCCGGTGCGAACACCGCCACCCGTTCGCCGTGGCCGTAGACCGCCAAGCGCAACCTGCGCTGGCCCAGTGTGAGCTCATGGACCGCGCTGGAGCGATCCGCTCGGGGCCGCAGCAGCAAGGGCCAGCGCTCGCTGCCGATCTGCAGCTCCAAGCGCGCATCGGCCGCGCTGCTGTGCGGCCGCGCCAGTGCAAACGCATGCACCGCGCCGGCGTGCTCGATGTCGAAATGCCGGCGCGCCCCGCCGTGCAAGCGCCAGCCGTCGCGCCGCGACCAGGGGTCGGCGCCGGCCAGCGCCTGCTCCTCGCTCAAGGCCCGCGCGACCACGCCGGCCGCTGCAATCTCCAGCGCCAGCGGCGGCTGGTTCAGCAGCACGGCGCGCTCGCGCTCGATCAGCGCGGTGTCGAGGTCGGCCGTGGCAAATGCGGTGCTGCGCACGACCCGACGCAAGAACGCAACGTTGCTGTGCAGGCCGACGATGTGGGTGGCCGCGAGTGCGGCGTCAAGTCGGGCCAGCGCCTGGGCTCGGCTCTCGCCCCAGACGATGAGCTTGGCGATCATCGAGTCGTAATGCGGGCTGATCGCGTCGCCCTCACCGACGCCGGCATCGACCCGTACCGGGTCTTGCACGCTCGTGCGCTCGAACGCTACATGCGGCGGCCAGCGCAGCACGTCCATCGTGCCGGTCGCTGGCAAAAAACCGCCGTCGGGGTTTTCGGCGCAGATGCGGGCTTCGATCGCATGGCCGTTGATCGCCAGCTCGTGCTGGCGCAGCGGCAGCGGCTGGCCTGCGGCCACGCGCAGCTGCCACTCGACCAGATCGAGCCCGGTGACCGCCTCGGTGACCGGGTGCTCGACCTGCAGCCGGGTGTTCATCTCCATGAAGTAGAAGCGCAGGTCGCCGTCATCGAGCTGCTCGGCGATGAACTCCACCGTGCCCGCACCGACATAGCCGACGGCTTTGGCCGCCGCCACTGCGGCAGCGCCCATCTCGGCGCGGCGTTCGGCGCTCAGGCCCGGCGCAGGGGATTCCTCGAGCACTTTCTGGTGGCGGCGCTGCACCGAGCAGTCGCGCTCGAAGAGGTGGAGGCAGCTGCCGTGGCTGTCGCCAAAGACCTGGATCTCGATATGGCGCGGCCGCAGCACATAACGCTCAACCAGCACATGGTCATCGCCAAAGCTCGACCTGGCCTCGCGCTGGCACGAGGCGAGCGCGGCGCCGAAGTCCTCGGCGCGGTCAACACGGCGCATGCCCTTGCCGCCACCGCCGGCGCTGGCCTTGATCAGCACCGGATAGCCGATGCGCGTGGCTTCGGCCGCCAGCAGCGCGGGATCATTGTCCTGGCCGTGGTAACCCGGTACCAACGGAACGCCGGCTTTTTCCATCAAGGTCTTGGCAGCCGATTTGCTGCCCATCGCGGCAATCGCTTCGGGCGGCGGGCCGATGAAGACGACGCCAGCGTCGACGCAGTCGCGCGCGAAGCCGGCGTTCTCCGACAGGAAACCGTAACCCGGATGCACAGCCTGCGCGCCGGTGGCCAAGGCTGCGGCGAGGATGCGGTCGGCACGCAGGTAGCTGTCGCGCGGCGTCGCACCGCCGATCGCCACGGCCTCGTCACAGGCCAGCACATGGCGCGCGCCGGCATCAGCTTCGGAAAAGACAGCGACCGTGCGGATACCCAAGCGGCGCGCGGTGGCTGCCACCCGGCAAGCGATCTCACCACGATTGGCAATCAGGATTTTCTCGAACATGGTTTACCTCGATGGTCTTGGTCAGCAACAAGCCTGGCGGGTCATTCCGGCGCCCAAACCACTTGGTCATCGACCGCATAGAGCCGGCAGGGCTGCTGGGCGTCGCGCTCGCAGCGCTGCAATGCACGCAGCAAAGGTCGGTCACCGCCCCAGGCCGAGGCCCATTGGCCTTTGATCGCGTGGATGGCGAAAGCCTTGGGGCCGTCGGCCGCCAGCCAGGCCTGGTAGCCCTGCCGGGCCCGATCGCCGCGAATCGGCAAGCGG